>CAYVAU010000006.1:0-39170 GCA_964448445.1 uncultured Thermodesulfobacteriota bacterium | reverse complement strand
AGGAGGGGATGATCGGGGGGAGGGGGCTCCTGGGAGAAGACATCCACTGCCGCGGCACGCACCTTCCCCGAGCGGCAGGCCTCAGCCAGTGCCTCCTCGTCCACGATCTCGCCCCTGGCGCAATTTATTATCATCACCCCGTCTTTCATCTTCGAGATGGCCTCTCGATTGATCATCCCTATGGTCTCCCTGGTTTTGGGGACATGGACGGTGACAATATCCGACCTCTGAAGCAGATCATCAAAATCCACCAGTTCTATGCCCTTCTTTTCGGCCACCTCCTTGGGGATATAGGGGTCATAGGCCAGAACCTGCATTCCCAATCCCTTGGCCTTCTCGGCCACAATCCTGCCTATGTTGCCAAGGCCTATGATCCCCAAGACCTTCCCGTGGAGTTCCACCCCCGTGAAGCGGTCCCTCTCCCACTTCCCCTCCTTTAAGGAAACATAGGACTGGGGTATGTTTCTGGCCATCGAAAAGAGCAACCCCAGGGTGTGTTCGGCTGCTGCCATGGCATTCCCCCCAGGGGTATTCATCACCACGATGCCCTTTTTTGTGGCAGTCTCCACATCGATATTGTCAACCCCTGCCCCAGCCCTCCCTATCACCCTCAACCTCTTTCCCCTCTCGATGACCTCCCTTGTGACCCTTGTGCTTGACCGCACGATCAGGGCCTCATACTGATCGATGATCGCCAAAAGCTCCTCGGGCTTAAGACCGGTTTTCACTTCCACCTCAATGCCTTCGGCCTCCTTGAGAATCCTCAGCCCTTCCTCGGGAAGCTTGTCGGCAACAAGGACCTTCATGGGCCAGCCTCCTCAAAGACCCTCTGGGCGGCACTGACACCCCTGCCCAGTTCCACGGGATAGCCCATCCCCTTCAGTTCCAGCTCAAGGGCCGCGATGATCTGAAGGATATCGGAGGGCTCAAAGTAGCCCATATGGGCTATCCTGATGATCCTCCCTTTCAAGTGCTCCTGTCCCCCCGCCACGATGAGTCCGTAACGGTCCTCAAGCCTCCTCTTGAGTTCTTGTCCGTCTATCCCCGAGGGGAGCTTTATTGCCGTAAGGGTCGGGCTCGGCGAGTCAGAAAGGAGCTCGAGGCCCATCGCCCGGACGGCCTCCTGAACGGCGCGGGCCAAAAGCTCGTGACGCCTAAAGACATTCTGAAGCCCCTCTTCCTTTATCATCCTCAAGGCCTCCCTTAAACCCACCACCAGCGAGATCGCTGGGGTAAAATGGGTCTGGTTCTTTTGCTGGCTTCGCAGCTCGGCCTGCAGGTCGAAGTAATACTTGGGCAAAGTGGACCTCTTGGCGAACCTCCAGGCCTTCTCGCTCAGGGCCACAAAGCTCAACCCCGGAGGGAGCATTAAGGCCTTCTGGGAACCGGCCACCATCACATCGATCCCCCACCGGTCCATGGGCAGGTCCACGGCTCCAAGGGCACTTATGGCATCCACAATGATAATGGTATCTTCCCTTTCCCTCACGATATCACAGAGCTCCTTGATGGGATGGAGCACCCCTGTGGATGTCTCACAGGCTTGAACCATCACGGCCCTTATCTCCGGGTCGGCTTCAAGGGTCCTCTGGACCAATACAGGATCGATGGCCTCCCCCCATACCGCATCCACCGGCACGACCCTGAGACCGTAAGCCTCGCAGATCTCCGCCCAGCGCTCCCCGAATTTCCCGCCCCTCACCACCAGCACCGCATCCCCTCCACAGAGGGTGTTGACCACCGCCGCTTCCATGGCCCCTGTGCCTGAGGAGGCGAGGATCAGGACATCTTGTTCGGTCTGAAACACGTACTTCAGCCCCTCCCTGACCTCCCGAAAGACCTCCTCGAAGGCGGGATCCCTGTGGTGGAAAAGGGGCTCAGCCATCGACAAAAGCACCCTCTCGGGTACCGGTGTGGGTCCAGGAGAAAAAAGGCGCTTTTTCATTGACCGGCCTCCTTCCCTTAGAATCACAAGATCCGAATTTTAGAAGCGAGCAAAAGCCGCGTCAACGTCCCGGATTGGAGAACTCCCTCTGCCTCAAAACCTCGTACATCAGCACCGCTGCGGCGACCGAGGCGTTGAGAGAATTTATCCTCCCCTTCATAGGTATGGAGACCAGGAAATCGCACTCCCTACGGACCAAGGGCCTAATTCCTCTGCCTTCACTGCCTATGACCAGGGCCAGGGGACCCCTTAGATCGAGATCGTAGATAGATTCCCTGGCCTCTGCCTCCGCCCCGACAAACCATATTCCCCTCTGTTTGAGCTTCCTTATGGTTTGGGCGATGTTGCTCACCCTGACGATGGGGAGGTGAAAGACAGCCCCTGCGGAGGCCTTGGCCACCACAGCCGTGACCCCCACAGCCCTCCTCTTGGGGATGATCACACCCCAGACCCCTGAGGCCTCGGCCGTCCTCACGATGGCCCCCAGGTTCCTCGGGTCCTCGATTCCGTCCAGGATCACGATGATAGGCTCCCCTTCCCCCTCAAGGACGTCCTCGAGGTCCGCATAGGGGAAGGCCTCAAGCCACAGGGCCACCCCCTGATGGGGGACCCCGGAAAGCAAGGAGGAGAGTTCGGAACGTTCGACCACCTCCACCCTCACCCCCCTCCTTTCGGCAAGCTCAAGGATCTCCTCCACTCCCTTCTGCCGGGCCAAAAGCAGCCTCCCCACAGGAACCCCTGCCCTTAAGGCCTCCCTCACGGGGTTCAGCCCGTAGACCCAGAATCCCTCCATACCCTCAGGCCTTTTGTGCATAATATAGACCAGATGGCCATCCTCACCCTACCCCCCGATAGGTTCAAGCAGAAGCGGTCAAAACTTGTTGAGGTATACTCTAGGGCCTATCGTGGCCTGGAGGAATATGCTTACAGAAGACCCTCCGACATAAAGGGTTACCTCAACTGGCTCTACCGTACGGATCCCGAGGGGTTCTTGGTGGCCGAAGAGGAGGGGCAGGTCCTGGGCTTTGTGGCCTCCTGCAGGAACTGGTGGGATCGCGACCTCGGCCCCCTGGGGGAGATCCACGAACTGGTCGTCGTCCCCGAAAGGCAGGGAGAGGGCATAGGATCGACCCTCCTCGAATGGGCCTTGGAGTTTCTCGGAAGGGAGCATGATGTCTTCGGACTATGGGTGGGTGAGGGAAACGAAAGGGCAAAGGCATTCTACATGGGTCACGGCTTCAAACCCGTGGGGAAGATGGGGAAATGGATAAGGATGATCTTGAAAAAAGGGCAGGGGAGATCTTAGGGGCCCTCCTGGAGGTGGAGAGCCCCACCGGCAAGGAAGGAAGCCTCCTTCAAGTGCTGCAGAGGGAACTTCCAGAAAGGGGATTCTCGCTCCGCTTGCAGCCTGTGCCAGAAGCCCCGGGGAACCTCATCGCCCAGAGGGGAAAGGGAAGGGTCCTCCTTGCCACACATCTTGACACAGTACCGGCCTGGGGCCATCCTCACGCCCATTTACCCCAAAAGGTGGAAGGAGAAATATGGGGCAGGGGAGCCATAGATGCCAAGGGGCAGATAGCGGCCCTGATCCTCGCCTCAGAACTTTCCCAAGCCCCTGTCTCGGTTGCCCTTTTCTGCGATGAGGAGGGCGAGGGAAGGGGATCAAAGGCCTTCTCCCCTCCTGAGGGGGTCCGGGAGGCGTTGGTCCTTGAGCCCACAGGCATGAGGATAGGGGTGGCCCAGGCCGGATCGGTTGAGGTCTCCATAAGGATAAGAGGGGTTTCGGCCCATGGGGCGATGGCCTCATCGGGCAGAAATGCCATCGAGGTCTTCTTTCGCGCCTGGGAGGAGGCCTCTCGACTGCCCTTCCTCATCCGGGGACATCCCCTCTTTCCCCCTCTTTGTCCGAACTTGGGAAAGATCACCGGGGGGATCGATCCCCAGGTGGTCCCCGAGGAATGCGAGGCCCTGGCCGACTTCCCCGTCCCGCCGGGGCGGGATCCCCAGAAGGTCTTCGATGCCCTGAGGGAAGTCTTCGAGAAGTACGGAGGGAGCGTAAGGTTGCGGGATCTGGAACCGCCCTGGGAGATGGACCAACGGGATGAAGGGCTTCTGAGAAAGCTCCAAGAGGCCTTTCGGCGGGTTACCGGACAAGAAGCCAAAACCTGGGGCATGCCCGCCTGGACCGATGCCGCAAGCCTCAGACAAAAGGGAATCCCAACGCTGGTCTTCGGCTTGGGGGATCTGGCCCTCGCCCATACCCCGAGGGAACGCGTCCGGCTGGCGGAAGTGGTACAATTGGCCCTTGTGCTGGCAGAGCTGATGGAGATGGAGGCGGACTGAATGGTCCGGTTCTTCGGGGTATCGAAGACCTACCCGGGAGGGGTGAGGGCCCTTGAGGGGATAAGCTTTTCGATCAACAAGGGGGAATTTGTGTTTGTGACCGGCCCCAGTGGGGCAGGAAAGACCACCTTGTTGAAGCTCATAATCCTCGCGGAGAGACCGGACAGGGGCGAAATTCTGCTTGATGGCGTCAACATCACCCGGCTGCCCCGCTCCAGGATCCCCTACCTGCGCCGAAAGGTGGGGTTTGTCTTTCAGGACTTCAAGCTCGTGAGGGACCGGACCGTCTTTGAAAATGTGGCCCTTCCCCTGGAGATAGCCGGTTTCCCCTTGAAACGGATGAGGAGGCGGATAGAGCAGGCCTTAAGGCTTGTGGGAATCAATCCGGGGCTTTTCGGACAGTTCCCCCAGAGACTTTCAGGGGGGGAGCAGCAGAGGGTGGCTATCGCCCGGGCCTTGGTCTCCAACCCCCCGCTGATCATCGCCGATGAACCGACGGGAAACCTGGATCCCGATCTTACCTTGGAGGTAATGGACCTTTTCGAAAAGATAAACCTTGCGGGAACGACCCTCATTGTGGCCACTCACGACACCTCCATCGTCTCCCGGTACCGCAAAAGGACTCTGGTTTTACAGAAAGGAAGGCTTGTGGCCGATGAGAGCCCTTAGGGATTTGAGGAAGGTCCGCAAGGGACCTTATCTGTTCGGGCTGGCGACCATAGGGATGGCCTTCAGCCTCTTTTCGCTCTTTTTGCTTTCGGTGGAGAATTTGCAGCGGATGTTGAGCCTCTGGCAGAGGGGGGTGGAAATTGTGTGTTATCTCGAACCCGGGCTGGATGGATCACAGATCGAAGAGGTCTTGGAGGCAATAAGGGGAACGGAGGGCATCGCAGAACTCCATTATCTCCCCCCCGAAAAGGTAAAGGAACAATTCCTGAGGGAGATGGAAGGCCTTCTTGACGGCCTCGAACCCCTCCAGGAGGAACTCTTCCCCCCCACGGTGGAGGTGAAGCTCCAGTCCCCCCTGTCCCTTGAAGGTCTTCGGTCCTTGGCGCAGCGCTTGAAAGCCATCCAGGGGGTCAGGGATGTGCAGTACGGCGGCAGCTGGCTCAAGCGGGCCCTTGATCTCATGGAGTTCCTTAAGGCCTCCACCTGGGCCGTGGGAGCGGTACTTTTCTGTGTCACCCTCCTCATTTCGGCCAACACCTTAAAGCTCGTCTTTTACGAGCGCAAAGAGGAAATAGAAATCCTGCGCCTCATGGGGGCCACAGAGGGGTTCATCCGCACACCCTTTGTGATCGAGGGGGCCATACAGGGACTTTTGGGGGCGCTTCTGGCCCTCCTTCTGGCTGGGGTCCTCTTCGGGCTCATAGAGGGGAAAATGCCCCCCTGGCTTGTACCCTACCTGCCGGAGGTCAGGTTCCTTTCGGTAAGGTCGACCCTGATGCTGCTGGGTCTGGGAATCCTCTCGGGGATCCTTGGAGGGTTGCTCTCTTGTCTGGAGCAAGGGCAATAGCGGTCTTTCTGGCGATCCTGCTGTCCTCGGTTCCCACTTTCTCCAGGGGGACGAAGGAGACCCTGGAGAGTATCCGCCAACAGCTGCGCCTCCTGAAACGGGAAGCCAGGGAGAAGGAGAGGGAGGAAAGGACCCTTTACCGGAAGCTGAGGGAGGTCTCGGCTGAGGCGGGGAGGCTCCAGGGGCAGCTGAGGGTGCTTCAGGACAGGTACGAAAAACTTGAGGATCAAATCGAAGACCTGCGAAGGGAGGTGCGGAATCTTGAGGGGAAGATCGAGCAACTCAAGGGGAAGGTCAGCAGGCGCCTGGTGGCCCTCCTTGAGCTTCAACGGGGCGGCCTTTTTCCATTGATCCTCGGTAGCAGTTCCTACGCCGAGATGTTGATGAGGACGAAGATCCTTTCGGAGATCCTGAAGAAGGACAGGGAAACCCTCGAGCAATTGTGCGACCTTCTGTCCCGGTATCGGGAAAGGCTCAACGAACTCACCGAGTTGCAACAGCAACTGGCCAGAGAGGCCTATAAACTGCAATCCCTCCGCAAGGGGCTCGTCAAGAAGCGTTCCGAGGTCAAACGCCTCCTCTCCAGGGTGAGGCGGGAAAGGAGGAAGGAACTGCAGAGGATAGCCCAGCTTGAGAGGCGCAAGAAGGCCCTCGAGGAACTTATTGTGAACCTGAGGGGAAAGGGGACCCCCTCCATTTTAAGCAGGCTCAAGGGGAGGTTTCCCTTCCCCGTGGAGGGAACCTTGGGCAGACTTCCCCATTACGAAGGGGTGGCGATCTACTGCAGGAGGGGGGCAGAGGTCAGGTCGGTGGCCGATGGAAGGGTGGTATTTGCTTCGTGGTTTGAAGGTTATGGGAATTTGATGATAATAGAGCACGGCATGGGATATCACACGGTTTACGCGCGGTTGGGCAAGATGCTGAAGGGACCGGGAGAGAAGGTGAGGTCAGGGGAGGTCATCGCCCTAGCGGGTCCCGGACCGGAGGGAAAGGGCATGATCTACTTTGAAGTGCGGCACAACGGCAGGTGCGAGCCACCCAGGAAGTGGTTGGCCCTGCCGATAGCAGAATAGGAGGTGAAGATGAAGCGGCCGCGTTGGATCCTTTTGCCGATAGCCCTTTTGCTCTTCGGCCTTATCCTTCAAGCCCTTGCCGCCTCCAAGGCCAAAGACGAGGTTTATCGCAAGCTGAAACTCCTGACCGAGATAATGGAGATCGTGAAGAAGGAGTATGTGGAGGAAGTGGATTACGGAAAGCTCCTCGATGGCGCCATCCAAGGGATGCTCCGCTCGCTGGACCCCTATTCCTCCTATCTCAGTCCCGATATGATGAAGGAGCTGGAAGTAGAGACCAAAGGCAGCTTCGGCGGCCTCGGGATAGAGATAGGGATCAAAGACGGGGTCCTCACCGTCATATCCCCCATAGAAGACACCCCGGCCTGGAGGGCAGGCCTGAAACCGGGGGACAAGATCCTCAAGATCGACGGAGAACCCACCAAAGGCTTGAGCCTTATGGAGTGCGTGAAGAGGTTAAGGGGACCCAAGGGCACAAAGGTCACAATCACCATAATGCGAGAGGGCTTCTCGGAACCCAAGGATTTCACCATCATTAGGGACATCATAAAGATCAAGAGCGTAAAGTCGAGGGAGCTGGAAAAGGGATACCTCTATGTGAGGATCGTGCAGTTCCAGGAACAGACAGCGGCGGACCTGAAGGCGGCTATCTCCTCCTACGTCCAGAAGGAGGAGATAAAGGGCATTGTGCTCGACTTGAGGAACAATCCCGGCGGCCTCCTGGATCAGGCCGTTGAGGTATCCGACCTGTTCCTGAAGGAAGGGCTAATAGTGTCGGTGAAAGCGCGGGGAGGGAAGGAAATCGTGTATGAGGCGAAGCCCAAAGGGACCTTCCCCGATTGGCCCCTCATCGTCCTGGTGAACCACGGATCGGCGAGTGCTTCGGAAATCGTGGCAGGGGCCTTAAAACAGCACCACCGTGCGATCATCATGGGGACCACCACCTTTGGCAAAGGGTCCGTTCAGACGATCATACCCCTTGAGGGAGGGGCGGGACTCCGGCTCACCACCGCCAGGTACTTCACTCCCCTTGGAACCTCCATCCAGGACAAGGGTATAGAACCCGATATAAGGGTTGAAGAGGGGAAAGCGGCTGGGGGAGGGGACCCCATGATCCAGAAGGCCCTGGATTATCTAAGGGTCCTAAACATCTACCGGACCTATATGGAGGGGGCGGAATAATCCGTGGCGAGACGGACCAAAAGGAAGAAGAGGACTAAACCCAAATCGCCCTCCCCCTGGATCTGGCCCTTCTTGGCCCTGTTGGGCCTCTTTGTGGTGATGGCCCTTACACTTCTGCCAAGAAGGCCTCCCGAACTCCCCTCCCCCGAGATGGTGAGGGCCTTGGTCGAGGCCACCTGCTTTGAGCTCGGACTCAAGCGCCAAAGGGTGGAGGTATCCGAAAGGAGAATAAAGGTCATCCTGCCGCGGAGGATGCGACAGGAAAGGTTCCTTTCGACCCTGAAGGCGAGGCTTTCGGCATTCTCAGGGCTTGAAATCCGGCAGAGGAGGGAACGTGAGGGACTCGGGCTCGAAATCCAGACCTCAGGTGGCACCCTTCGGGTCCTTTTGTCCTACCCGAAGAGAGAACCCCCCCAGGTGGCGGTGGTGGTCGACGATCTGGGACCGAGCCTCTCGCAGGCCCGTTCCTTCATGGACCTCGGTGAGCCCCTGACCCTCTCCCTTTTGCCCTTTGAGGCCGAAAGCAGAAGGATCGCCCTGGAGGCACACCGTCGGGGTTTCGAGATCCTCGTGCACGTCCCCATGGAACCCAAGGCCTACCCCCTCAGGAATCCGGGTCGAGGTGCGCTGTTGGTATCCATGAGCAAAGGGGAACTACAGGAGGCCATCGAGCAGGCCCTCGATGCCATCCCCTTTGCCATTGGGGCCAACAACCACATGGGATCCCGTTTCATGGAGGATGGCCACAAAGTCGCCCTCCTTATGGAAGCCCTGAGCCGCAGGGGGATGATCTTCTTGGACAGCCTCACCACACCCCATTCCCAGGGCAAGAGGGAAGCCACCCGCAGGGGGTTGAGGTTTTACAAAAGGGATGTATTCCTGGACAACGATGGGACCGTGGGGGGGTTCCTCAACCAATGGGGCAAGCTCCTGCATTTGGCCTCAAGGAAAGGATGGGCCATCGGGATCTGCCACCCTCATCCTTCAAGCCTCAAGGGCCTTTCGATGGCCTTGGTGGATTTCAGGGGTGCGGAGCTCGTCCCCCTCACCTGGCTCCCTCCCGAAGGTTTCCAGCATTGAACCCACAATGGCCATTTGGTATCTTTAGGCCACGTTATGTCCCTGCTGAAGAGAAAGAACCATGATGAAAAGGATGGTCTATGGGAAAGATGCCCCTCCTGCCAGGAAATGATACTGAAAAGGGAACTTGAGAGGAACCTCCATGTGTGTCCCAGGTGTTCCCACCATTTCCCCCTGTCGGCCCTAAAGAGAATAGAAATAACCCTGGATCCCGGTAGCTTCCAGGAGAGGGACTCAAGCCTTGAACCCCTCGATCCTCTGGGTTTCAAGGACACAAAGCGTTACCGGGAACGCCTCAAGGAAGCCCGTGAGAAGACCGGTCTAAGGGATGCCTTTATCTATGGCAGGGGCACAATAGGCGGACAGCCGGCAGTGGTCGGGGTGATGGAGTTCCAATTTTTGGGAGGGAGCCTCGGCTCGGTGGTCGGCGAGAAAGTGACAAGGGCTGCAGAGGAGGCCCTGAAGAGCTCAGTAGCCCTTTTGATCTTCTGCTGCTCGGGAGGGGCAAGGATGCAGGAGGGCGTCCTCTCGCTCATGCAGATGGTCAAGACCTCTTCGGCCTTGGCGAAGTTGAGAAGGGAGGGAATCCCCTATATCTCCATCCTCACCAATCCCACCACGGGGGGGGTTACGGCGAGTTTCGGGATGTTGGGCGATATCATCATCGCTGAGCCGGGGGCCCTCATAGGCTTTGCGGGTCCAAGGGTCATAAAGGAGACGATAGGGGAAGAACTGCCTGATGGCTTTCAGCGGTCCGAATACCTTCTGGAACACGGAATGGTCGATATGGTCGTGGACAGGAGGAAGCTCAAAGAAGTGCTTTCCAAGCTCCTGGACCTCCTTTACCACTGAAGATGGAAGAACTCCGGGAGGAAATAGAGTACCTCTATGGGCTCGAGCGCCTGGGGATGATCTTCGGCCTCGAGAACGTATCCGGGTTGCTCAAGCTGCTGGGGGATCCCCACTTGAGGCTCAAGGCGGTCCATGTGGCCGGAACCAACGGCAAAGGTTCCGTGTGTGCCATGCTTCACGCGATCTTGGGCAGGCGCTACCGCGTGGGACTATATACCTCACCCCACCTCCACCGCCTAAACGAGAGGATCAAAATAGAGGATGAAATCCAAGACCAGGAACTCCTGCAACTTATTAGGCTCCTCAGGGCAAAGGTCCGGGAGGCGGACCGCCCCAAGACCTTCACCTTCTTTGACTTCATAACGGCCCTCGCCTTTTTTTACTTCGCCCAAAAGGGGGTGGATCTCGCCTTGGTGGAGGTGGGACTCGGGGGGAGGCTCGATTCCACCAACGTCATAAAGCCCCTTGTGGCCGTCATCACCAATGTGGGCCACGATCACATGGACGTGCTCGGCGGGACACTACAGGATGTGGCCAGGGAAAAGGCAGGGATAATCAAGGAGGGGACGGTGCTCATTTGCGGGGAGAGGAAGCCAGACCCCCTTGAGGTGATCCTGAAGGAGGCGGAAAGGAAGGGGGCAACGGTGTATCTGCTTGGGCGGGACTTCGGTTACCGATACGCAGACGGACTGTCCTTTTGGGGGAGGAAGTGGAGGCTGCAAGGACTGCGCCTTGGACTTTTGGGACGACATCAAGGGGAAAACGCCGCCTTGGCCCTCGCTACCCTTGAGGTCCTAACGGAGAGGGGTTTTGAACTGACCGAAACGGACATAAGGAAGGGGCTTGAGGAGGTCAGATGGCCGGGAAGGCTCGAGCTCTTCGAGGGTAGGCCGAGGGTGCTCCTTGACGGGGCCCATAACCCCGAAGGAATGGAAAGCCTGTGTGAGGCCCTTTCGGAAATCCCCCACAGGGCCCTGCACCTCATCATCGGGATCATGGCCGACAAACCCTGGTCCGAAATGCTGCGAAAGATCCTCCCCCTGACCCAGAGGGTCATAGCCTTCAAGCCCAACAACCCCCGCGCCCTGGATCCGGGGATCATCGTCCAGGAGGTCCGCACCTTGGGGCTTGATGCCTTCAAAGCCCAAGGGGCAGAGGAGGCCCTTCGCATCGCCATGGAATCATCAGATCCGGAGGACCTTATCGTGGTGGCGGGATCGCTTTTTACGGTGGCCGAGGTGAGGGAGGTCCTTTCGTCGGTGCGATGAGAAGGCTCCTCTTCCTCCTCTTTCTCTTCCCCGGCCTCTGCCTTGCCCAGTTGAGGATTGAGGCAAATCGGATCATCTATGAGGGAAAGAAGGACGTTGTGCATTTTCTGGGGAATGTAAGGGTTTGGCACAATGGGCGCTATTTTGAAGCCCATAGGATCACCTATTGGCCCCGGGAGAGGAAGATCTTGGCCGAGGGGTCCTGTTTCATCAAGGAAGGGAACGATTGGATAAAGGCCAACAGAATCCTCTATGACCTCAGGGCCGAGCGGGGAATCATAGAGGAAGGCAAGGTCTTCCTGTCTCAAAGGCATTTCTACGTCACCGGCAAGAGGATAAAGAAGATAGGCCGTGATAGGTATCTGCTTGAGCAGGCGACCCTCACCTCTTGCGATGATCGTCCCCCATCCTGGAAGTTCACAGCCAAAAGCCTCCAGGTGAAGGTAGAGGGATACGCCAAGGCCTCCTGGCCCGGCTTCAGGGTAAAGGGGATACCCCTTTTTTACCTCCCCTGGGCCGTCTTTCCCGTCAAGACGGAGAGGCAAACCGGCTTCCTCATTCCTTCCCTTTACATATCCAACCGCTATGGACCCGTAATCACCCTCCCCTTCTTCTGGGCCATATCCGAAAACCAAGATGCCACCTTTTACCTGACACGGCACGGTGACGGCCGGGGGAGGGGATTCAAAGGGGGTGTCGAATATCGTTACGCCCTGAACACCCAAAACAGGGGGGAGATCAGGGCCTTTGGCTTGAAGGACAGGGTCCTCGAAAAAGATCGCTGGGCGATCTTTTCCCGACAGCTCCATTCCCTCCCTTACGGGATAAGGGCTTCGCTGGATCTGAACCTCGTGAGCGATGACGATTACCCATCGGACTTCGAGGAAGACGTCCCGGAGGAGACGCGCAGCGAAGCCCGTTCCAAGAGATCCCTTGAATCCACCCTCGATCTGAGGAAACGGTGGTCCTTTGGGGAGGCGGCCCTTCAATGGAATTACTTTCAGGACCTGACCACCGAGGAGGACGACTCGACCCTCCACCGCCTTCCCCGTGCCACCTTCAAGTTGTTTAGGAGAAAGCTCAGAGGATCCCCGCTCTTTTTCGACATGGAGGCCGAAGGGGTGAACTTCTTCAGGGAAAAGGGATATCGGGGACAGAGGTTGGAGATCACGCCGCGGATATCATGGCCTTCAAGGCCTTGGGGCTTTTTGAAGTTCGAACCCTGGATGAGATTGAGGTCCACCTTCTACTTCACCGATGACCCCGGGGGGACCTACGATGGATTCCAGGATAGGATCCTTCCCGAAGGGGGGTTTTCCCTTTCGGCCTTGGCCATAAGGCCCTACAGGACCCCTTTGGGGGAGATCTTCCACCTCATCGAACCGAGGCTGCACTTTGACTGGAGGCCCGATGTCCCCCAGCAGCAAAATCCCCGCTACGATTCCACCGACAGGCTCTCCCCGCAGGCCCTTTTCACCCTGGAGCTCCTTCAGCGCCTGAAGGGCATCAAGGACCAGAAGGAATGGGGATACCTGAAATTGTCCCAACCATACGACATCTTCCCCGGTCTCGAACCGAAGGAGCGCCTCAAGGACCTCGAAATGGAGTTCCGCCTGAATCCAGGCGATCTCCTCTCCCTCTCAGGGGATCTCTCTTACAACCACCACGAGGAAAGGCTCTCTTCCCTGAATGTCGCCCTGTCGGTCTCCTACAGGGCCCTGAACCTCCACGGCGAGTATCGCTTCGACAGGGATGAAGAGGTGGAAGGGGTCCAGTTGGGAGGAAGGCTCAGGGTCTCGCAAAACCTTGACCTGTGGACTTCTTACCGTTATAACTTGAAATCTCAATATCGCGTAGAAACCGAATATGGGATGCGTTACCGCCATCAGTGCTGGGAAGTGGAGATCTCCCTGGAGGACATAGGGGCATCGCCTGATGGGGTCCAAAGGGCCGAATGGAGGGTATTGGTCGAGATCACCTTGCGCGGCATTGGTTCTTATAGCCTCAAAGGGGGGTTTTAAGGGGTGAGGTTCCTCCTTACCTTCCTTATCCTTTTGGGCTTCTGGCTTATCCTCTCGGGCAAATTCGATCTATGGCATCTGTGCTGGGGGGTGGGATCAGCAGCTGTGGTCTCCCTTCTGGGGTCCGATCTCCTCTTCAAGGGCCCCCTTGAACTCAGGGAAAAGGCCGCGGAAATCCTGGGGTTTTTGACCTACATTCCCTGGCTCCTGAAAGAGATCTTTTTTGCGGCCCTTCACGTCGCCTATCTGGCATGGCATCCCCGGATGGGGGAACTCATCGATCCGAGGGTGATAAGGTTCAGAACAAAGCTCAAGAAGGACCTCTCCCGCGTGACCTTTGCCAATTCCATAACCCTCACCCCCGGGACCATCACCCTCCTGATCGAAGGGGATCACTTTTATGTACACGCCATTGACAGGGCCTCTGCAGAGGGCCTGCCAGGGGAGATGGAGAGGAGGGCGGGGAGGATCTTCGGGGAGGTTTGAGGTGAAGGCCTTCTTGGTCGCGGTGGGAATCCTGTTGCTTGGGCTCTGTGCAGTGGGACTCCTGAGGGTCCTGAAGGGACCTACCGTTGTCGATCGCGTCATAGGGGGGAGCTTCGTCGGGACCCTGGCCGTTGTGCTTTTGGTGTTGATAGGCCTGCTTTACGAGAGGCTTGAGGCCTTTGTGGATATTGCCCTCATGTATTCCCTCCTGTCCTTTATCGGGACCTTGATCTACGCCAAGTATTTGTCGAAGAAGGGGGTCTCGGATGGCTGAGGTTGCCATTGGCCTGATCCTTGCCGGGCTCTTCTTCATGGTCTCTGCGGGAATTGGGCTCCTGCGCTTTCCCGACTGTTACTGCCGGATGCATGCCACGGGCAAGGCTGATACCATGGGCATCCTCCTCGCCTTGCTGGGCTTCGCCTTCCTTGAGCTCTCCAAGGGCCTGGATGGCAAAAACCTCCTTTTGGCCTCAAAGATAATCCTTGTGGCCTTCTTTTGGTTTGTGGGCGGGCCTACGGCAACCCATGCCCTGTTGCGTTCCGCCTTTCAGCGGGGCCCTGAGCCATGGACCAAGCAGGGGCGCGTGGTCCTGGACTGGCCTGAGGGAGGGGGGGAATGATTTGGGAACTCAACTTGATCCTGCCGATTCTGGCCTTTCTCTGTGCCCTTTTGGCCCTGGAGGTAAGGGACCTGCTCGGGTCGGTGATACTGCTTGGCATCTTCAGCGTCCTGATGTGCCTGATATGGGCCGAACTCGGTTCCCCGGATGTGGCCTTCACGGAGGCGGCTGTCGGTGCAGGGGTGAGTACTGCCTTCTTTGTGGCCACGATCCTAAAGACCACCAGGAGGACTAGGGATTGAAGCTTTGGGGAATCCTTTCCGCTTTGGCGGTCTTTTTGGTGCTGTCGGTGGGGATCTCAGATTTTCCCCCTTTTGGGGATCCGGGACAACCTTCGGCCTTGCACGTCGTCCCCCGTTATGTGGAGAGGACTGTTGAGGAGACGGGGGTCCCCAATGTGGTCACTTCCATCCTCGCCGATTACAGGGGATATGATACCAACTTCGAAACCACCGTGATCTTCACCGCTGGCATTGCGGTGATCATGCTCCTTGGAGGCCTCGGGGTTGGGAGAACGTTGGGAAGATCTGATAATTGAGACGATCTCGCGGATCCTCATACCCTTCCTGCAGCTTTACTCCCTTTATGTGTTGGCCCACGGCCATTCGAGCCCGGGAGGGGGATTCCAAGGAGGCTGTATCTTTTCCGGTTCCCTGATCCTGATGGTGGTAGTCTTTGGACGAGAGGAACTGAGGAGGCGCCTCCCCAACAGACTCCTCTTTTTGCTCTGTGCCCTGGGGGTGGGAATCTTCTTTGCAGGTACCGGAGCCCTGTGCATGGCCTTCGGGGGCGAATTCCTCAACTACAGCTCCCTTGATGTAATCCTTCCTCGTGGCCCGGTGATGGCCCGCTATTACGGGATGGCCATCGTCGAGACCGGGGTCCAGATCACGGTGATGGCCGTGATGGTCTCGATCTTTTTGAAACTGCTTTCGGAGGAAGAAGGTTGCTCCAGCAACTGCTGAGCCACTATAACTACTGGTTTTACTCCCTTATGCTTGCCCTTGGCCTTTACGGGATGATATCCAAGGGAAACCTGATGAAGAAGCTTGTGGCCATGAACATCTTCCAATGGGCGATAATCTTCTTCTTCCTCTCCATAGGGGCCAAGCGCGGAGGAGACATCCCGATCCTGCCCGAACACGGCCACCTAAAGTTTGCGGCAAGGGCCTCCGAATTCGTCAATCCCCTGCCCCATGTCCTCATGCTCACGGCCATCGTGGTCGGCGTCGCCACAACGGGCATAGCCCTTGCCCTCATCCTGCGAATCTACCGCAGGTGGGGGTCCCTGGAGGAGGACGAGATCATAGGGAGACTGAGGGAAAATGGGTGAACAACTCCCAGCCCTGATCGTGGCAACCCCCCTCCTCTTCTCCTTCCCCATTTACCTTGTGGGTCTCTGGAGGAGGGAGCTCTGCTATCCTCTGTTCCTCATCTCTCTGATACTGAATGCCGCCTTCTCCCTTTGGCTCTTCTTCAGAGTGGTGACCCTCGGCCCCATCAGTTACCCGATAGGGGGATGGGAACCACCCTGGGGCATCGAATACAGGGTGGATCACCTCTCGGCCTTGGTCATTGCTTCGGTGGCAACGGTGGCCCTCCTGGTAGGTCTCTCCTTTAAGGGGAGGGTGGAGGGGGAGACTGAGCCCTCCAGGCGGTCCCAGATCTATGCCCTTTTTTCCTTACAGCTCTGCGGACTACTTGGTATGACTGTTACGGGCGACGTCTTCAACCTCTACGTGCTTTTGGAAATCGCTTCCTTTTCGGCTTACGCCATCATTGCCATGGGAGAAAGGGGGGCGGAGTTTTTCGCCTTCCGATACCTCATCTTCGGGACAATAGGGGCCTGTTGCTACCTGCTGGGAGTGGGACACCTCTATATTCTCACCGGATCCCTCAACATGGCCGACCTCTCGAGGTTGCTCCCTCCACTTTATCCCTCACGGGCCCTCCTGGTCGGTTTTGCCCTGCTGGTCCTGGGGGTGGGGATCAAAATGGCGGCCTTCCCCTTGCACACCTGGCTCCCGGACGCCTACACCCAAGCCCCCTCTTCGGCAAGCGCCTTCCTAGCGCCCCTCTCCACAAAGGTCGCATCCTACGTGTTCCTCAGGATCCTCACGGGGATCTTCAGCCCCCGTTTCTCCCTCACATCCCTCAGTGAGGCCATGGGATGGGTGGCCCTTGCAGGAGCCATCTTCGCTTCCCTTATGGCCTTGGCCCAGGGCCGACTCCGGAGGGTGCTGTGTTACCTCATCATCTCCGAGATCTCCTTCCTCTTGATGGGCGTGGCCTCAAGAACCACCGATGGCCTAAGGGGAGCGGTGCTCCATTTGGTGAACGATATGTTCATGATGGGTTGTCTTTTTACGGGAGCTTGTGCAATTCTTCACCAGCTGGGAAGGGAAGAACTTGTAGCCCTCAAAGGGCTTTGCCGCAAGATGCCCCTTACATCTGCGGCCCTGCTCCTCGGCGGGCTTTCGATAATAGGAACTCCTCCTCTTTGCGGATTCTTCAGCAAGTGGTACCTGGTGCTGGGAGCGATCGAGGCGAGGATGTGGCACATCGTCATCGGACTGCTTGTGGGAAGCCTTCTCAACACCATTGTAGTCTTTAGGCTCCTGGAGAAGATCTACCTCGGCACCGGACACCAACATGGTCAATTGCACTGGGATGGGTTGCCAAAGGGAATGGCCATGGGGCTTGTGTTCTTTTCGCTCTCGCTCATCCTTTTGGGCATCTTCGCCTCGGAAATAGTGGCCAGGGCAATAGATCCCTGGATTTCCCTGTGAGGAGTCCTCGATGGTCCGTGAGTCACTGCTTCCCCTCTTAGCGCTTCTCCTCCCCCTTGTGGGGGCCATGGGAGTTTTGGTGTTCGGCGAAAGACGGAGGAACCTGCGGGAGACAACCACCATCAGCGCATCGGTCCTCACCTTTCTGCTGGCCCTGATGATGCTCGGACCTGTAAAGGAAGGGATAAACCTCAGGACCGAGATCTTTCAGGCCCTGCCCGGCATAAGCCTCCTCCTCAAGGTCGATATGATGGGGATGGTCTTCCTTCTGCTCACCTCAAGCCTCTGGATCGCCATCTCCATCTACTCCATAGGCTACATGAGATCCCTTGGGGAACATGCCCAAACGAGGTTTTATTTTTGTTTTGCCATGGCCATTTTTGGGGCCGTGGGGGTGGCCTTATCGGGGAATCTGCTCAGTCTTTTTGTCTTTTATGAAATTCTTACGGTTTCGACTTTTCCCTTGGTCGCCCATCATGAAGATGAGGAGGCCATTCTGGCGGGGAGGAAATATCTGGCTTATTTGCTCAGCGGTGCTTCCCTGGCGCTTTTCGCCATCCTTTACAGCTGGGAGTCCTTTGGGCGGATGGAGTTTACCCCTTCGGGTTTTATACCCCTTGGATCCCCCAAGGGGGTGCTTCTGGTTCTGCTTTTGGCCTTCATCCTGGGGTTTGGTTCCAAGGCCGCTTTGATGCCCCTTCATGAGTGGTTGCCCTCTGCCATGGTTGCCCCCACCCCTGTCAGCGCATTGCTTCATGCCGTGGCTGTGGTGAAGGCAGGAGTGTTCACCTGCTTGAGGGTCCTTCTCTTTGTCTTTGGACCCGAGGTCCTATCATCCATGGGGGTGTCGTTGGGATTCGGGATCTTTGTGGCCTTCACCGTGATAGTGGCGAACCTCCTGGCCCTGAGGGAAGATCATCTGAAGAGGCGGCTGGCCTTCTCCACCATCAACAACCTCTCGGTCATCCTCCTTGGGGGGTTTTTGCTTTCGGAAAGCGGCATACGGGGAGCAGTGCTTCACATCCCCTTTCACGGATTGATGAAGATCACCCTGTTCATGTGTGCGGGGGCCATTTACGTTCAAACGGGGAAGGAGTATGTGAGCGAACTGGACGGCATAGGGCATCGGATGCCCCTGACCATGGGGGCCTTTGCCCTTTGCGCATTGGGCCTGTGTGGGATACCACCGGTATGTGGCTTCCTGAGCAAATGGTTCCTATGCCTTGGGGCCTTGGAGGCCGGACAATGGGTCTTTTTGGTGGTCTTTCTTGTGAGTTCTTTCCTGGATGCGGCCTATTTCCTCCCCATCGTCTATAAGGCCTTTTTCTACCAGGGGAGGGATCTTCGGGGAATCAGGGAGGCCCCTTTGATCATGGTTTTTCCGCTTGTGGTTACGGCTTTGGGATCCGTCCTTTTGGGGATCTTCCCCAACCTGCTATTCCATTTCTGGGATCTCGCCCACGGGGTGGCCAGACTTGTGATGGGAGGTTGAAGGTGAAGGTGATACTGCTGGTTCTGATCTTTGTCTTTGGCCTCATGGGCATGCTGATTCCCCATGGGCATCCTGAGTTCTTCTGGCAGAGGATCCCGGTCTTCGATTTGATATTTGGCCTTTTGGGCTGTGCACTGCTGATCCTCTTTTCGGAGGCATTGGGAAAGTACTTCCTGTTGCGCAGGGAGGACTACTATGACGAACCTTGATTTGCCTCCTGCCTTCTGGTTCTTCGCTGCTGCGTTGGTGATGCTTATCCTGCCCAAAAGGGTTAGGCCTTTTCTTAGGTTGGCAGTCCCTCCTTTGGCCTTTCTGTCCCTTTGGGGACTTCCCCTTGGCAGGCATTTCCGTTTGGAGCTTCTTGGTTTTGAGCTCTGTTTGGGGCAGGTCGACAAATTAAGTGTCGTCTTCGGATACGTTTTCATCATCATCGCCTTTGCGGGCCTGCTTTACAGCCTCCACGTGAGGGACGACTCGGAACATTTTTGGGCCATGCTGTATGCCGGGTCCGCCATAGGCGCGGTCTTCTCCGGAGACCTCATATCCTTTTACCTCTTCTGGGAGCTCATGGCCATCTGCTCGGTCTTTCTGATCTGGTCCCACAGGACCCCCCAGGCCATAGCCGCAGGGTTCAGATATCTGCTGGTGCATCTATTTGGGGGAGCGCTGCTTTTGGCAGGGATCGTCCTTTGGGTCCACCAGAAGGGGACCCTTGAGTTCTCCGGGCCGCTGGGGGGTGGTGTGGCGGGTCGGTTGATTCTTTTGAGCTTCATGTTGAATGCGGCCGTTCCGCCCCTCCATCCCTGGCTCCCCGATGCATATCCTGAAGCCAGTCCCACGGGGGCCATCTACCTTACCGCCTACACCACAAAGGCCAGCGTTTACGCCCTCCTTAGGGCCTTTCCGGGAGAGGAGATCCTGATGTGGCTTGGGGCGATCATGGCCCTTTACGGGGTGATATGGGCGATACTTCAAAACGACATCAGGCGGCTTCTGGCCTATCACATAGTGAGCCAGGTGGGGTACATGGTCTGCGGGGTGGGCATAGGCACGGCATTGTCCATGAGCGGGTCAGCTGCCCATGCCTTCACCCACATCCTCTATAAGGCCCTCCTGTTTATGGGAACGGGTGCCGTTATTTATGCTACAGGTATGCGGAAGATGACCCAACTTCAGGGAAGGGGACTCTTTGGGCTGTTACCGGAGGCCTTCTTGTTTTACATGATCGGGGCCTTCTCCATCTCCTCGGTCCCCCTCTTCAGCGGCTACATCAGCAAACCGATGATCCTCGAGGCTGCCCTCCATGAGAATCGGCAGGTGGTCTATTTCCTGCTGCACCTGGCTTCCATCGGCACCTGGCTGTGCACGGCCTTCAAGCTCCCTTACTATACCTGGTTCGGCAAGGGAACCCCCAAGGGGACCTTGCAGATCAATCCGCTTCCCCTCAGCATGAAGCTTGGTATGGCCTTTTTGAGCTTCCTCTGCGTGCTGTTGGGGATCTGCCCCTCCCTTCTTTACAGGCTCCTTCCCTACCCCTTCGAGTTCTCCCCTTACAGCACCAAACACCTCACTGATACCTTGCAGATGCTTTCGGCCTCAGCCCTGTCGGTATGGTTGCTTTTGGGAATCCTCAAGCCCCATGAGGGAATCATCCTGGACACAGACTGGTTTTACCGCAAGGGGACGGGGAAATTCTTGGCCTTCTGCGGGTGGCTCTACCATCTGAGGCACCGGGTTCAGGGTGGGATGAGAACCCTCGTTAAGGCCCTTATGCTCCTGAGCTCCAATCCTCTCCAGATCCCGAAACTCCTAAAAGGCATAACCCCTGAGCCCTACGATCCGGATCGTCACAGGCTGCCGGTTGGGGTAGGGGTCCTTCTTTCTGTGCTTTCCCTCTTTTTGCTTTTCCTGGTCCTCTTCCATTAATCCGTCAGATGCGCCTGCTCATGCAGTATTCCCTCAAGCGATTCAAGCCCGTGAAGAATTCCCTCATCATCCCGCTGACCACATACATCCCCCTCCGAGTAACCCTGAATCCCTCACCGGTGGCCTCAATCGTCCCCAGAAGCCTCAGCACTAAGAGCTCGATCCAGAGGTCCTTTTCGGGATTCCTCCCGAAGAACTCCCTATGGACGTCCCTCCTCAGGTTCATTCCGAAAAGCTGTGTCAGAAGGCAATAACGCAAAAGCTCCCTGCGGGTGAGCCTCTTGGACATGGCTATGGGGAATTGCCCCGAGTTGACCCTTTGCAGGTAATTGGTCAGATCAAAGTAATTGGCATAGAACACTCCCCCATAAAGCCCTACCGAACCGCTTCCTATGGCAATGTACTCGGGATACTCGATTATGTATTCATCGATCATGTGATCCCCTCGAGAGAAGCACCATACCGTTGAGGGGATGTAACCATCCTGCATCATCTCATCGAGGATCATGCGGTAGAAGGCCTTCTCTCTGCCGTGATCGATCTTGGAGAAGCGCCGCTCTATGGCCTTGTGCTTGCGAGGAGCGGGCATGAGGGGATAAAAGGTAACCTGGTCCACTCCGAGCTCCTTCGCGATGCGGATGTCCCCCTTGAGGTCCTCGGGCTTTTGGGTTGGGAAATTGTAGAGGAGGTCTATGTTGAAGGTGTCGAAAACCCCCTGGGCGAGTTTTATCTTCTCAACGGCCTCAAGCCCGCTGTGAGAAAACCGTCCCATTGCCCTCAACATCCTGTCGTCGAAGCTCTGAACCCCCATGGACAGCCTTCTCACCCCCAACTCCTTTAACAACCTCACACTTTCAGGGGTGATGTCCCTGGGGTTGGTCTCAAGGGATATCTCCTCGATGGGTTGCCTAACTGTTAGGTATTCCAAAAAGGAACTGAGTTCATCCATCATGACCGTAGGGGTTCCTCCCCCCAGGTAAACGCTTCTGAAGGAAAACCCCCTGTCGATGTAAAAATCCAGTTCCCTTCTCAGCCCCTTAAAGTATTCCCTGGCGAGTTCCTCGTCCAAGAGATAACGGTTAAAGGAGCAGTAAGCGCAGAGTTGCCTGCAGAAGGGGATGTGAACATAAAGGGCTATCCTCTTCCCCAGGGGTCTTCGAGAAAGGAAGTCCCTTGGAATGCCCCTTTTCAACCCCAGGAACTTCCTCCCTTCAAACCTCACGAATCGGACGAGCACCGTCTCGCCCAAGCTCCGGAGGACTTCCTTCATAGCCCCACCTCTTCCCTCTTGGGATAGCGGCCGCATCCTTTCTCGCCCTCGGGGCAGTAACCCAAGAGCTCGCACTTGGGACCCGCCTTTCGGAAGACACAGGGGAGGACCTCTTTGCAGATTTCGAGCATCTTCCAGGCCAGTGTTCTTATCTCCCATTGAGCCCTTGAACAACAGCGCTGTCCGAAGAAGTGCAGAAGTTCCCTGCAGTTCATGGTCACCACGATTTTGGTCTCAACGGCTTGAGGGAGGAGGAACCGAGCATCTTCCATTGCCCTCTCCCCTTCCACTCCCCGTTGGGACAGCAGGGTTATGAGCCTGCGGTACGCCTTCCGTATTTCTTCCATGACCCTTTCGAATTCCTCCTTGGCCCGGGGATCCTGGGCTATGGAAGGGGGAATGATATAGCGGAAGTTGCTCATATCGACATAGCGCTGGCTCTGCTGGGAGTAAGAAGCGATCCTGTGCCTGACGAGCTGGTGGGAGCAGGCCCTCGATATCCCCTCGATGGCGAAGGTGAACTTCACGTGCTCAAGGGGGCTCAAGTGCCCCCGGGAGACCATCGCGGTGATGAAGTCCTCCTTCTGCTCATCAGGGGGCTCGGGCAGTTCGGGGACGAAGGAGGAAGAATAGCATTGCCTGTAGCTTCTCCAAAGGAGGGTCAAGGGGTTATCGGAGACATCAAGGAGCACAACCCTAAGTTTGGCCTCCATCTCGCTGTGGTGGTTTTATCACCTCCCTTCCCGTGGGGTCAACCCGAGCGTTGACAAAGTTTCTTTTGGCGTGTTAGGTTTGCCTTCCTTCTGCCTTTGGGATGAAGCTCCTTGAGGGGATTTACATATACCCGTGGCTTAATCCGCAGCACAACAACTCCAACAGTTATCTTTTGGCCGGAGAGATCGTCGTCCTCATAGATCCCGGACACCTGAACTTCATCCCGGAGCTCCTCGGTCAAATCCGCAGGGACGGGTTTTACGGCAAGGACATAACCCTGGTCATTTGCACCCACCTGCACCCCGATCACTTCGAAGGGGTGGAATTCTTCAAGACGAGCCTTCTTGCGATACACCGCGAGGAAGAAGTGGCCCTAAGGGATTACTATGCCCCTTATCTCTATCAACCTTCGGGAACCCGGGTTCCCTCAAAGGAACCCGACATCTATTTACGGGAGGGGGAACTCTGGCTGGGAAATGACCTGTGGCAGGTAATACACACCCCCGGACATTCTCCGGGGTCCATTTGCCTTTACAACCCCAGCAAAAAGGTCCTCATTACCGGTGATGTCGTCTTTTACCAAGGGGTCGGGAGGACCGACTTCATGGGTGATCCTCAAGTCCTTGCCCATAGTATCAGGCGCCTCATGCAGTTGGATATCGAGTACCTCCTCCCCGGGCACGGGCAAATCCTGGTGGGTAAAGAAAGTGTGAAGAAGAATTTTCAGCTCATCGAGAGGATGATCCTCCCCCTGCTCCTCTAAATCCCGATGGTCAGACCACCATCGATGACGAATACCTGTCCGGTTATGTAGTCCGATTCGGGACTGGCCAAAAAGAGGTGAAGGTAAGCCACCTCCTCGGGCCTCCCGAACCGACCTAAGGGAATCCGTTTGAGCGCTTCGGCCTTCCTTTCCTCCGGTAAGCCCTCGGTCATGGCCGTTTCGATGATCCCCGGGGCAACGCAGTTGACCCTGATCCCTGCCCTGGCGTACTCGAGGGCGAGGGTCCTGGTTAGGGCCACAATTCCGGCCTTTGAGGCCGCGTAGTTGGCCTGCCCCACGTTCCCCCTTATGGCAACCGAAGAAGTGTTCACTATTTTACCGTAACGCTGCCTTCTCATCGGCCTGAAGACGGCCTTACAGAAGAGAAAGGTCCCCCAGAGGTTTACCCTCAGCACCTCCTCCCATTCATCGGCTGACATCCTCAAGGCGAGGTTGTCGCGGGAGAGCCCAGCGTTGTTGATGAGGATATGCAGGGCTCCGTAGGTATCCACCGTTTCCCTCACGGCCCTCTCGACTTCCTCTGTCCTTGACACATCCGCCTTTATGGCCAAGGCTTCCCCTCCACCTGATCGGATCTCCTGCGCAAGGGCTTCAAGGAACTCCTCCCTCCTGGCAACGAGGGCCACCTTGGCCCCCTCGCGGGCAAAGAGCCGTGCACAGGCAGCCCCAATGCCACTGGATGCACCCGTTATAAGGGCAACCTTATCCTTAAGCCTCATCCCCACCTCCCAGGGCGATGGTGTTGGCGTTATAATGCACCCATGCCGAGAAGTTCTCAACCCATAGGGATCTTCGATTCGGGGGTGGGGGGATTGACGGTCCTTAAGGAAATCGCGCGGCTTCTGCCGTCCGAGGACCTCATCTATCTCGGGGACACGGCCAGGGTCCCCTACGGTACCCGCTCCCCAAAGACCGTAATCCGTTATTCACAAAGGAACGCCGAATTCCTCATGAAGCTGGGAATCAAGCTACTGGTTGTGGCTTGTAATACCTCTTCTGCGGTGAGCCTGGAGGTTTTGAGGGCCCAGAATACGGTACCGGTAGTCGGCGTTATAGAACCAGGAGCCAGGAAGGCGGTGGAACTCACCGTCCGGGGTTTCATAGGGGTCATAGGGACAGAAGCCACCATTCGCAGCGGTGCCTATCAGAAGGCCATAAGGCGTTGGGCCAAAAATCCCGTCAGGGTCCTCTCCAAACCCTGTCCTCTCTTCGTACCCCTTGTGGAGGAGGGATGGCTTGAGGACCCTGTCACCGAGGAAGTGGCCAGGCGTTATCTCACCCCCTTGAGGGAAGAGGGGATCGATGTACTCGTTTTGGGATGCACCCATTATCCCCTGCTTGAAGGAACGATTCGGGAGGTAATGGGGCCCGAAGTAAAGCTTGTCAATTCGGCCTCCGAGACCGCACTGGAAGTGAGGGAGATACTGGAATCCTTGGGCATGAGGAAATCCTTCGGGGAGGGCAGGCGGAGGTTCTTCGTCACCGATGGTCCCGAAAAATTCAAGCGCTTGGGCAAGCTGTTTCTGGGAGAGCTTCCCGACGAAGTGAACGAGATCGATTTATAGCCCCAGGTCCTCCTTGACCTGCTTGAGGAGGGCTATGTTCTCCCGATGACCCGTCATAAAGGCCCTTATTTTACCGCGCAGGGGACGGTTCAAGAGATACAGATCACCTATGAGATCCAGTACCTTATGCCTCACCATCTCGTCTGGGAAACGCAACTCCGTGTTTATGGGACCGCGTTCGTCAAGGAGCACCACATTGTGGAGATGACCACCTCCTGCAAGACCCATCTTGCTCAGGCTTTCCACATCCCTTAAGAAGGCAAAGGTCCTAGCAGGAGCTATCTCTTCCTTGAAACCCTCAGGGCCCTCCAGGACAAAATACAGGCGTTGTTCTCCAATGGGCGGGGGATACCTGAGGACGAATTCCACCTCCAATTTGTCTGATGGCTCAAGGGTGATGACCCTTAAGCCGTTCCTCACCTCATATCTCCTGCATATCCTTATCTCATGCACGCCTTCCTCTTGCTCCTCCAGCCCCACCTCGTCCAAGAGCCTGCAGAATTCCAAGGCCGAACCGTCCATGACCGGCACTTCGCGATTTACCTTCACCAAGAGGTTGGTAATCCCATAAGCGTGCAATGTAGCCATGAGATGTTCGATGGTCCTTATGTACACCCCGTCTTTGCCCAGCGAGGTGGCAAAATCGGTCGAGGCCACATGGTCGACCAATGCAGGAATCGCTACATCTTCGGCCAGGTCATAGAACAATATCCCGGTATTTGGAGGCTGGGGCAAGAGGAGAAGGCCTGTTTTCTGCCCCGAGTGAAGCCCAGTGCCGTACAGCACGGCGCTCTTTTTGATCGTCCTCTGGGGAGAGGCAGTCCGTTCGGGCCCTTTGCCCAAAAGGGCCCTGGGAAAGCGACCCTTCTTCGAATCATCCCCTGGGGGCTTCCTCAAGGCCCTCTCCACGGTCAGCAAAAGGGCCTCAATTGAGAGGGGTTTCTCCAGGAAATCTATGGCCCCCATCTTCATGGCCTTTACCGCCGTGGCCACGGTGGCATGTCCCGAGATCATTATCACTGGACACTCGCTGTCCATCTCCTTTATGCGCCTGAGGACCTCAAGACCGTCCATATCCGGCATCCAGACGTCCAAAAGGGCCACATCGGGGCGTTCGCGTACAAATACCTCCAAGGCCTCCCTGCCATCCTTTGCCACAACGCAGCCGTAACCCTCATCCTGTAGGGCCCCAACCAGGGCCTTGACCACAGCCTCCTCGTCGTCCACTATGAGCACCTTGGCCTTCATCCGTGAGGGATTGTATCCGAGAAAGGGCCCAGGAGCCAAGTTTACAAATCCCGGGGGATTCGCATAAAATGTCGTCACACTTTCTGGGAGAGGGACGATGAAAAGGTGGGCCCTTCTGTTGGCGACTTTGGTCCTGTTTTGCTGCACCAAAAAGCATGTGATTGTCCCCTCTCCTTCCCCTGTGGCCGAGGAGGTAGTGGTCGAGCGGGAGGTGGCCAAACCAAGGGGAGAAGCGGAAAGCGCAGCCCTTGAACCTGTGAAGTATCCGGGTATCGAAGAAGAGGTATGGAGGACTCCCCTCCTTAAACCCATTTACTTCGACTTCGACCGCTACGACCTCAGGCCCGATGCGAAGGAGACCCTCAGGAAAAACGCCAAAGTGCTCAAGGAAAATCCCACCTGGAAGATCCTGATCGAAGGGCACTGTGACGAAAGGGGAAGCAATGAATACAACCTCGCCCTCGGTGAGAAACGGGCCAGGGCCGCCATGCAGTATCTGATCAAGTTGGGCATAGATCCCAATAGGCTCTCCATAATAAGCTACGGCGAGGAGAGGCCAGTGGACCCCAGGCATTGTGAGGAGGCCTGGGCGAAGAACCGGCGTTGCGAGTTCGTGGTGATTGCAAAATGAGGAGCTTGAAATCCCTCCTTTTCATCCTTCCCTTAATCCTGGGTTGTGCAACTACCGAGGATATCTCTTACCTGGAATACCGCCTCATCAACCTTGAACAGCGGGTCAGGGAAGTCGAAAAACAACAGCGTTCCCTTTCTCAAGGGCTGGAAGGGCTCGGGGACCAGTTGAAGGGCTCCTCATCGGCCATGCAATCAGACCTTGAGACCCTCAAGGAGAGGATGAGGGCCCTCGAAGAGGACCAGAAGGCAAAGGGGGAACTCCTTCAGGAACTCCTGGTGAAGCTCGGCAAACTAGAAAGGGACTTGAAGGAACTGAAGGAGGCAAAGCCCAAGACCCCCCGCCCTAGCCAGGAACTCCCCAAAACCCCCGAGGACCTCTACCATCTGGCCTTTGTCGCCCTCAAGCAGGAGGATTATCCAAGGGCATCGAAGCTCTTCTCGGAATTCCTCAAGAGGTTCCCCAAGCATGAGCTGGCTGACAACGCCCAGTTCTGGCTGGGAGAATGTTTCTTCAAGCAGAAGGACTACGAAAGGGCAATCCTCGAATACGAGAAAGTCCTGAGCCATTATCCCAAGGGAAATAAAGTGCCAGCCGCCATCCTCAAGGAAGGCCTTGCCTTCTTGGCCCTGGGGGATAAGGTGACGGGGCGCTATCTCCTTCAGAAGCTCATCAAAAAATTCCCCTCCTCGCCCGAGGCCGAGTTAGCTCGTCAAAGGCTCAAGGTCTTATCAGAGGGACGTTGACCCCTCCTCTCCTTCGGACTCCACAGGCTCAAAGGGCAGGATTTCCTCCTCCACCTTTACATCGAGATCCTTGTAAACGGGATATCCGGTTCCAGCCGGTATCATCCTTCCTATGATCACGTTTTCCTTTATCCCCCTCAAGTGATCGACCCTCCCCTCGACGGCCGCCTGGGTGAGCACCCTCACGGTCTCCTGGAAGGAAGCGGCACTGAGCCAGCTATCCGTGTAGAGGGCAGCTTTCGTTATGCCCATAACCACCGGTTCTGCCACCGCAGGCCTCCCGCCTTCCCTGATTACCCGCTCGTTCTCCTCCCTGAAAGTGAACTTGTCGACGACCTCATCGTAGACGAACTTCGTGTCACCCGGATCCTTGACCCGCACGCGTTTAAGCATCTGCCTCACGATCACCTCGAAGTGTTTGTCGTGGATCTTGACCCCTTGCAGCAGATAGACGACCTTTATCTCGTCCACCAGAAAGCGCGCAAGGGCCTTCTCCCCCAAGACCTTCAGGATATCGTGGGGATTGGGGGTCCCGTCCATAAGGGGTTCACCGGCTCTCACGTATTCGCCCTCTTGGACCGTCACGTGCTTCCCCTTTGGGATGAGGTACTCCTTCGGCTCACCCACCTCAGGGGTCACGATGATCTTCCTTCTCCCCTTGGCTATCTTGCCGAAGCTCACATAGCCCTCAATCTCACTGATTACGGCCTGTTCTTTGGGCCTTCGGGCCTCGAACAGCTCGGCGACCCTGGGCAATCCCCCGGTTATGTCCTTGGTCTTGGCTATCTCGCGGGGGATCTTGGCCAGGACATCTCCTGCTTCCACCCAATCCCCCTCCCTCACAAAGATGGTGGAACCTACAGCCAGATAGTACCGGCCTATGGTCTCAAGGACCTCCTTACCCTCTTCATCCAGGCGCTTTTGCTTGATGGAGATCCGGGGTCTCAAATCCGGGTCCTTGCATTCGATTACCACTTTGCGAGTGTGTCCCGTAACCTCATCCACGAGTTCCTGCACCGTCAGGCCCTCAACTATGTCTCCGAACTTCACCCAACCTGAAAACTCCGTGATGATGGGGATGGTATAAGGATCCCACTCGGCGATGAGCTCGCCTTCCCTTATCTCCTGGCCATCTTCCACCAGTAGCTTCGCCCCATAGGGAAGGGGGTAACGCTTCCTCTCGCGGCCTTTGGGGTCCAGGATGGCGATCTCCCCCTTCCTGTTCATCACCACAAGCTTTCCCTCGCGGTTCCTGACGGTCTTGAGGTTGATAAACCTGACCCTGCCGCTCATCGGGGCTTCAAGGGTTGACTCCTCCACCTGTCTTGAGGCCGCACCCCCTATGTGGAAGGTCCGCATGGTGAGCTGGGTCCCCGGTTCACCGATGGACTGGGCCGCTATTATCCCCACGGCCTCCCCGATGTCCACGATCCTGCCCCTGGCCAGATCTCTCCCGTAACAAAGGGCACAAACCCCATCGCGGGACTCACAGGTCAAGACCGAGCGTATCTTCACCTCGGTAATACCCGCATCGACAATCCTCTGGACCTTCTCCTCGTCGATCTCCTCGTTGGCCTTCACAATCACCTCGCCCGAGAAGGGGTCCACGATGTCCTCAAGCGCCACACGGCCCAGGATCCTGTCACTCAAAGGCTCCAGTATCTCTCCCCCCTCCACCAGGGCACTTATGGTTATGCCATCGATGGTCCCGCAGTCGTATTCGGTCACCCGCACATCCTGGGCCACATCCACAAGCCTCCTGGTTAGATACCCGGCATTGGCGGTCTTCAGCGCCGTATCCGCAAGTCCCTTCCGCGCCCCATGGGTGGAGATGAAGTACTGCAGGACCGACATGCCCTCACGAAGGTTGGCCGTAATGGGGGTCTCGATGATCTCACCCGAAGGCTTGGCCATGAGGCCCCTCATGCCGGCGAGCTGTCGAATCTGCTGCGGGCTGCCGCGGGCACCCGAGTCGGCCATGATGAAGACCGGGTTGAAACTCGGTGACAGGTGTTCCTTCCCATCGGGTCCCTTCACCCTCTCATAGGCGAGTTCCTTCATCATCTCGTTGGCTATCTCCTCGGTGACCTGGGCCCAGATGTCGATAGTGCGGTTGTAACGCTCGCCATCGGTGATTATGCCCTCAAGGTACTGCCGCCTCACCTCCTCCGCCTCCCTGAGGCCCTTCTCCACGAGCTCGGCCTTGCGAGCAGGGATGAGCACATCGTTTATCCCCATGGAGATGCCGCTCAAGGTTGCAAAGGCAAAGCCCATGTCCTTGAGCCTATCGGCCAGAATGACCGTCTTTTTCTCCCCGGCGGCCCTGTAAGTGTAATCGATGAGATGGGTGATGGCCTTTTTATCCATGACGCGATTGACCAGTTCAAAGGGGACCTCTTCGGGGAGGATCTCCCTGAGAAGGGCCCTGCCGACAGTCGTTTCGACCATCTTGCCGTCTAGGCGCACCTTGATCTTGGCGTGAAGCTCGACCTCCCCCAGCAGATAAGCCATCTTGACCTCCTCAAAGCTCGAGAAGGCCTTCCCTTCACCCTTGGCAAAGGGTTTCTCACGAGTCATGTAGTAAAGGCCCAGCACAATATCCTGGGTCGGCAGAATGATGGGCTTTCCGTGGGCAGGAGAGAGGATGTTGTTGGTGGACATCATCAGTACCCGCGCCTCGGTCTGGGCCTCAACGGAAAGGGGCACATGAACCGCCATCTGGTCTCCGTCAAAATCGGCGTTATAAGCCACACACACAAGGGGATGGAGCTGTATGGCCTTGTTCTCGGTCAAAAGGGGCTCGAAGGCCTGAATCCCCAGACGGTGCAAGGTCGGGGCACGGTTCAGAAGCACAGGGTGTTCCTTTATAACCTCCTCCAGGATATCCCAAACCTCGGGGCGTTCTTTTTCGACCATCTTCTTGGCGCTCTTTATCGTGGTCACATAGCCGCGCTCCTCCAGCTTGTTGTAAATGAAGGGCTTAAACAACTCTAGGGCCATCTTTTTGGGCAACCCACACTGATGGAGCCTCAGCTCCGGCCCCACCACGATCACCGACCTGCCCGAATAATCCACCCTTTTGCCCAAAAGGTTCTGCCTGAACCGTCCCTGCTTGCCCCTCAACATGTCGCCCAAAGACCTCAGGGGTTTGCCATGGGGACCGAGGATTGCCCTGCGGCCGCGCCGGCCGTTGTCAAAGAGGGCGTCCACTGCTTCCTGCAACATCCGCTTTTCATTCCTGATGATGATCTCAGGGGCATTGAGTTCGATGAGGCGCTTCAGACGGTTGTTCCTGTTTATCACCCTGCGGTAGAGGTCGTTGAGATCCGAAGTGGCAAACCTCCCTCCATCAAGGGGAACGAGGGGACGCAGATCCGGGGGGATCACCGGGATGACCTCAAGGATCATCCATTCGGGCCGATTCCCTGAATCCCGGAAGGCCTCAACGATCTTGAGCCTCTTGGCTATCTTGAGCCTTTTGGCCTCCGACTGGGTGCCCTTCATTTCATGCCTGAGCCTTTCGGAGAGCTCATTGACATCTATCTTCTTCAACAACTCCCTTAAGGCCTCTGCACCCGTACCAGCAACAAGCGAGTCCTTGCCGTGCTTGGCTATGTACTCCTGGTACTCCTCCTCGCTTATCAGTTCCCGCTCCTGGTAAGGGCTATCCTTGGGATCGATCACCACGAAGGACTCAAAATAGAGGACCCTCTCGAGGTCCTTAAGGCTCATATCGAGGACCATCCCTATCTTGCTCGGCACGCTCCGCAGAAACCAAGGATGGGCCACCGGGGCGGCAAGTTCTATATGCCCCATCCTCTCCCTGCGGACCTTGGAAGGAATGACCTCCACACCGCACTTCTCACAAACTATGCCCCTGTGCTTCATCCTCTTGTACTTCCCGCAGAGACACTCGTAGTCCTTTATCGGACCGAAGATCCTGGCGCAGAACAGACCATCCCGCTCGGGTTTGAAGGTCCTGTAGTTGATGGTCTCGGGTTTCTTCACCTCCCCGTAAGACCAGCTCCTTATCTGTTCGGGCGAGGCCAACGAAATCCTTATCGCCTCTATATCATCGGGGCTTTTGGGCTTCTCAAAAAAGGAAAGGATGATGTCCTCCACGGTCACCCTCCTTTTATTTCTTGGGCTTTTCTTCCTTCTCCTTCTCTATCACCTCTACATTCAAACACAGTCCCTGGAGTTCCTTGACCATGACGTTGAAGGACTCAGGGATGCCCGGATCCAGGACGTCCACCTTCCCCTTGACGATGGCCTCATAGGCCCTGGTCCTTCCACCCACATCATCCGACTTCACCGTCAGGAACTCCTGCAGGCTATAAGCGGCACCATAGGCCTCAAGGGCCCATACCTCCATCTCCCCAAGGCGCTGGCCGCCAAACTGAGCCTTTCCGCCCAGGGGTTGCTGGGTGATGAGGGAGTAAGGTCCAATGGAGCGGGCATGGATCTTATCATCCACCAGGTGGTGGAGCTTGAGCATGTACATGTAGCCCACGGTCACCTTCTGATCGAAGGGCTCACCGGTCCTGCCATCGTAAAGGACCACCTCACCGTCCTCGGGCAATCCAGCCTTGATGAGGGCAAAGCGGATCTCGTCCTCCTTGGCACCATCAAAGACCGGAACCGTCATGAAGATCCCGTCCTTCAATCGCTCTGAAAACCTCAATAGCTGCTCCCTCCCTGCGGTCCTAAGGACCTCCCTCACCTCCGGTTCGGAAAAGATCTCGATCAAAAAGGCCCTGAGCTCCTCCACCTCCTGATCGGTGAGCCGGGAGCCATCCCCTCCCTTGAGATATTCTTTCACCCTTTCTCCCAGCCCCTTGGCCGCCCAGCCGAGGTGAGTCTCCAGGATCTGCCCGAGGTTCATCCTGGAAGGCACGCCCAGGGGATTCAGGACCATCTCCACAGGGGTCCCGTCCTCCAGATAGGGCATGTCCTCCTCGGGCAGGATTCTGGAAACAATCCCTTTGTTTCCGTGACGACCGGTGAGCTTGTCGCCAACCGACAGCTTCCGCTTCATGGCCACATAGACCTTGACCACCTTAAGGACCCCCGGTGGAAGCTCGTCACCGGCCTCCACCTTCTTTATGCGTTCCTTGGCCTTGCGCTCTATCTCGTGCATCTCCTCAAGGCCCTTTTCTATAACATAGGCGACTTCCTGGGCCACCGAGGGATCCACAGGCACATCCCTCCATCTCTTCCAAGGGATGCCCTCAAGGACTTCGGCCGAAAGAACGGTACCCCTTGACAGCTTCTCCCAGGATTTCTTGAGCTCCTTCCCCTCAAGTAACTCTAAACACCTCTTCTTCACGAACTCTTCGATGATCTTCTTCTCGGTTTCCATGTCCTTGAGGATCTTCGCCTTTTCGGCCTCCTCTATCTCCTTGGCGCGCTTGTCCTTCTCCATCCCCCTGCGGGTCAACACTTGGGTATCGATCACCACACCCTCGATCCCGTGGGGTACCCTAAGGGAGGTGTCCTTCACATCGGCGGCCTTCTCGCCGAAGATGGCCCGCAGAAGCCTCTCCTCAGGGGTGAGCTGGGTCTCCCCTTTGGGGGTGACCTTCCCCACTAGGATATCCCCCGGTTTGACCTCCGCCCCTATCCGGATTATGCCGCTTTCATCCAGATTCCTGAGCTGCTCCTCACTCACATTGGGTATATCCCGGGTTATTTCCTCTCTTCCGAGCTTCGTCTCCCTGGCCACGCACTCGAATTCCTCTATGTGGATCGAGGTAAAGGCATCATCCTTTAAGAGCTTTTCGCTCACCAGGATGGAATCCTCGAAGTTGTAACCACCCCAGGGCATAAAGGCCACAAGGACGTTCTTCCCCAGGGCCAGCTCCCCAAGCTCAGTACTCGGCCCATCGGCGATCACATCGCCCTTCCTCACCTTTTCCCCTTTCTTCACTATGGGCCGCTGGTTGATACAGGTGCCCTGATTGGACCTTTCGAATTTCACCAGGTTGTAAATGTCAACACCCACCCCTTCGCCGTCTTCTTCAGCCCTGATCACAATCCGCTCGGCATCCACGCTCTCCACGACCCCTCCCCGCTTTGCGACAATGGTGGCCCCTGAGTCCTTTGCCACAACCCTCTCCATCCCGGTGCCGATGAGGGGGGCCTGGGTCTTCAAGAGGGGAACGGCTTGCCTCTGCATGTTGGACCCCATAAGGGCCCTGTTGGCATCATCGTGCTCCAGGAAGGGGATTAGCGAGGCCGAAACGCTCACCACCTGCTTGGGCGAAACGTCAATGTAATCCACCTCCTCGGGTCTGACCATCAGGTACTCCCCACCCCTTCTTGCCTGAACCAGATCGGCAACGATCCTCCCCTCATCATCCAAGGGGACCTTGGAATGGGTTATGGTGTACTTCTCCTCGTCGAGGGCGTAGAGATAATGCACCTCATCGGTGACCCTGCCGTTTACGACCCTGCGATAGGGGGTCTCGATGAAACCGAACTCGTTTATCCGTGCATAGGTGGTGAGGGAAACTATGAGCCCGATATTGGGCCCTTCGGGGGTCTCTATGGGACAGATCCTCCCGTAATGGGAAGGATGGACATCACGGGCCTCAAAACCGGCCCTTTCCCTAGAAAGCCCCCCAGGCCCCAGGGCACTCAAACGCCTCTTGTGGGTCGTCTCGGAAAGCGGATTGGTCTGATCCATGAACTGCGAAAGCTGACCGGAGCTGAAGAACTCCTTCAGGGTGGCGGTCAGGGGCTTGGAATTCACCAGATCCTGGGGCATCAGGAACTCGACATCCTGCAGGCTCATCTTCTCCTTTATGGCCTGAGCCACCCTGTTGAGCCCGATGTAAAACTGGTTCTCAACCAGCTCCCCCACCGTCCTCACCCTGCGGTTGCCCAGATGATCTATGTCATCGACACTGCCCACCCCCTCGGCAAGCCCCACCAGGTATTTGACCACTTCCAAGATGTCCTCGGGCCTCAAGACCGTCACATCATAGGGAACGTCGAGGCCAAGTTTGTGGTTCAGCTTCATCCTTCCGACAGGGGAGAGGTCATAGCGCTCGGGATTGAAAAAGAGGTTGTTGAAGAAGGCCTTTGCGGTCTCAAGCACAGGGGGCTCACCGGGCCTAAGCCTCCGATAGATCTCTATAAGGGCCTTCTCCTGCTCGAGCCTCGAAAGCTCAGCCTCAGGATCCTCTCCCTTCCACGCCCCTTCCCTCTCGGAGGACGTGAGCCTCACGGGATCAATGGCCAGGGTTTCCCTAATGCCCAAGGATTTCCTCGACTCCTTCACCCTTACGACCTCAAAGCTCCTTATGCCCCTTGCCCGAATCTCCTCCAGCTTCTCCGGAGTGAGCTCCTCGTTGACCTCAAGGATCACCTCCCTGGTGTCGGGATCCACAACATCCCTGGCCACAGGGACCCCGATCAGGGCATCCCCATCCAGGGGCAGTTCCTCGATCCCGGCTTCCTCCATCTTCCTCAGGATCCCCTCGTTTATCTTCCTGCCTTTCTTGAGGATCAAATCACCGGTTTTTGGATCGACGATGTCACAAGGTGCCCTTTCCCCGAGCAAGGCCTCCCGGTCCGCCTTCTTGTAAAACCTGCCCTCCCGCAGGACCACCGTGTCCTTGCCGTAAAAGATCTCCAAGAGCTTCTCCGTCGAATATCCCACGGCCTTAAGCAGGGTCGTGGCGGGGATCTTCCTGCGTCTGTCTATCCTCACGTAAAGCAGGTCCTTTTGGTCAAACTCGAAGTCCAGCCAAGAACCCCTATAGGGAATAACCCGGGCGGTATAGATAGGCCTTCCTGCATAAGCACTGGGCATCTCCTGATCGAAGAAGACCCCCGGGGAGCGGTGGAGCTGGTTCACCACGACCCTTTGGGTCCCATTGATGATGAAACAGCCATTGGGGGTCATGAGGGGAAATTCCCCGAAGTAGACCTCGTGTTCCTTTATGACCTTGGTCTGTCCCGTTTTTACCCCCTCCTGGACATCGTAAATGACAAGCTGAACCGTAACCCTCAGGGGAGCCGCATATGTGATTCCCTTTACCATGCACTCCTTGATATCGTACTTGGGCTCGTCAAAGCGGTACCTCACGAAGCGCAACTCGGCCGTTTCATAAAAGTCCTTGATGGGGAAGATCTGCTTGAAGACCCGCTGAATGCCCACATCCCTTCGCTCCTCTGGAGGCACATCCTTCTGCAGGAGCTTCCGGTAGGAGGACAGCTGCACTTCAAGAAGGTGCGGCATCCCAATTATCTCCTTGACGGTACCATACCTCTTCCGCACCCTCCTTTGCTCCAAGACCTCCATTCCCTTACCTCCCCAAATACAGAGTAAAGGGAACCCTGAGCTCCCCAGAGCCCCCTTTTGCCTTTCCCCCTTTCATATCTTCTTGAACATCAAGCGGAAAAGGACAAAGGGCCTTTACTTGATCTCCACCGTCCCTCCTGCGGCCTCGATCTTCTCTTTGATCTTCATGGCCTCCTCTTTGGAGACCTTTTCCTTTATGGGCTTGGGAACCCCTTCCACAAGCTCCTTGGCCTCCTTCAATCCGAGATCCGTCACCTCCCTTACGGCCTTTATCACCTGGATTTTCTTGTCACCATAACTGGTGAGGATCACGTCAAACTCGGTCTTCTCCTCGGCTGGCGCAGCTGCCTCAGCCTGGGCACCCGCTACCCCGACCGCAGGAGCTACGGCCGCAGGGGCCATAGCTTGTACCCCAAACCTCTCCTCTAAGGCCTTGACGAGCTCGGCGAGCTCCAGCACCGTCATTTGCTCGATGTACTTAATCACATCCTCCTTGGTAAGCCTGGCCTCGGTCATCTCCCTTTCCTCCTCACAATTATTGTTGTTTCTTTTCCTTTACGGCTTCAAGGACCCCCAACAACTGCTGCACCGGGGCCCCAAGGACACCCACCAGACGCGCAAGGGGGGCCTTGAGCATGCCGATCAACTGGGCAATGAGGACCTCCCTCGACGGCAGACTCGCAAGGGCCTTCACATCTTCGGGCCCGAGGACCCTCCCTTCGACCAGCCCCACTTTGATGTCTAACTCCGGCTCCTCCCGAACGAAATCCACCAGGACCTTGGCAGATTGTACCGGATCGTCGTAGACCAGCACCACGGCGTTCGGTCCCACGAAATACTCGGCAAGGGCCTCAAGGGCGGTCTTCTCGGACGCCCTCTGAAGGAGCGTGTTTTTGACCACTTTGTACTCGATCCCGTGCTCCTTAAGCTGCCTCCGCAACCGGGTGAGGGTGGCCACATCAAGCCCCGTGAAGTCGGTAAGAAAGACGGCTTTAACGCTCTTGAACTTCTCATGCAACTCCTGGACCAATCTCTGTTTGTCCTCCCTCCTCAACACCTCCCGACCTCCTACATGCTCAAGGCCTCTCGCAAGGACTCCGGACTGACCTTCACACCGGGTCCCATGGTGGTGGAGACGGTTATGGACCTGATGTAAGTGCCCTTGCTTGTGGCCGGTTTGGCCCTGACGATGCTGTCAAGGACCGCAAGGATATTCTCGTAGATCTTATCGGGCCCAAAAGAGACCTTTCCCACAGGCACATGGACATTGCCGTATTTATCCACCTTATACTCGATGCGCCCCGACTTGAGCTCCTTGACCACCTTCCCCACATCAAAGGTCACCGTCCCCGTCTTGGAGGAGGGCATAAGCCCCCTCGGCCCCAGGATCCTCCCGAGCCTGGAGACCACCTTCATCATGTCAGGGGTGGCAACGACCTTGTCGAACTCAAGCCACCCTTCCTTCTCTATCTTCTGGGCGAGCTCCTCCGCACCCACATAGTCTGCCCCAGCTTCCCTGGCCTCCTTCTCCTTCTCCCCCTTGGCGAAGACCAGCACCTTGACCTCCCTGCCGGTCCCGTGGGGGAGGACCACACTGCCCCTCACCATCTCCTCGGGCTTACGGGGATCAACCCCGAGCCTCACGGCTAGATCCACCGTCTCATCGAACCTCGCATAGGAAAGCTCCCTAAGAAGCTCAACCGCTTCCTTAAGGGGATAACGCCTATTCCTGTCCACCTTCGCCCTTGCTTCCAGATACTTCTTGCCCCTCCTGGACATCCCCTCCTCCTAATCCACGACCTCGATCCCCATATTCCTGGCCGTACCCTCGATGATCCTCATGGCCTTCTCGAGGTCCTGGGTGTTCAAATCGGGGAGCTTTATCCTGGCTATCTCCTCGATCTGCTTCCTGGTGACCTTTCCGACCTTGATCCTGTTCGGCTCAGGGGAGCCCTTGGCTATCTTGGCGGCTTGCTTCAACAGGAAAGATGTGGGGGGAGTCTTCAGCACGAAGTCGAAGGTGCGATCCTTGTAGATGGTCACAACCGCAGGGACTATGGTCCCCTCCATCCCCTTGGTACGCTCGTTGAAGGCCTTGCAAAAATCCATTATGTTCACCCCGTGCTGCCCCAGGGCTGGACCGACGGGCGGCGAAGGGGAAGCCTGCCCTGCAGGAATCCTCAACTTTACCGTTGCCTTCACCTCCTTTTTTGCCATCTCCCACTCCTTTCAGGCAGGTTCTACCTGCATGTAATCGAGCTCAATGGGCGTGGCCCTCCCGAAGATACTTATCAGGACCTTGACCTTCCTCTTGTCGGTGTTGACCTCCTGAACGGTGCCCACAAAATTGGCAAACGGCCCCTCTATCACCCTCACCGTATCCCCCTCCCTCAACATAACCCTGGGCTTGGGCTGATAGGCCCCCTCCTTCAGCTGGGCGATGAGCTCCTCGGCCTCATCATCGGGAAGGGGAGTGGGACGACTCCTGTTGCCGGCAAAGCCCGTGACCCTGGGGGTGCTTCTTACCACATGCCAGGTCTCGTCGTTCAACTCCATCTTCACCAAGATGTAGCCCGGGAAGATCTTCTTGGTGGTGGTGCGCTTCTTACCCCTAACCACCTCCATCACCGTCTCGGTGGGGACGATGATCTCGGAGAAATACTTCCCACGGGCGTCCCTCTCACCCCGGCGGACCTTGTCCTCCTCGAACTTCCGTATACGTTCCTCAAGGGCCGCCTTCACCTTTTCCTCATAACCAGCAAGGGTATGGACTATATACCACCTCTGGGCCATCTTCACCCCAAAACAGCCCTGATGAGGGCCGCAAGAATAAGGTCCACAATCCCCAGATAAACCGCCGAAAGGAGGACCAAAACCAAGACCACAAGCGTCGCCCCCATGACCTGCCTGCGGGAGGCCCAACTGACCCGCCTGGACTCGGCCCTGACCTCCTTGAGAAATTGCACCAGCTGCCTGATCTTCTCCCTCAAAGATCCCCCTATAATATCAAAAATGGCAGGCCAGGAGGGATTTGAACCCCCAACCTCCGGATTTGGAGTCCGGCGCTCTTGCCGTTAGAGCTACTGGCCTACCTTACTTCCCTGTGAACGGTATGACGCCTGCAAAACGGACAAAATTTCCTCAGCTCAAGCCTGTCGGGCGTATTCTTCTTGTTTTTGGTCGTCGTGTAATTCCTCCTTTTGCACTCCGTACAGGCCAGGGTAATTATAACCCTCATCCTTCACAACCTCAATCCATCACCTCTGCCACCACCCCTGCCCCAACGGTCCTTCCACCCTCCCTGATCG
>CAYVAU010000005.1:0-42346 GCA_964448445.1 uncultured Thermodesulfobacteriota bacterium | reverse complement strand
GATCTGGGGGAGCGGGGATTTCGGGGGCCCCCTTAAGATCACTATCGTAAAGGGCGATGCCCCCGGGGATGACAGATATAACCTGAATGGCGAATACGTGAGGATTTGTAACATCTCGCCGGGTCCCGTGGAACTTAGAGGATTTCGCCTGTGCAATCGGCGCGGTCTCTGTTATACCTTCAGGATGGGGCGTCTCCTGCCCGGCTATACCGCTTTGGTCTTTTCGGGCAAAGGGGAGGACGAAATCCATGGTCACCAGCTCAAGTTCTTTTGGAACAGTCCCTATCCGGTGTGGAGGAACAAGGGTGATAAGGCGACCCTCTTTGATCCTTCCGGCAGGCCGATTTCTTCTTTCCGTTTCCGTCCCCTCAGGGACAGAGCTCCTTTAAGGCCTCTACGGTAAGCCCCAGGGCCTTCCTCCTCCCCATGACGAAACGAGGATGGCCAAAATAGGGTTCCCACTGCTCTTCTATAAACCTGTCGCTTACAACCAGCACTGACCCCGCCCTCACACCCCTTGCCGATGCCCATGAGAACAGGGCCGAGGTCTCCATTTCCACTGCTGCATATCCCATGGCCTTGTAGCGGCGGATCTTATCCCTGGTTTCCCTGTAGAGGGCATCAGTGGTCCAGACCTTTCCGATGTGCGGCTCAAGCCCCCCTTTCCTGAAGAAGGTCTCCAAGTACCTGACCAGCTCCTCCGATGCCAGGGCCCGCTCATCTGGGGGCATGTAATGGTAGGAGGTACCCTCTTCCCTTAAGGCCTCCACAGGGAGGAGGACATCGCCCCCCTGCATCTCCTGGAGGGCCCCACAGTAGCCGAAAAGCACAAATACCCTCCCCCCGAAGGCGAAAAGCTCCTCGGCCAGGGCCACCACATTGGGGGCTCCAACGGGCGAAAGGGCGAGGGTAAAACCCTCACAGCGGTAAAGTCTCCTGTAAGGCCTCCAGCCTATCTGTGCCCTTCCGTTGCCGAGTTTGGCCGCACGTTTGAGATCCGGCTCGGTGAAGACCAAAAGGACCTTCCTCTGGACCTCAAGTGAATTCCTTCTTAGCCCCCCCAGGGTCAGGCAGGGGACTAAATTATGGGGTTTGAGCAAGGGATCGGGATCGGGATCAAAAAACTCCTGCATTACAGCTGTTCGAGCTGCTTTTTGAGCTTGCGGATCTGTCTCTTCAGGGAAAAGTTGCTGATGAGACCGCCCAGGCCACCGATGATGATCCCCGAAAAGAAGGCGATGATTATGGCCACAAAGAAGGGGATCTCCGTTCCCTCGGTAATCCCCCAATAGCGAATTACAACGGGAAAGTCATTCTGATAGGAAAAGGTTAAGGCGAGGAAGAAAAGCAGTGCGGCGATCACGACCTTGAAGAAGGTCATCTTCCCGCCCCTTGACCTTTGAAATAGGTTGATAACCTGTCATAGGTCCTCTCCAGGCTCTCGGGCATCACCTTCGTATTACCTATCACGGCCATGTAGTTGGTATCCCCTTCCCAGCGAGGGACCACGTGAAAATGGAGATGATCCGCGATCCCTGCCCCTGCGACCTTCCCGAGATTCGCCCCTATGTTGAACCCGTGGGGGGACAGGACGCGTCGCAAAACCGAGACGCAAAACTTCAGGGTGAGCATCAAATCGGCCGTCTCTCCCTCGGTGAGATCCTCAAGATCGCCCACATGCCTGTAAGGAACGACCATCAGATGTCCGCTGTTATAGGGAAAGCGGTTCATCACCACGAAGGTATGCTCAGATCGATAAAGGACCAGATGGGCCTTTTGGTCCTTGGCTTTGGCGCATTCACAGAAGACGCATCCTTCCCGATTGCCCGAAAGGATGTATTCCATGCGCCAGGGTGCCCAAAGGATCTCCACCTCAATCCCCCTGCAATGCCTCCATCAGGAGCTTGTTGGTGAGCTGGGGGTTGGCCTTGCCCCGGGTTTTCTTCATCACCTGCCCGACGAAGAAGCCGAGGAGCTTCTCCTTCCCCTTCCTGTACTGCTCAACCTCTTGGGGATGCTCCTTCAGGACCTCCCTGATGACCTCCAGAAGGAGACCCTCATCGGTGATCTGTTCAAGGCCCTTTTCCTTCACTATCTCCCTGGCCCCCTTGCCGGTGTTAAACATCTCCTCAAGGACCTCCTTGCCGATCTTCCCGCTTATTACCCCATCCTTTATCAACTGCAGGAGCTCCGCCAGCCCTTCCGGTTTGAGGGGGCATTCTTCGGGATCCTTACCCGTTTCGTTCAACAACCTGAGCACCTCGGCCATTATCCAGTTGCTCACCTGTTTCGGCTCGGGGAAAAGCTCCACACACCGCTCATAAAAGTCAGCAAGGGCCTTCGAGGAGGTGAGGACCCCGGCATCATACTCCGGTATGCCGTACTGGCTCACAAATCTGTCCCGACGTTCAAGGGGCAGCTCGGGAAGACCCTCTTTGAGCTCCTGAACCCACTGCTCGGATATGACCAGGGGAACCAGGTCGGGGTCCGGGAAATAGCGGTAATCATGGGCCTCTTCCTTGCCGCGCATGGAAAGGGTGACCCCCTGTTGGGGATCCCACAGCCTCGTCTCCTGGATCACCCTCCCTCCCTGCTGTACCACTTGGATCTGCCTCTGAATCTCGTAAGCCAAGGCCCGCTCAACATGGCGGAAGGAATTCATGTTCTTTATCTCGGTCCTGGTACCGAAGGCCTGCGAGCCCTTAGGCCTTATCGAGACATTCGCGTCACACCGCAGGTTCCCCTTCTCCATGTCACCATCTGATATCCCCAGATACCTCAGGATTGTCCTCAACATCTTGAGGAACTCGACCGCCTCTTTCGGAGACCGAATATCCGGGGCTGTCACGATCTCCACGAGGGGGATACCAGCGCGGTTGAAATCCACATAACTGTAAGGTTCAACTTCCCCATGGATCAGCTTTCCAGCATCCTCTTCCAAATGAATCCTTATCAGCCCTATACGTTTCCTTTGGCCGCCTTCAAGGGATATCTCCACCCAGCCATCTGTAGCCAGCGGGAGCTCATATTGGGATATCTGATAGCCTTTGGGCAGGTCGGGATAGAAGTAGTTCTTGCGGGCAAAGAGGCTTAAGGGGGCGATCTTGCAATGGGTGGCCAGTGCAAGTTTGATGGCATATTCCACGGCTTTTCTGTTCAAGACCGGAAGGGAGCCGGGCATACCTGTGCAGACTGGACAAGTCTGGGTGTTCGGATCAGCCCCGAAGGTGGTGGAACAGCTACAAAAGATCTTACTTTCGGTCTGCAGCTGCACATGCACCTCCAGCCCTATGACAGCTTCATATCCCATCGGGGGCAAGCTTAAGAAAAAAAACAAAGGGCGTCAAGCTTGTGTCGGGGTGAGGAAGGCCTTCAAGAGAGCGGGAAAACCGTGAGCACCCGCTTTCCCAAGTCCTCTGCCCCTGCAGAACGGTCATGTACCGGTGAGACGCAATTTTTCTCAGGAGGTCCCGGAGGGCGAAAGTTTCTTCCAGGCTCCCGCAAGCCGTTCATCGAAGGTGACCAGTGGAACCCCCATCGCCCGGGCCAGGTGAAGGTAGGTCGCGTCGCGGGTGGTGAGACCCGTCTGAAGCGATAGCTCCACCGCGGCCAGGTGGTCAACGTCCACCCGCCTGATGTCCAGCGACAGAGCCAGCTCCAGGGCCTGAAGCAGCTCTCCGCGCCGTTCAGGGTAGCGGAGTACCTTCTTCCGCGCGATGCCGGCCAGCTCGTAATCCAGGAGTACCGGGGCGTAGAGTCTCGCCCCCTCCAGGAGCGAAAGGGCCTCCTCAGCCCGCGGTTCACCAAAGGCCAGGGCACCGACCACAGAGGCGTCAACCACCTTTGCCTCAGCGGCCATCCCGGTCCTCCCTGACCATCTCTACTGCCTCGGCACCCGTCCGCAGCCCCAGCTCCCTCACCCGCTGATGGACCTCTTCAGGGCTGAGCCGTCTTCGGTCTCCCCAAACCGCCTCCTCTAAAATGGCCATCAACTCGCCCTGGAGCGACCGGTGATGACGCCTGGCCCTCTCCCGAAGCTGCCTCGCTAGCTCTTGAGGCACGTTCTTAATCGACAGATTCACTCCCATTTTTCCTCCGTTTTGGATTCATTTTAGATCCAAAACGGAATTAGATCAAGGCTGTAGCCAGTAATACGATGCGCTCACCTTCTCTTCGTGAGGGTACCAGAAAATTGTGTATAGGAAGCGAGAGGATGAGGAAGGCAAAGAAGCAACAAGAGCCCGATTGGCTGGATCGTATCCTGGATGAGCTCAAGGCTAAGAAGGAACGGGAAGAATCCCCTCTCTGGCTTACCTCTTGGAAGGACTCCTCAACGAGTTCATAAAACGGGAACGCTAGGGACTACGAAGAGTATTGGGCACCATGCTCTTAATTTGTGGCGGTGGGGATCGACCCTGATGGGAAAAAGGAGATCCTGGGTTTTTGGTTCTGGCGGGGAAAGGAGTCCAGGGCGTTTTGGGCGGAGGTGTTCCAGGACCTGGTGAACCGAGGGGCAGAGGCTGCCTCATCCCTTGAGGTTCCCTGTAGGGCTCAGGTACCCCTGGGATCGACAAATCAAGCCCCTCAGGGAATGGAAGGGCAGTTGATCCTCAATGAGGCCAAAAGGACGGGCTATGGCCCGATGAGGGCACTCAAAACTTCTGTAAGAGGACCCTAAGAGCTTTGCCACCTGAACCAGGACAGCAAATCTAAGGCCTGAACCTGCGTTCCATTTCCCTGGCGTAGGCCCTGAGGATGTCCTTTCGCCTGAGGACCCCGAGGATCCTGTTGGGGTCTTTGGGGTCCACAACCCAGATTTCCTCAAGGGGTGTGCCCCTCGTGTCCATGGCCGTGAACTTTCTCAGGGCGCTGTTGAGGCTCTCATCGGGGGTGACGGTCATGAGGACGGGCTTGGCCAGGTCCTTGGCTATGACCAGGGGATAAATCTCCTCGAAGAATATACCCCTCACATCGTCGACCGAAACCGACCCCACTATCCTTCCCTCGCGGTCCACGACCGGGTATTGGTAAAGGTCTGTCTCTCCCATGAGCCTTATCAAATCCCTGAGGGGCATATCCTCGGGTATGGCATGGACGGTGACGGGGGTGTAAGCTTGGAGGACTTTCAGATCCTCAAGGACATCCACCACGAACTCACCCCGATGGGCAGGGGAATCGATGCGACTCGGTACCTGTTGGCGATAAATGCTCCACCTGTGGCTTGCGAGAAAGGATAGTGACGACACCAGGAGGCTGGGCAGAAGTAGATGATAGGATCCGGTCATCTCGGTGACGAAGGTGATGCTGGAAATGGGTGCCTTGGATGCCGCGGCGAAAAACCCTGCCATTCCCACTACTGCAAAGGGGGTGGCGGACTCGACGACCCCAGGTATGAGGTGGTGAAAGACCTCACCCATGGCTCCGCCCAAACATGCCCCTATGACGACCGAGGGACCGAATACCCCTGCACTTCCGCCAGACCCTATGGAAAAGGAAGTGGCCAGGATCTTGGCCGAGGCCACCATGACCATCGTCCCAAGGCCAACCTGTCCGTTCAAGATCTGCTGGATAAAGCCGTAGCTTAAAGCGAGGGCCTGGGGTACCATGAAGCCTATTAGGCCCGTTGCAAGCCCCCCTATGGCCGGTTTGATGTAATTGGGTATAGCGAACCTCTTGAATTGTTCATGGATGGCATAAAAGACGCGTATGTAGAGGATCGCTACAGGAGCCAGGACGAATCCCATTATGGCATAGGGAAAGAGCTCCAGGGGGTCTTGAAAGGTTATATCGGGCACATGAAATAAAGCCCCCCATCCGTAAAAGAGGCAGAAGAGGCAATAGGCCACCACCGAGGATATGGCAGCGGGTATGATCACCTCAGCCTCGAACTCCGGTTCGCTGTAAAGGACCTCTGCGGCAAAGAGGGCTCCGGCCAGGGGAGCTCGGAAAATGCTGCCCACCCCTGCTCCCATCCCCGCGGCCAAAAGAACTCTCCGCTCCCTTTCCGAAAGCCTCAACGTCCTGCCCAGGAAGGAGCCGAAACCCGCTCCGATCTGGGAAATGGGACCTTCCCTACCCCCCGAACCCCCGCTGCCGAGGGTTACTGCAGAGGCCAGGACCTTGATGATGGGAACCCTGCTCCTTATGTTGCCCTGTTTGTGATGATATGCCTCTATTACGGCATCGGTTCCGTCACCCTCCGCCTCAGGGGCGAACCTGTAAGCCAACCATCCACTTATGATCCCTCCCAGAACCGGCACAAGCGGCAGCAGGAAGCGCCTGAAGGGAACCCCCAGCGGTGTAAATAACGGTTCTTCTCCTGCTGGATGGGGGGGGTAGTATCCGGCGAGGCCACCGAGCATAAGGTGCTGCATCAATTGGCAGAGGTAATGGAAGACGACCGCCCCCGCTCCGGCTATGATGCCCACCAACAGACAGAGGAAGAAGAAGCGGGGATTGAGGCTGAATATCGCCTTCGGTCGAAGATCCATGGCATTTAGGTTTTTGCTTTAACTCCTTATGGAAAGGATTGTCAAGAATCGGGGGAAATCCTTGGGGGTGCCGAAAGGAAAACTTCCTTTTTCTCGGCCGAGAGCAGCTTGACACAGACCTGAACCACCCCGGGATCGTATAGTCTCCCCTGGTTCTTCGTGAGCTCGTAAAGGGCCGCCTCAAGACCAAGGGCATTCCTGTGGGGTCTGTTTGAAACGATCGCCTCCACCACATCTGCCACTGCAAGGATGCGCGCCTCAAAGATTATCTCATCACCCCTTAATCCCCTCGGGTACCCAGAACCGTCAAGCCGTTCGTGGTGTTGATAGATCACCTCAGGAATGGGCTGAGGGAGCCCCGCCTTCCTCACCAAGTTGTAACCCAGCACAGGATGCATCTTTATGAGCTTCATCTCATCCCTCTCAAGGGCAGAGGGCTTGCCCAGGATCTCCACAGGCAGGCCTATCTTGCCCACATCGTGGATGAGGGCAGCAATATAAAGCTTCTCCAGGCTCTCGACATCGAGCCCCAGTTCCCACCCCATGGCCCTCGCAAGTTCCGCCACCCTCTCATGGTGGCCGGCGGTATAGGGATCGTGCATTTCCACTGCCGCCGAGAGGACCCTCGCGATGGCAATAACAAGTTGCTTTGCGTCCTCCAAAAAATCGCTCCAACTTTGAGCAAAGTGCAAGCAAATTCTAATGCCAAAAACGGAAAAACGGCAAGCTCATTCGTACAGGAAACAGGCAACCCAGTGTCCGGGAGCAACCTCCCTTGCCGGTGGGTAACCGTCCCTGCACCGTTCATGAACCCTCGGACACCTGGAGAGGAAGGGGCATCCCTTGGGTTTCGCGGTGAGGCTTGGAGGATCCCCTGAAAAAGGCGGGAGGACTCTCTTTCCCACTTCCAGAGATGGGACGGCCTTAAGGAGACCTTCGGTGTAGGGGTGCAGTGGCCTCTTGAGCACCTCCTCTTTGGGACCTATCTCCACGATCTTCCCCAGGTACATGACCGCAATGCGCGTGGCCATGTATCCCACTACGTTGATATCATGGGATATGAACAGATAGGTGAGGTTCATGCTCTGCTGTAGCTCCATAAAGAGCCTCAGAATCTGGGCCTGCACGGAGACATCGAGGGCGCTCAGGGGTTCGTCGGCCACGATAAAGGAGGGGTTAAGGGCGATGGCACGGGCGATGACAATCCTCTGCCTCTGTCCGCCGCTGAACTCGTGGGGATATCGGTAGAGGGAATCCTCAGGAAGACCCACTTTCTGGAGGAGTTCCTTGACCCTTTCCAGCCTTTCCCTTTTCCCCTTCAAGATCCCATGGATCAGGAAGGGCTCGGAAAGGATATCCAGCACCTTTTTCCTCGGATTCAGGGAATTGTAAGGATCCTGAAAAACAATCTGCATCTTCCTCCTCAGGGACTTGAGCTCAACCGGTGGAAGGGCTGTGAGATCCTGGCCATCGAAAAATACCTTTCCCTCTGTGGGATCCTCAAGCCTTATGATGACCCTCCCGAGGGTGGACTTACCGCAGCCGGATTCGCCGACAAGGCCAAGGGTTTCGCCTTCCTGGATCTCCAAATCGACCCCGTCAATGGCACATATCTCAACACCTCGGCTGAAGAGGCCTTCGCGGAGTTTGTAGACCTTTTTTAGCCCCCTTGCCTCAATTAGCTTCCGCATAAAGCCAGCACCTCACCCGGCGTCTCCCCGAAAGCAGCAAAGGCGGAGGAGACCTGTGGCATATATCAGCGGATTCCTGACAGCGGGGGTGGAAAGGGCAACCTTCGATTTTATCGAAGGCCGAGGGGATACTTCCGGGGATGGGCTCGATGGGCTGCAGAGGGTTCCGGGGCACGGAGGCCAACAGTCCGCGGGTATAAGGATGGAAGGGATCCCTTATGATCTCCCATGTGGGGCCATATTCGATCACCTTCCCCAGGTACATGACCGCAACCTCGTCAGCACAAGATGCGACGATCCCCAGGTTATGGGTTATCAAGATCAGGGAAAGTCCTCTCTCCTCTTTCAACTGCAAAAGCAGATCCAGGATCTGCGCCTGGACGGAAACGTCCAGGGCCGTGGTCGGCTCATCGGCTATGAGCACACTCGGGTTACCCGCAAGGGCCATTGCTATCACAACCCTTTGTTTCATACCGCCGCTTAACTGATGGGGATAACTCCGGTAACGGATATGGGGTTCGGGGATGCCGACGGACTTAAGGAGCTCCACAGCCCCTTCCCTGGCCTCCTTTTTGGTCAGGCCATGGTGAAGCCGAAGGACCTCCGAGACCTGCTCCCCTATCGTAAAGACCGGATTGAGGGCGACCGATGGTTCCTGAAAGATCATGGCGATCTCCCTGCCCCTCAAGGTCCGCATCTCCTCCTCGGATAACGACACAAGGTCTCTCCCCTTGTACAGGATCTTCCCAGCTTCGATTCTCCCCCCCGCAGGCAGGAGCCTGAGGATCGAGAGGGCCGTTATGGTCTTGCCGCAGCCGGACTCCCCAACGATTGCAAGGGTCCCGCCCTCCTCAAGCTGTAAGCTGACGCCATCGACAGCCCTGACCACTCCCCTCGGGGTGTGGATGAAGGTCCTAAGCCCTTTCACCTCGAGGATCCCCCCCTGCATTTCGCCTTCAGTATATCCTGTTGGATTTCCCTTGGAAATCAAACCCCCGGGTTTGTATTATCCTGAAGGACCGTGATCAACAGCAAAAGGGCCTTCCTGATTGTCGCCCTATCGGTTTTTTCGTCGATGCTGGGGGTGGGGATCATCGCTCCCCTTTTGCCCCTTTATGCGAAAAAGATGGGAGCCTCCGGGCTGGGCATCGGTTTTCTCTTTGCGGGTTTCTCCCTGGCGCGCACCTTCACCATGCCCCTGTCAGGGGCCCTGTCCGACAAAAGGGGAAGGAAGCTCTTCTTGTCATTGGGCCTCCTCTCTTACTCCCTGCTTTCGCTGGGATACATTTATGCCCAAGGGATTGTGAGCCTCATTGTGGTCCGACTCCTTCACGGGACAGCCTCAGGGATGGTGATCCCCATAGCCCAGGCATATGTGGGGGAGCTTTCGCCGGCTGGCGAAGAGGGCAGATGGCAGGGATACTTCAACACCGCACTGTTCAGTGGGCTGGGAGGAGGACCCCTCCTTGGGGGCCTGCTGACGGATTGCTTCGGGATGGAGAAGGCCTTCATGGCGATGGGATTGATGAACTTTGTGGGCTTCCTGGGCGTGGTCTTCCTGCTGCCCGAAATCCGCAAAAGGGGAAAGAGGGTATCCTCCTTCCCTTCGCCCTTGGCCCTGAAAGGCAGGACGGTGATGAAGGCGGTCTTGGCCTTCCAATTCGCTTACTCGGTGGGGAGAGGAACGATCATAGGATTCCTGCCCCTTTTGGCGAGCATGAGGTTCGGGCTCAGTCCGACCAGAATCGGCATCCTGGTGTCCACCATCACGCTCCTCAATTCCTCCTTTCAACCCCTGGGGGGCTTCCTTGCCGATCGCCTGAGCAGGACAATGCTGGTCTCAATCGGCGGGCTGGCGAGTTCGGTGCTCCTTGCCCTTTTACCGCTGGCCGGCAGCTTCACAGGGCTTTTCCTAATCTGCCTGCTCCTGGCCCTGGGAGGAGGAATATCACTACCCTCCGCATCCGCCCTTGTGGTCCAAGAGGGACGGATCATAGGGATGGGGGTGGCGATGTCGCTACTGGGGATGGCCTTCAGTCTGGGGATGACAGTGGGACCATTGACCGCCGGACTCATTGCCGATACCCTTTCGATCGAGGAAACCTTTCTGTTTGCCTGTCTCTTGAGTCTAATGGGAACCGCTTCCTTCTCCCTCCTCGTTAGGAGGAGTAAATGAAGATCGAGCGATTTCTCCTGACGACCAATCCCGGCATAGAGGACATAGTGGAACAGGAGGTCACCGAGAAGGTAGAGGCCAGGGTTCACAAGGCCTTCATGAACTTACAGGGCAGGGTACTGGTGGAAATTGAGGGAGACAGGTATCCCGAACTCCTGAAGTTGAGGTCCGTATATCACGTGATCCGCTATCTCGGTGAGTTTGAGGTGAGCACCGGGGAGGAAGGCCTTGGGATGATTTATGAGGGAACCCGCCACCTGGACATACCCGAACTGCAAGGGGCCCAAAGCTTTCGCGTGACGGCCACGCGCATAGGTGTGCATTCGTACACCTCCATTGATATCCAGAAGGCCGCCGGTCAGGCTCTGGTGGACAAATACCATAAAAAGGTGGACCTCAAGGGCTATGAAATCGAGATCATCGTAGATGTGATCGGCAAAAGGTGCTGGATCGGAGTGAGCCTGACGCGGGACTCCCTCCATAAAAGGTTCGAAAGGCCTTTCCAGCATACCGCTGCCATAAAACCCCCTCTCGCCTACGCCATGTTGAGGCTGGCCGACCTTCGGCCGGGGCATGTCCTCCTCGACCCCATGTGCGGAGGGGGGACGATCCCCATAGAAGCTGCCCAAATTTACGGGTCCCTCATCAGGATCTTCGCCTCGGACAATAACCAAAGGGCCCTTGAAGGGGCGATGAAAAATGCAGAGGCAGCAGGGGTGAGGGACATCATACAGTTTTCGCTCCTTGATGCGAGGCACATCGACAGGGCCTTCCAGAGGGTTGACAGGATCGTTACGAACCCCCCCTTCGGCGTAAGGATCGGCGAGTGGGAAACCCTAAAGCCCCTCTATGCCTCCTTCCTGGAGGCAGCCTCCAGGGTATTGCTCGAAGAGGGTATCCTGGTGATAATCACCTTAAGGGCCACCTCGTTCAGGGATCTCGTGTTCAAAAACAGGCGATTTATCATCGCCCATGAGCGCGTGGTGGAGGCGGGAGGCCTTTATCCCCACATATTTGTGCTAAAGAGGATATAGCTCGGCTGCCCCAACATGGGCATAACGAGCCGCTTTCCGTTAACCCGGAAAACGGATACCCTGCCCCCGTAAACATCCTCGATTACCTCCTCGTCCATGACCTCCCCAGGAGGGCCATCCTTAATGAACTCCCCGCGCCTTCCCAGGGCCCTGGACCCCAGTGGCATCCTGCGGGTTTCGTCCCCGGTCACGGCGGCGGGACCGCGGGAGACTTCCACCCCACTTCCCTTCTAAGCCCCGAAGGGCACCCGCCGCAAAATGCTTTCACCGCAGGGGAAACCCAAGCTCAACAGACTCAGCTCACCCGAGATCCCCCCAGAGGTGCTGAAGGAGGGCCAGAACCGCTATGGCCGCGGTCTCTGCCCTCAGGATCCTCGGGCCAAGGCTTAAGAGGACAAACCCCTCCCCTTCCAGGTACGCCGCCTCTCCTTCGGAAAACCCCCCCTCAGGACCGATGATGACATCCACCTCCTGAACGTCCCCGGGGCTTCTAACTTCCCTCAGGGGAGTCGCGGCCCCTTCCCAGAAGGCCACCCTGAACCCCTCACAACGGTCCGAGAACTGCCGAAGAGACATGGGCCTCTGCACCAGGGGAACTGTCGAGCGATTGGATTGTCTTGCTGCCTCCTCGGCGATCCTTTGCCACCTTCTGAGCTTAAGACCGAGTTCCTCCTCTTCGTAGATGGGTATGGAGCGAGAAGTCTCAAGGGGGACAATTTCAGAGACGCCCAACTCCGTGGCCTTCTGGATGACCCACTTCATCTTCTCCCCCTTGAGGATCCCCTGCCCCAGGACAATCCTGAGTCTGGGTGGGGGTCCGGGCTCGAGTTCCTCCAAAACCTGTAGAAACCACCCCTTGTCCTCCTGCAGGATCCTGGCACGATATCTCCCCCCCTGCCCGTCGAAGATCTCAAGTTCATCCCCTTCCCCCAGCCTCAGGACCCTGATCAAATATCGCAAATCCCTGCTCTTGAGGGGGATGGCCTCCCGGATCTCTTCCTTTGGGACGTAAAGGCGGGCCATCTTGAACCCCTTGAATTTTAGGTCATATTATCGATGATCGCCATGCCCCTCAAATTGCGGGACCTCAAGGTGGACCCCCCTCTAGTCCTCGCTCCCATGGCAGATTACAGCCACGCTGCCTTCAGGGCCTTGGTGGCCCATTTTGGGGGATGTGGGCTCTTCTTCACAGAGATGCTCAATTCACGGATAGTCTCGACCCAAAACCCATCCAAGGACCCTTACCTCATAAGGGGCAGCGATGACCGGCCCCTTTCGGCCCAAATTGGGGGAAGGGACCCCAAAAGGATAGGCCTGGCCATCGAAAGGATCGAGGGGATGTTCGATGCCTTTGACGTAAACATGGGGTGTGCCCGGGGTGTGGTACAGAGGTTCAGATGGGGAGTGTGGCTCATGGACGAACCCGAACTGGCAAGGGAAATCCTTCGCGAGGCCAGAAAAGCCACCGGCAAACCCTTAACGGTCAAGATCCGTTCGGGATTAATGGATCACAATCTTGATCGCCTCAAGGCCTTTTGCAAGATGCTCGAGCAGGAAGGGGCAGATGCCCTAATCTTCCATCCGAGATCGGGCAAAGACGGCTTCAAGCGCCCGGCCCGTTGGGAGGAGATCGCGCAAGTAAAGGGGGCAATCGGTATACCCGTGATCGGCAACGGAGATGTCTCGGGACCCAATGATGCCTTGAGGATGTTCGAAGAAACCGGATGTGATGGGGTGATGATAGGAAGGGCAGCCCTTATTCGGCCGTGGATATTCCGGGACACGGCCTCGGTGCTGACGGGTGGGGAAATACCGCCTCCTCCTGATCCCCTTTTGGTGCTAGAGAACTATTTCGGGCTCCTTTTGGATCTATGTCCCCACCAATGGCATCTGGAAAAGTTTATGGGGTTCTGCTTCTGGTTCTTCCAGAACTGGGATTTTGCCCTTTACATGTGGGGGAAGGTGCGCAAGGAAAGGGACCTCGAGGGGGCCCTTCGGAGGGCCCTTGAACTTGTCCGAGAGGCAGGTCCCATGAGGCCTTATCCCATAAGGCCTTTTTTGTTCAAATAAGCTGCGTTATACTTTGTGGCTGATCTGGGAGGAGAAGATGCCCGAGAGGATATTCATATTCGATACCACCCTGAGGGATGGCGAGCAATCCCCTGGCGCTTCCATGAACGTCGAGGAGAAGGTGCGCGTTGCCAAGCAGCTGGCCAAACTGGGCGTGGACATCATCGAAGCCGGTTTTCCCATCTCTTCGGAAGGGGAGTTTGAGGCAGTCAAAGCCATAGCGGAAGAGGTGAAGGGGCCGGTGATATGTGCCCTTGCCAGGGCCAACCGCGAGGACATAGATCGGGCCTGGGAGGCCATAAGGAAGGCCGAGAGGCCCCGCATCCACACCTTCATTGCCACAAGCGACATCCATCTCAAGTACAAACTAAGGATGTCAAGGGAGGAAGTCCTTGAGAGGCTCGTGGAGGCCGTATCCTATGCCAAAAGATATACCGACGATGTGGAGTTCTCCCCAGAGGATGCTACCAGGACCGACCTGGACTTCCTGTGCAAAGTGGTCGAGACGGCCATAGAAGCAGGGGCCACAACGGTCAATATCCCCGATACGGTGGGCTATTCGGTTCCCGAGGAGTTCGGCCGAATCATCCGGACCCTTAAGGAACGGGTCCCGAATATAGACAGGGCCGTAATAAGCGTTCACTGCCATAACGACCTGGGCCTTGCGGTGGCCAACTCCATTGCTGCAATAAGGAACGGTGCCAGGCAGGTGGAATGCACGATAAACGGCATAGGGGAAAGGGCGGGAAATGCCGCCCTGGAAGAAATTGTGATGATCCTCAAGGTCCGGAAGGACCTTTGCCCCTACTATACGGGCATCAACACCCAGGAAATCTACCCCACGAGTCGCTTGGTCTCGGCGATTACGGGGTTGCCCGTTCAGCCCAATAAGGCCATCGTCGGTGCCAACGCCTTTGCCCATGAATCGGGGATCCACCAGGATGGTGTGCTCAAGGAGAAGCTGACCTATGAGATCATGACCCCGGAAAGCGTCGGTATCCCCACAAGCCACATCGTCCTGGGGAAGCATTCCGGAAGGCACGCCTTGAAGGAAAGGCTTAAAACCCTGGGATATGAGCTCACCTCAGAAGAGTTGGATGCGGTCTTTGAGCGTTTCAAGAAGGTGGCCGATCAAAAGAAGGTGGTCTACGATGAGGACCTCATTGCCTTGGTCGAAGAGGAAATCTTCAGGGTCCCGGATAAGTACCGCCTGCTCAACCTCAGCGTTCACAGCGGGACCGTATCCATACCCACTGCTACCGTCCAGATGGAGGTAGATGGCAAGGTGGTGATGGAGGCGGGCTTCGGCATAGGACCTGTGGACGCCGTCTACAAAACCATCACCAAGATCACGGGATTCAAGGGGATGCTCTTGGATTATACGGTCGCCTCCATTACGGGGGGGACGGATGCCCAAGGAGAGGTCAGGGTCAGGATACAGGAGGATGGTATAACCGCCATCGGACAGGGGGCAGACACCGACATCCTGGTGGCCAGCGCAAAGGCCTTCGTCAATGCCCTGAACAAGCTCGAGTATTTGAAGAAGAGGAAGTTCAAGGGGATCTGAAGTGGGCATGACCATCACCGAGAAAATTCTGGCCGAACATGCGGGAAGGACCCAGGTGGAGCCCGGTGAGATCGTCTATTGTCGCGTGGACCTCGCCCTGGCCAACGATATCACGGCTCCCCTCGCCATCGAGGCCTTCCAGAAGATGGGGGCCGAACGCGTCTTCGATCCCGAAAGGGTCGTCCTTATCCCGGACCACTTTACGCCCAACAAGGACATCCGGTCCGCTGAACAATGCAAGCTCATGCGCCAGTTTGCCAGAAGGCATGGTATCCGACATTACTACGAGGTCGGTCGAATGGGGATTGAGCATGCCCTCTTGCCGGAACTGGGGTTGGTGAAGCCGGGGGATCTGGTGATAGGGGCTGACAGCCATACATGTACCTACGGGGCCCTGGGGGCCTTCTCCACAGGCGTCGGCAGCACGGACCTTGCGGCCTGTTGGGCCACAGGAGAGATCTGGCTGAAGGTGCCCGAAAGCATTAAATTCGTCCTTTACGGGAGACCGAAAAGGTGGGTGGTGGGGAAGGACCTGATCCTCTTCATCATCGGCAAGATAGGCACCGAAGGGGCGAGGTATCAGGCCATGGAGTTTGAGGGAGAAGCCATAGCGGCTCTCTCCATGGACAGCAGGTTTACCATCGCAAACATGGCCGTTGAGGCCGGTGCCAAAAACGGCATCATAGCCCCTGATGAGAAAACCACGGCTTACCTCCGACAAAGGGGGGTTGGGGAATTCAGGGCCTTCAGAAGCGATCCAGATGCCCGTTACCGGGAGGTTCACGAGTATGATGTTTCGGTGATCGATCCCCTTGTAGCCTGCCCCCCTTCACCGGCCAACGTTCGACCTGCGAAGGAGCTCTCCCATGTGGAGATCGATCAGGTGGTCATAGGCTCCTGCACCAACGGCAGGCTCGAGGACCTGAGGATTGCGGCCCAAATCCTCAGGGGCAAGAAGGTGGCCCCCTGGGTCAGGCTCATTGTCATACCGGCAACCCAGGGCATTTATCTGCAGGCATTGAGAGAGGGGTTGATCGAAGTGTTTGTTGAAGCGGGTGGAGCGGTGAGCACCCCTACCTGCGGTCCATGCCTCGGAGGGCACATGGGGGTCCTGGCCGAAGGGGAACGGGCGGTGGCAACCACCAATCGGAATTTCATCGGCAGGATGGGCCATCCCAAAAGCGAGGTATACCTCTCTAATTCCGCCGTCGCTGCAGCAAGTGCCATCCTGGGCAGGATAGCCGACCCCGAGGAGGTTAGCTGATGGGAGCCTGGCTTTGTGGAACCTTTCCCGGCAGGATCAGGGAAGAAATCGAGGTCGGCGATCATGTGCTTTTTACTTTATTCGATCCATTACCGTAAACTCGTGGTCATAGATTGTAAGGGGACCTATAAATTTGACCTATGATACGATTTGATATTCCAGGCAGAGGCGTCTACGAGATCGAAAACCTGGTCCTGGATTTCAACGGTACTGTCGCAAAGGACGGGCGCATCCATAACAAGGTGAAGGACAGGTTGAATCTGCTGGGGAAAAAATTAAAGGTGTACATACTTACCGCTGACACAAGGGGGGATGTGCAAGAGAAGGTCAAAAGGCTGAAGGTAGAAGTGGTGAGGCTTGAGGAAGGTCCTGAAGCCGAGCAGAAGCGCGAGTTCGTCCGGAAGGTGGGTTCCCAGAGGACCATCGCTGTAGGCAATGGTTACAACGACCACTTGATGGTGAAGGAAGCCATCTTGGGTATTGCGGTCATAGGCCCAGAAGGAGCGGCCAAAGAAACGGTCCTCAACGCCGATGTGGTGGTGACCGATGTGTTGGACGCCTTGGAATTGATCCTCAAGCCCTTGAGACACAGGGCCACCCTCAGGGGATAAAGGATGCACTTTTTCCAGTATCGGGAAGGGGTGCTTTATGCGGAGGAGGTGCCCGTTGAGCGGATAGCTGAGGAGGTGGGCACTCCCTTCTACCTTTACAGTTACAGAACCCTCACGAGGCATTTCGATGTCTTTAAGGGGGCCATCAGGGATCTGCCCCATCTTGTTTGTTACTCGGTTAAGGCCAACTCCAACCTGTCCATCATCAGGGCACTGTCCCTCAAGGGGGCTGGGGCGGATGTGGTCTCCGGAGGCGAATTGTTCAGGGCCATCAGGGCGGGGGTGGAACCGAAAAAGATCGTCTTCAGCGGTGTTGGAAAAACCCCTGGGGAGATCCTCTATGGCCTGAGGGAAGGGATACTGATGTTCAATGTCGAATCGGAAGGGGAGCTCGATCGCATAGAGGAGATTGCCAGAGGGGAAGGGCTGCGGGCCCCTGTATCCCTCAGGGTCAACCCCGATATAGATCCCCTCACTCATCCCTACATAGCCACCGGATTGAAACAATCCAAGTTCGGAATGGAACCCGAGGAGGCCCTGCGCTTGTATTTCAAGGCCAAGGGAAGCCATTACCTGGAAATGGTCGGGATAAGCTGCCATATTGGCTCCCAGATCACCGAACTCTCCCCCTTCCTTCAGGCCTTCGACAGGCTGAAGGAGCTTTATGAGGTGCTCATATCCAAGGGCTTTGAGATCAGATACATCGACCTCGGGGGAGGCCTTGGCATCCCCTATCGAGATGAAACACCGCCCCATCCTTCTGAATATGGGAAGGCATTGATCGAGAGGGCCCGGGGTCTTAATTGCACCTTCATCTTTGAACCCGGAAGGGTGATCGTTGGAAATGCCGGGATATTGGTGACAAAGGTCCTTTACCGGAAGCGAAATGGCGGAAGGGAATTCGTCGTAGTGGATGCGGCCATGAACGACCTCATAAGGCCTGCCCTCTACAAGGCCTATCATCAGGTTGTCCCGGTCATCAAGAGGGATACGCCGATGATAAAGGCCGATATCGTCGGACCGGTGTGCGAGACGGGGGATTTCTTCGCCCGCGAAAGGGACCTCCCCGATCCCAAGCCGGGAGAATTGCTCGCCATCATGGGCACTGGGGCTTACGGCTTCTCCATGGCTTCAAACTACAATTCCCGCCCAAGGGCCGCCGAAGTGCTCGTGAAGGACGACAAGTTCTGGGTAATCCGGGAAAGGGAGACCTATGAGGATCTCATCAGGGGGGAAATCATACCGGAGCCGTTGAGATGATCCAGAAAACGACCTTTTACAAGATGACCGGAGGGGGAAATGACTTCATCCTCATCCCGGATTTTGAGGAGCAGATCCCCGAAGGGACCCTTTCGGAACTCTCTCGAAAGATCTGCCAGAGGCGCCTCTCGGTAGGGGCAGATGGCTTGATCCTCCTCAAACCCTCCCCGACGGCCCACTTCCGTTGGCTTTTTTTCAACGCCGATGGGAGCGAGGCGGAGATGTGCGGAAATGGGGGAAGATGTGCTGCACGCCTGGCCCATATGTTGGGCAAGGCCCCCCCGGTGCTCGTCTTTGAGACGAAAGTGGGCCCTGTCCGGGCCGAGGTCAATGGCAGAAACGTGAAGATCACCCTTCCACCGCCAAGGGATATGAACAGGGGTTTAAGGATTCGATTCTCCGATGGAGAATTGGAACTGGATTTCATAAACACGGGGGTTCCCCACGCGGTGATCTTTGTCGATGACATTGAGGGGGTGGATGTCACGAGAATAGGAAGGGCTGTGAGGTGGCATGAGGCCTTTAAGCCGGATGGTACCAATGTGGATTTCGTCAAAGTCCACAGGGGAGAACTCCTTGTAAGGACTTATGAAAGGGGAGTGGAGGAGGAAACACTGGCCTGTGGCACGGGAGCGATAGCTTCGGCGCTCATAGCCCATCTTAAGGGCCTCGTTTCCTCCCCAACAAGGGTGATAACCCGGGGGGGCGAACCCCTCACAGTCCATTACCGCCTCCAGGGGGGCTTTTTCGGAGAGGTGGCCCTTGAAGGGGAAGTGAGGTTGGTCTACAAAGGCCATCTGGAGGAGGCCATATGATAAAGGCGGTGATAATAGGGGCGGCAGGGAGGATGGGGAGGACCATAGTCAAGGTGATCCAAGAGACCGAGGGGATAGAATGCCTGGCCGGGGTCGAGAACACCGGACACCCCTCGGTGGGAAAGGACCTTGGGGAGGTCGCAGGGCTTGGATCAGTAGGTGTGAAGATCACTGATGATCTCTCCCTGGTAATAAAGGAGGCGGATGTCCTCATCGATTTCACCACCCCCTCATCTTCCCTTTACAACATGGAGCTTGCATCCTACTTCAACAAACCCATGGTGGTGGGAACCACGGGCTTTGATGAGAAACAGAAGGAAAAGATCCTGGAATTTGTCCAGAGCTTCCCCTGTGTGCTCTCCCCCAACATGAGCCTTGGGGTGAACCTCCTATTCAAACTCGTGGAGATGGTCGCGGGGATCCTCGGACCCGGTTATGATGTGGAGATCCTGGAATTCCATCACCGGGGCAAAAGGGATGCCCCAAGCGGAACGGCCTTAAGGCTCGGTTACAGAATCGCCCAGGCGCTGGGGAGGAAGTTCGAGGAGGTCGCCATCTATGGGAGGAAGGGGGAAGTGGGCCCCCGGTCCCATGGCGAAATTGGCATCCTGGCTTTGAGGGGTGGAGATGTGGTGGGAGACCACACGGTGATCTTTGCCACCGAGGGCGAAAGGCTCGAGTTGACCCACAGGGCCTCTTCACGCGAGACCTTTGCCCGCGGAGCCGTGAAGGCCGCCCTGTGGGTAGTGGATAAACCCCCCGGACTTTATGACATGGAAGATGTTCTGGGGCTCAGGGACCGAGGCGCCTGACCTTGATGAGCTCCGCCACAATGCTGACCGCTATCTCCTGAGGGGTTTCGGCACCAATATCGATCCCTATGGGGGCATGAACCCTCTCCAGGTCCTTCGGTGAGAAGCCCTCAGAAAGCAATTGTCTGTAAATCATATCCCGTTTTCTCCTAGAGCCTATCATCCCGATGTAACGGGCGGGAGACCTGAGATACTGCTTGAGGACGGTATAATCGTGTAGATGCCCCCTGGTCACGATGACCAAGTAAGAGTCGGCCTTCGCCACAACCCTCTCCCCTACCCTTTCGAAGTCCTCCACCACTACCTCATCCGCCCAGGGAAAACGTTCGCGGTTCGCATACTCGGGCCTGTCGTCTATCACCACGACCCTGAACCCCACCCTCGTGGCCAGGGGGGCGATCTCCTGGGCGATATGGCCTGCACCGAAGAGATAAAGATCCGGCTCCTTTATGATAGGTTCGCAGAAGACCTCCCCATAGCCAAGGTCGATGATCGAAGCCTCCCGGGGAAGCTCGGCCGAAAGCGAATCGAGGAAAGAATCATCTGCTCCCTGAAGTGAACCGGTCTTACGACCCTCAATTAACAGCATCTTCCCCTTCATCTTCGGTGGAAGGCCCGTAAGGAGGACGGCGGGAGTTCCCTTCTGCAAGGCCTCCCGGACCCCTTCGAACACCTCCAGATCCTCCTTCCCCAAGACCTCCAGCAGTATCTCCATCTCACCCCCGCAGATCATCTGCATATCGAGGATGTCCGTGCCGGTGAGCTTGAAGTCGAGCCTCCTGGACCCTCCGCTCTGGAGCAATCTCCTGGCCTCCTCCATCACCTGAGCCTCAACACGGCCGCCTCCAACGCTACCCAGGCCTAAGCCGTTGGGAAAGATCGCCATCTTGCTACCAACCCCACGGGGGGAGGAACCCGACTGACGGATCACGGTGGCAAGGACCAAACGATGCCCTTCCCTCAGTTTCTCCGTTATTTTGCTATAAAACTCCTCCATCACCTGAAAATTTTTTCCTCTAAGGAAGGGAAAAATCAACATTGCAAATTGATCACGCAAGGTAAAGCTTTAACCGAGGATGTTTGAGGGATCCCCCTTCAGTTCTCCTGACACCAGTGCCATAATGGCGGTGGAAAGCAAGTTTTATGGCCTTACTTCGGTTAAGCATGGCAGTGGTCAGCCTCACAATCCCGCTGATCAGGAAAGGGTTCTCCCTTGAGCCCTCGTCCTATCCCACTTTTGGGCATAGTTTTAGAACATCCTTTTGCATCATCCTCTATGCCATGGGAGCTTTTGCCTTCATCGGTAGAAGTTTTAAAAAAAGTCCAGGAGGATGGCCATGAAAGTGGGGGTTATAGTGGTCGACCTTCAAGGGGACTTCACCGAACACAAGGGAGGAAGTCTGGCTGTACCGGGGACTGGTAAGGATTACATCGAAAGGGTTCAGGAAGTGACGGAAAAGTTCAATTTGTGGGGTGCTTTGATCTTCGGCACCCAGGACTGGCATCCCCCAGATCACGTCTCCTTCTATACCAACCATCCCGGAAAGAAGGCCTTTGAGGTGATCGAGATACAGGGGCGAAAACAGACCCTCTGGCCACCCCATTGCATCCAAGGAACTGAAGGGGCGAGGATCCTGATTGACAACAACCTCTTTCGGGCAGTTGTGCAGAAGGGAAGGAATCCCCACTTTGATAGTTATTCCGGGTTTCAAGACGACGGGGGGAACCGGACCGAACTGGACACGATCCTGAAGATCAACGGGGTAAAGCGCCTGATCGTCTATGGTCTCGCTACCGATTACTGCGTACGTGCCACGGTCATGGATGCCAAAGGGCTCGGTTACGAGGTGTTTCTCCTCAAGGACCTCTGCCGGGGAGTAGCCCCCGAAACGGCCGCCTCAGCTTTAGAAGAAATGGCACGGGCCAAAGTGGAAATCGTGGAAGGGATCGATCCCGAAAGGCTCAGGAAACTCGTCCTTTGACCTCAATATTCTATACCCTTCCTGGAGACCACCCCTTCCCTGAAGGGGTGCTTTATCTCCTTCATTTCCGTCACCAGGTCTGCGATCTCGATGATCTGTGGGTGGGCATCCCTCCCGGTAAGCACCACATGGACATGAGGAGGCCTTTTCCTCAGGGTCCTGATGACCTCATCCAGATCGAGTAACCCATAGGAAAGGGCATAATTGATCTCGTCAAGGACCACCATGAAGTATTCCCCTGAGAGGATCTTCTCCCTTGCCACCTCCCAAGCCCTTTGGGCCACCTCCACGTCTTCGGGATCGGGATTTTCGGGATCGATGTGCACAAAACCCCTTCCCAAGGGGCTGAATTCCAGCTCCGGCTGGAGTCTCTTGGCAGCCTCAAGTTCGCCGTATCTCCATCCCCCCTTTATGAACTGAAGGAAGGCAACCCTGAAACCGTGTCCTACAGCTCTCATGGCCATGCCGAGGGCTGAGGTGGTTTTGCCCTTCCCGTCACCGGTCAGTACGATCACCGAACCCATTTCGTCCCCTTTAATTGGCGCAACGCCTGGTTTTGGCTGCAAGGTCCCTCACCCACTGATGGTATTCCTGAATGGACCTAACTTTAAACCCTCCTTTCCTCAAGGCCCTTATCCCCTCAACGGTCGCCTGGGCACCTGCCATCGTCGTTACCACCGGAACGCCGTAATGTAAGGCCGTCGTCCTGATGAGCACCTCATCGGCTTTGGGGCGCTTTCCGCTCGGGGTGTTGATGACCAGGTGAATCTCGCGGTTCTTCATGAGGTCCACAATATGGGGCCTTCCCTCACTCACCTTGAACACCTCTTTTGCCCGCACGCCGTTTCGGCAAAGCACAGAGCACGTCCCCCTTGTGGCCAGGATCTCAAAACCCAGATCCTCCAGTTCCCTCGCGACCATGACAGCCTGCCGCTTGTCCCGATCCTTCACGCTGATGAAGACCCTTCCCTTAAGCGGCAGATTCTGCCCGGCGGCTATCTGGCTTTTGGCATAGGCAAGGCCGAAGTTTTCATCTATCCCCATCACCTCTCCCGTGGACTTCATCTCGGGCCCCAAGATTATGTCCACACCCGGAAAGCGGTTGAAGGGGAAGACCGATTCCTTTACCGCCACATGGGGGATCTCCACCTCCCTGACCCCCAGTTCGTCCAGGGTCCTCCCCACCATGACCTTGGCCGCTATCTTGGCCCAGGGTATCCCGGTGGCCTTGGAGACGAAGGGGACGGTTCGGGAAGCCCTGGGGTTTACCTCAAGTACGTAGATGTCTCCTCCCTTCACGGCGAATTGGATGTTCAGGAGCCCCACAACTTCCAGTTCCCTGGCCAGGGCATAGGTCTGCGCACGGATCTCTCCCACCTGGGCCTCGGAGAGGCTGAAGGGCGGAAGGGCCATGGCGCTGTCTCCGGAATGGATCCCGGCCTCCTCTATATGCTCCATAATCCCCGCGATGACACACCGCCTGCCATCGGAGACCGCATCCACATCGACCTCGATCGCATCCTCCAGGAACTTGTCTATCAGGATGGGCCTCTCGGGCGAGGCCTCAACCGCCCGGCTTATGAAGGCCTCAAGGTCTCCCTCATCATACACGATCTCCATGGCCCTGCCCCCGAGCACATAGGAGGGGCGGACCAATACGGGATAGCCTATGGAGGAAGCAACCCTCTTGGCCTCCTCCAGGGTGACGGCGGTGCCATTGGGCGGCTGCTTGAGGCCGAGTTTTTCCAAAAGCTCCTTGAAGCGCTTCCTGTCCTCGGCCCTGTCTATGGAATCAGGTGAGGTCCCCAAGATCCTCACCCCCGCCCTTTGCAGATCTAGGGCCAGGTTCAAAGGGGTCTGTCCCCCAAATTGCAGGATGACGCCCTCGGGCCCTTCGCGATCGTGGATGTTGAGCACATCCTCCGCAGTAAGGGGCTCAAAATAAAGTTTGTCGGCGGTGTCATAATCGGTGGAGACGGTCTCGGGATTGGAATTGACCATGATGGTCTCATAACCCTCCTCTTTCAGGGCAAAGACGGCATGGACACAGCAGTAATCGAACTCTATCCCCTGGCCGATCCTGTTGGGGCCACCACCGAGGATCATCACCTTCTTGCGGTCACTGGGGCGGCTTTCATCCTCGCGTTCATAGGTGGAGTAAAAGTAAGGGGTGTAGGCCTCAAACTCCGCTGCACAGGTATCGACCAGTTTGAAGGTGGCCTCAATCCCCTGGGCCTTGCGGTGCCTCCGCACCACCTCCTCCCCCAATCCCCAGAGGTGGGCAAGCTGTCTGTCGGAAAAACCGAGTCTCTTCGCCTCAAAAAGCACATCCCTCGGGACATCCTTGAGGCTATATCTCCTCAGGACCCTCTCGAAATCCAGGATCCGCTTTATCTGCCAGAGGAACCAGGGATCGATCTTGGTGAGCTCGTGGATCTCCTCAACCGACATCCCCGCCTCAAGGCCATAGCGTATCCAGAAGATCCCATCGGGTTTGGGCATCCTCAGCCTCTGCCTCACCAGTTCGCAGAACTCCTCCCTCTCCCTGGGGTCCTCGGGGACCTTCAAGCCCTTGCCGTCTGCCCCGAGACCGTACCTTCCCGTCTCCAGCGACCGGATGGCCTTCTGCAGGGCCTCGGGGAACGTCCGGCCTATGGCCATGGTCTCGCCCACCGATTTCATGGATGTCCCAAGGGTATCATCGGTTCCGGGAAATTTTTCAAAGGCAAACCGCGGGATCTTGACCACACAGTAATCTATGGTGGGCTCAAAGGAGGCGGGGGTCTCACGGGTTATGTCGTTGGGGATCTCGTCCAGGGTGTAGCCAACGGCGAGCTTGGCGGCGATTTTGGCTATGGGGAAACCCGTGGCCTTGGAGGCGAGGGCCGAGGACCTGGAAACCCTCGGGTTCATCTCGATTATGAGCATCTCGCCGTTTTCGGGGTTTACGGCGAACTGGATATTCGAGCCCCCGGTCTCGACCCCGATCTCCCTTATGACCGCAATAGCCGCATCCCTCATCCTCTGGTATTCCTTGTCCGATAGGGTCTGAGCCGGTGCCACCGTTATTGAGTCTCCCGTGTGAACCCCCATTGGATCGAAGTTCTCAATGGAGCAGATGATGACCACATTGTCCTTGAGGTCCCGCATTACCTCCAGCTCGAACTCCTTCCACCCGATTACGGACTGCTCGACCGAAATCTCCCCGATCATCGATGCCTGAATGCCCCTTTCGGCTATCTCCCGCAACTCCTCCTGGTTGTAGGCGATACCTCCTCCCGTCCCACCGAGGGTGAAGCTCGGCCGTACTATTACCGGATAGCCGGTCTCTGAAGCGATCTTTAAGGCCTCCTCCACCGAGTAAGCATATCCGCTTTTGGGCATCTTGAGGCCTATGCGCTCCATGGCCTCCCTGAAGAGCATCCGGTCCTCGGCCTTCTTTATGGCCTCCACATTGGCGCCGATGAGCCTGACCCCGTACTTGTCCAGGATCCCCTCCTCTGCTAGCTTCACCGCTATGTTCAAGCCGGTCTGCCCTCCCAAGGTGGGAAGCAGCGCATCGGGCCTCTCCCTCTCCACCACCTTTGCCACAGCCTCGGGGGTGAGGGGCTCGATATAAACCTTGTGGGCCATCTCGGGATCGGTCATGATGGTGGCGGGGTTGGAGTTCACCAGGATCACATAAAACCCCTCCTCCCGAAGGGCCTTACAAGCCTGGGTCCCCGAATAATCGAATTCGCAGGCCTGCCCTATCACGATGGGGCCCGAACCGATGATGAGGACCTTCCTTATGTCGTCCCTTTTGGGCATCAGGACCTCCTCGCCCCCTCCATTAACCTTATGAACTCTCCAAAGAGGTACTCGGCATCATGAGGTCCAGGGGAGGCCTCAGGATGATACTGAACGCTGAAGGCAGGGATCTTCCGGTGCCTTATCCCCTCAAGGGTGTGGTCGTAAAGGTTCAGATGGGTCAACTCCACCTCCTCCGGGAGGCTCTGGGGGTCGACACAGAAACCGTGATTTTGGGCCGTTATATAGACCTTGCCGGTCCTGAGATCTTTAACCGGATGGTTTCCGCCCCTGTGGCCGAATTTGAGCTTGTAAGTATTGCCCCCCAGGGCAAGGGCCAAAAGCTGATGGCCAAGGCATATGCCAAAGATCGGCCTCTCACCCAGCAACTTTCTTATCTCCTTTACCGCATAGGGCAGGCCAGCCGGATCCCCCGGCCCATTGGAGAGGAAGATCCCATCGGGATCCATCCTCAAGACCTCCTCCGCTGGGGTCCAGGCGGGCACAACCGTTATCGCACACCCCAAACGGGCAAGGATCCTCAGGATGTTGTGTTTCACCCCGAAATCGTAGGCCACAACCTTAAACCGCCCCTCTGCGGACCACTGATAGGCTTCCCTGCAGGTGACAAACTGCACCATATCCCTTCCCACAAGGCCAGGCCAGCTCCGCGCCTTCTCCACAAGGCTCTCTGGATCCAGGTCCTCCGTGGATATACAGGCCTTCATGGCCCCTTGAAGTCTTATGTGACGGGTTATGGCCCGGGTATCAACGCCTTCTATCCCCATAACACCATGCCTCTTCAGAAAGTCGGCAAGGCTCTCCTTCCCCCTCCAGTTGCTCCAGGTCTCGATATAATCCCTGACCACAAACCCCTCGACCTTGGGGCCATCGGATTCAAGGTCCTCAAAATTCGCCCCATAATTGCCTATCAAAGGATAGGTCATGGTGACGATCTGGCCCTTATAGGAAGGATCCGTGATTATCTCCTGATAACCCGTCATGGAGGTGTTAAACACTATCTCCCCTACCCTCTCCCCCTCAGCCCCAAAAGACCAGCCCTCATAAATCGTCCCATCCTCAAGGGCAATCAGCGCCTTCTTCCTCATCCCCCCTCCTCAGCCCCCCTAATGATACCCCAAGGGACCCCCCGACGGAAGGGAACCGGAGCCTTAAGAAGTTATTTTTAAAAATCCGCCAAAAACTTGACTTTTTGTAACAAATGGTCGAGATTTTCTCCGATGGAGGGAGAACTTCTGACCACCAGGGAGGTTGCCAGGTTACTGAGGCTCAACGAAAAGAAGGTGTATCAGCTTGTGAATGCGGGACGGATTCCCCATGTTCGCATCGCGGGGAAGTGGCTTTTTCCCAAAAAGGAGGTTTTAAGGTGGCTTAAGGGATGCACCGAGCAGGAGAAGGACCTGTTCTTCTGTGGCAGTGATGATCCGATCCTCTTCAGGCTTCTGAGCAATTACAGCAGATACAAGTCCTTGGAGTCCCTTGCCTTTTACAGTGCCATTGGGAGCGAGGGGGGGTTGCTCTCCCTTAAGGAGGGGAAGGCTCACGGATCGTGTTGTCATCTCCTCGATCCCGAAAGCGGCCAATATAATTTGCCTTTCATCAACAGGTGGTTTCCCCAGGGGGGGTATGCCGTCGTCACCCTTTGGCACAGGAGTCAGGGGTTGTTGGTCAGGAAGGGGAATCCCCTTGGCATAAGGGGGATCGGGGACATAGTGGAGAGGCGGGCCCGTTTCGTGAACCGTAACAGGCGTTCCGGAACTCGCCTCCTTTTGGATATGCTTCTTCAGGGGGAGGGCATAAGTCCCGAAGAGATAATAGGCTACGAAAGGGAGGTCAATTCGCACCTGGAGGTGGGGATAAAGATCCTGGTGGGGGAGGCCGACGTTGGGCTCGCAATTGAGTATGTGTCCCATCTGCTTCCCCTCGACTTCATCCCCCTTAGGGAAGAACGCTTTGATCTGGTGCTCTGCGAGGAGGTGTGGGGAACTAAGAGGGTGACCGACTTTATGGACTTCCTCACCTCAAAGGCCCTCCATCCGGTCCCCGGTTATAGCTTTCGGGATACCGGCAAGGTGATCGTGGAGCCCTAACCGGCCCTTTTGAGGCTGTAAACCTTGAATCCCTTCTGCGTGAGGATGCGGCAGGCCACACAGTAGCTGCGGATGCCCGCCCGGCAACCCTTACCAACACCTCCCCCCATTGTGACCTCCCGGAGGTTTAAACTAATTCGGCCCTTTCACAAATAAAAAAAGCGGGCCGAAAGCGGCCCGCCATAAAATTTCAAACCGATGCCTTTAGAGCTTAAAGACCATCAACAATGCCACAAGCAATGCATAAATCACCAGCGATTCTATCATCGCCAGACCGATGATCATCGGGGTGACGATCCTCCCCGATGCAGCGGGGTTCCTGGCTATGCCATCGAGGGCCGAAACGATGGCCCTTGATTGGGCAAAGGCGCCACCGAAGGCAGCAATGGCGATGCCGAAGCCCGCTACCAAGGTCATCATCTTCTTCACATCCGGCGTCAACACCTTGGCGGCCTCGGGCTCAGCAGCCATGGCTACCGATGCCACTGCCAAGACCATCAGGAACCCCACCGTCCACCATCCGAGTCTCCTCATCCCTTCTCACCTCCTTTCCTCTTAATGTCCCTCTTCATGCTCCATTTCCTCGATGGCACCCGCAAAATAGGCCATCGAAAGGAGCACAAAGACCAAGGTCTGCACTATGGCCACAAATATTCCCAGGAGCATCATCGGTAAGGGGATGATCAGGGGCACCAGACCCGCCACAATGCCCAAGATGAAATGATCCGAGAAGATATTCCCAAAAAGACGGATCGAGAGGGAAACGGGTCTCACCAGGTGACTGATGAACTCAATGGGAAAGAAGAGGGGAGCCAGCCAAGGTACAGGACCCATGAAATGTTTTATATACCTCCAGCCATGCTCCCTTATGCCATAATAATGGGTCAAGATAAATACCGTAAGGGCACAAGCGCCAGTTGTATTGATCGTCTCGGTTGGGGAGTGGAAACCGGGGATGAGTCCCCAAATGTTGGAGAAAAAGATGAAAAAGGACAACGCCCCTATGATCATCATGAATTCGGGACCGCGAGGTCCCATGTTATCCTTCAGGAACCTCAGCAGGCCATCGGTGGCTATGTCGAAGAAATTCCTGAGGGTGAGCTTCTCCTCGGGGATGATATACGCTTCGGGATCCCTGGAAAGCCTGCGCATGGCCGCATATGCAGCGACCAACAAAACCACAACTACCACTATGGCATTTGAAACGTGGTGGGGCAGTTGGTTCAAAAGGGGTATGAAGTCCACAAAACTTATCGCATGTCCCTCAGCCGCTGCCATTGCCCTTCCTCCTGAGGTTCCTCACCGCCTCGATCCAAAAGGCCAGAAACAGACTTGATACCCCCGCCGCAAAGGCCAGGGGGGCTATCCACTTTCGCAAAAAGAGCAATACTGCCCCCACGATCGCCACAAGGCAGACAAATTTTATGACATAGCTGGCAATCACCCTCCCCTTCCTCTGACCGAGACCGCCTTCGAATATCCTCCTCATGACCCTGAAATTGAAGGCCATAAGTCCACCGCCGGTCAACACTCCTGTCACCACCCTGTAATCCCCCACTAGCAGACTTCCCGCCGTCATCAGCACGACAATTATCAGGTTCGTCCTCTCTATGGATCCGAGGACCCTCCTTCCTTCTCCATCCTCTTCAAGGCCCGATAGAGATTCCTGAAACCCGCAGCAGTCCCGAAAAAGAGAAAAAGGATCAAAAACCATGGAGTGGTCCCCAGACGCTTATCCAAGTAGGATCCTATCCCCACCCCTATGGCGACTGCAAGTCCCATTTCCAAACCCAGGGTGCTGTAAAAAAGCGCCTTCCTGAAACCTTTGCCCCGAAGCATCAACCAAGCCAATGGCTCTCCTCAGACAACCTCTCCTCAACCTTAACCCCATAAAATTCCTCAAGGGGCTCAAAGACCTCAGGGGCCATCTCGTAGACCTTCCTCACAGCCTCACGGACCTTCTGAACCCCCCTCGGCCCCATCCTCCCCAACGGCGGTCTGCAAGGACCTGCTGGAAGGCCCAAGGCACGCATGATGGTCTTTACAGGGGTGGGATTGCGGTACTTGCACAGGACCCTGAGGCCCTCATACTCCTCCTCAACGGTAACCGAAACCACTTCAAAAAGGGGCGACAGAACCTCCCTGTACCTCCTCCCCTTCTGCACGTCGCCCCTCCTTGCAGCCTCGACCATCTCCTTTACGGCAAGGGGCAAGACATTGGATATCACCGATATGACCCCCTGCGCCCTTATGTCCCCTCTGGTGATCATCTCGAAAGTCAGACCGTCATCCCCCGAAAGGATGACAAAATCATCACCCAGAAGCCTCCTGGTCTCAGCCATCCTCTCGAGGTCTCCGGTCGCTTCCTTCACCGAAAAGACATTGGGACAGTTGCGATTGAGCAGATACAGATCTTGAACCGAGAGGGCGGTACCGGTCCTTCCCGGGATAACGTAGGGGGTAACGCTCACTGTGGGAAACTCCTTGGCTATGACCTCGTAATAATTGGTCCGAAGCTCCAGGGTGGAGGGTGCATTGTAGTAACAGTCGATGAGCAGGATGTGGCGGACCCCCGCATCAACGGCTTCCCGCGTCCCACGGAGGGCCTCCGAGGTGGAATTGCTGCCAGTTCCGGCCATCACCCGCACCTTATCCCCCACAAGCCCCACCACCTCCCTGATCACCCTCAGGTGCTCTTCCCATTCCAGCGTAGGGGATTCACCGGTTGTCCCCGTAGGCACGAGGTTTACACCGCACTCCATCTGATAAGCCACATTCTTCCTCAGCCCCTCTATGTCCAGCTGCCCCGCCTTGGTAAAGGGAGTGACAAGGGCCGTCCAACACCCCTCCAAAGGACCAAACTCCATGTCCAAACCTCCCCATTTCGAGAGGATTTTAATGGCTGCCCCAAGGGAGGGTCAAGGCTTGGGGATTGATTGGTCGATATCCTGCTGGTAGAGTATGCGGAAAAAAACACAAGTGTTCGGGAGGGGTTGATGAAGCCTGTAGAAAGGTGGGTTGAGGAGGTGGCCCGGCTGGCGGAACCGAAGGAGGTGTATTTTTGCAATGGTTCGGATGAGGAGGCCCAATGGATAATGAAAAAGGGCATGGAGGATGAGAAGATAAACGGCAAGCCCGTTTTTTACGAGTTGAATCACAAGAACTGGCCCACCGCTTATCTGCATCGGAGTCATCCAACCGATGTGGCTCGAGCGGAACATCCGACCTTTGTCTGCCATCCCGACAGGGACACCGCCGGTCCTAACAACAACTGGATGGATCCCCGAGAGGCCAAGGAGAAGCTGATCGAGCTCACCCGTGGTACCATGCGCGGAAGGACCATGTATGTGTTGCCCTACGCGATGGGACCGCTGGATTCGCCCTTCTGTAAACTCTGCGTCCAGATAACCGACATCAGCTATGTTGCTATCAGCATGAGGATCATGACCCGGATGGGGAAGGAGGTTCTTGATCGCATCGGCAATTCGGAGGATTTCGTCAAAGGGCTTCATTCGGTCGGGGACTTTGATCCCAAGAAGCGCTACATCGTGCATTTCCCCGATGAGAACCTGGTCTGGAGTATCGGTTCCGGATACGGGGGGAATGCCCTCCTGGGGAAGAAGTGCTTTTCCCTCAGGATCGCTTCCTGGCAGGGCTACAAAGAGGGCTGGCTTGCCGAACATATGCTCATCATCGGTGTCGAGGACCCTTCGGGGGAGGTCCATTATATCTGCGGTGCCTTTCCATCGGCCTGTGGCAAGACCAACCTCGCCCTTATGGAAGCAGCCCTGCCGGGCTATAAGGTCTGGACCGTCGGGGATGACATCGCCTGGTTGCGGATCGGCCAGCATGGCCGTCTCTATGCCATCAATCCCGAGACCGGCTATTTCGGCGTGGCCCCAGGTACCTCTTGGGATACAAATCCCAATATGATGAGGGCCCTAAAGGCTGCCAAATTCTATCCAACCCTCTTCACCAATGTGGCCCTGAACCCGGATACCAATGAACCCTGGTGGGAAGGACTTGGCCCCCGTCCTCCGAGGCTCCTGGACTGGCAGGGCAATCCCTTCGATCCGTCAAAGCCCTTTGCCGCCCATCCCAACTCCCGCTTCACCGTCTCCATCTACAACACCCCCAACCTCTCCCCCGAGTTTGAGAACCCTCAGGGCGTTCCCGTTTCGGCCATAGTCGTCGGGGTCAGGAGGACCAGCACCATCCCATTGGTTGTCGAGGGCTTCGACTGGACCCATGGGGTCTTCCTCGGGGCGAGGATGGGTTCTGAGATTACGGCGGCGGCCCAGGATCTAAAGACCGGTACGATAAGGCGGGATCCCTTCGCGATGATTCCCTTCTGTGGCTACAATATGGCTGATTATTTTGGCCACTGGTTAAGGATAGGGAAACAGCTCAAAAATCCTCCCAAGATCTTCGCCGTTAACTGGTTCCGCAAGGATGAGGAAGGAAAATACCTTTGGCCCGGGTTCGGAGAAAACATAAGGATACTCAAATGGATCATCGACAGGGTCAAGGGAAGGGTGAGGGCAAAGGAGACCCCTATAGGGCTCGTACCCTATCCCGAGGACATAGACACCGAAGGGCTTCAAATAGGCCGAAGGGAACTGGAGAAGGCCCTTGAGGTGAAGCCAGAGGAGTGGCGAAAGGAGGCCCACGAGATAAGGGAATTCTTCTCCAAATTCGGTCAGAGGATGCCTGAGGAACTGCTGCAGGAACTTGAGAAGCTCGAGAAGGCCCTGGGAGGTTAGAAACTCGCCCTCATGGCACGCGTCGGGCAGGTCTTGAGGCAGAGCTCACAGGCCACACACCTTTCCGGGTCAAACAGCACTTCCATGCTTTCACGGTCGACGTGAAGGGCCCCTGTGGGGCACACGGCCGTGCAGGCACCGCAGTGAACACACTGTTCCTCATCTCGCATTATGTCCGATTCGATGGGCTCAACATTTACCCCCTTGCTCATCAGGTACTCCACCCCCCGATGGTAATCTTCCTCGGTTCCAGCCAGCTCCATTACCATGAGCCCTTCCTGACGGGGTAAAATTATGGCCTTCAGGATGTTGAACTGGAGGTTGAACTCCCGAGCAAGCCTGTAAACCAAGGGTTTGTCCCAGGTGCGACTCGAGAACCTCAGCACGATCTTTTTGCGGTATTCCATCACACCTCCTTCAGCTCATACTTTCCCCATACCCCGAGTCTTCCACCGAGCACGATCAACGTACCTTCGACCCCATCGATCTCCCGGGCCTTCCTCAGGGCCTTGGGTATATCCCTCGGGGTCCTGACCATGTTCCCCAGCATTGTGGCCACCGCATCGGCAAGGGCAGAAGAAGGAGAAATCACACAGACGGCATCCGCTCCCCCAAAGCTCAGGGAGTGGCCAACTGTCGCAGAAGAAGTGCAGACACCAACGGCTTCTCCAGGGGGTATCTCTATGGCCAGTTTCATGCTCAAGGGGGAATCACCCGCATATAGGAGGACCCGCCGCGGGTGGAAACTCCTGATGAACAGATCTCCACCGTTTTCCACAACCACCTCTCTGGAGAACTCAAGCAGTCGCCTGCCGACGAATTCACTTAAAGCACCCGCTACCGCCGCCATAGGCCCAACACCGGCCTTCTGGGCCACCTCAAGCATCAACCTGACAACAGGAGGGGCCAAGGGGTCAAGGGGAAGGGGACGGAGGGACTCCAGGAAATTGGGGTTTTCCAGGATGTAGGCCTCAAGCTGCCCCCTCAACCTCAACACCTCCTCGAGGGCCTCCCTGCTGAGATCGCGCTCTGCAGCAATCCACAGATCGGTTTCCTTGACCCGCACCTGAAAGGTCTGAAGACCTCTGGGATTGAGGAGGCGCCTGTAATCCCTATCCTTTCCGTAGCCTCTTGGCAATATGCTCGATAAGACCCCCATCCCTTATCAACTCGAGTATTAACGGAGGCAAGGGCTTGATGACATATGCCCTCTCCTTGCTGATGTTCAGCACCCTCCCCTGAACCACATCCACTTCCACCTCGTCCCCCGTCTCGGCCTCCTGAACGGCTTCGGGGCACTCGAGGACGGGAAGGCCGATGTTGAATGCATTGCGATAGAAGATCCTGGCAAAACTTTTGGCGATCACACAGGAAACCCCCGCCGCCTTAAGGGACAAAGGGGCGTGTTCCCTAGAGGACCCACAGCCAAAATTCCTTCCGCCAACCACGATATCTCCGGGCTTCACTTTCTTGGAGAAGTCCGGATCAACCCCCTCCATACAATGGGAACCGAGGACGTCGGGATCGGTCGTGTTGAGGTAACGGGCGGGAATGATGACATCGGTATCTATGTCATCACCGAATTTGAAGACCCTTCCCTTGAATTTCATCTGGACAATCTCCCTTCCATGAGCAATCCGCCAGCATAAAGCTCAAAAACCCTCCCCCAGACCTCACCAGGAGAAAACTCAAGCAACCCATAGGTGGGCGGATAACCCTTCTTGTCCTCGTCCTTCAAATGCCCCGGATTGAAAAGCAAAACGCTCCCCTCCACCCTGACCTCTGGGATATGGGTATGCCCATAGAGGACAACATCCACCTCCTGATCCCTCACCAACTGCATCGGATCGGGATCCCCGGGCAGATCGTTCTCATGCCGCCCCAAGGTATGACTAACCACAACCCTCCACCGCCCAAACTCTCGCAACACCCTGTTTTGAACCGAAGGATCCTTGTAATAAGGGGAGAAGACCCCCGGCACCCTGATCACCTCCAAACCCTCGGGGATATCAACAGCCCCAAGATCATCGTAATCATCGCCCAAATGGCACAACACCTCAACCCCAAAGCCCAAAAGCGACCTCAAAGCACGCCTCAAATTCTCCAGATGACCATGACTGTCACTGACCACCCCCACACGCATCTCACCACCCCTCCAAAACTTCAAGTAATTTCTTAAGATTTTTGATCCCTTCGGGCCGTTTGCCGTCGCGGTTTATGAGGATGCTGTTGATGCCCACCGCGCTTGGGTTGGAGAAATCGAATTTCTTGTGATCACCTATGTGTAGGATCTCCCTGGGAGGGATCTTGAGGAGGCTCGAAAGTCTCAGGTATGCTTGAGGGTCCTTTACCCTTTTGAAATCGCTGACCGATGATACAATCAGTTCGAAGTACTGGGCGAGGTTGGTCTCTTCCAGTTCCACTTCCATGAAATCGCGACAGGCATTGGAGAACAGGACGAGTTTATATCGTTTGCGTAGTTCCCCCAGCACATCCTGGACGTCTTCATACATCCTCACGCGATTCCTGTACTGTTGAAGGAGTTCGTAGGGGGAACCGGGTAACTGAAAGCGTAAAAACCAGTAATCTAAGTCATACCACTTAAGGGATTCGTCTCCCACTTCGCTGTAGCTCCTCAGAAGCTTCTCCTTAGCCTTCTGAAAGGATATCGCCTGCTTTTGTGCATAGAGTTCAGCCATACCTTCGTGCCAAACTGCATCTGCGAAGGAATGATCGACAAGGGTTCCGTCGAGATCGAAGCTTATGACCTTAATTTCCATTGCCCTCTGGAGGGTAACCCATGGAAAGTATATTTCATCTCTTGAACCTCCTCTTCCCCGGTTTTGAGCCAAGAGGCAGCTTTCGTCTTCTTGGTAGCAGGGCCCACATCGAGGCCCAAGTCCCTCACAAACTGGATGCTCTCCTCGGAAAGGAGGCTCACCTGCCGCTTGCCCCCCTTTTCGGCATGGGCATCGCCAACCAGTCCATAATCTTCTTGGAAGTATCCTGACTCCTTGGGTGTCTTCCTCGTCCCCTTCCGGGGACTTGTGCATATTGCAATCACCTCGCCCTTCATTTCCCTCCTCCAAAGGATATTCCACTGGGTCTGTATCCTTCAAGATCGAGGGCCACAAATCTGAAACCCGAAGCCTTCACCTTCTCTACAATTTCCCGGCGCAACCTGAGGGCCTTTGAAAGTTCCGCTTCGGGAAGCTCAATCCTTGCAACCTCTCCATGATATCTCACCCTCGATCCCTTGAACCCCAAAGAGAGAAGGCCCTCTTCGGCCTTTTCGATACGTTCCAGCACCTCCCTAGAAAGGGGAACCCCAAAGGGCACCCTGGTGGCCAAGCACGAAGAAGAGGGGGCATCCCAGTTGGGAAGGCCGAATTCCTTTGCCATATGGCGGATCTCCGACTTGCCCATTCCGATCTCCACAAAGGGGCTCAGAATACCCAGTTCCTCTTTTGCCCTCATCCCGGGTCTGAAATCCCGGAGGTCATCAAGATTGGATCCCTCAAGGATCGCTCGAACACCCAGCTTCTCCGAGAGCTCTTGGATCTTTGAAAAACGCAGCCTTTTGCAGAAATAGCACCTCTGCAGGGAATTTTCGGCGAATTCCCGAATGGAGAGCTCATCGAGTTCCAGCTCGTACAGCTCAACCCCAAGGTGGGATGCAATGGCCTTGGCCTCCTGCAACTGCTGTTTCAGGTGTAAGGGTGAAGTCACAAGGACTGCAAGGGCATCCCCTCCCAGGACTTCCTTGGCCACCTTAAGAAGGAGGGTGCTGTCCACTCCTCCAGAGAAGGACACGAGGACCCGCTGCCTTTGGGCCAGGTAGTCTTTCAAATGCTCCAGTTTTTTCCTTAAGGCCTCAAGATCCACAGACTGGACAATCCGGTTTGCGTTCGATCTGGACGGCAAAGATCTCCATGGTCTCACCGTTTATCCTCAAGAGCTTCCCCACCAGGGGCTCGCCGAACCCTGCAAGCACCTTTATGGCCTCGGTGACCTCGAGACTTGCCACAAGGGCAGGGGCTGTCGCAAAGACCGGGAAGGGTCTGGGGCCCTCGACCTCTTGGGGAAAGAGACACCGCAGACAGGGTCCCCTTTTGGGGATGATCGTCATCACTTGTCCCATGAGTCCGTAAATCCCCCCGTGGACGAAGGGAATGCCTCTCTTGATGCAAGCTTCGTTGAGCAAAAAGCGCGTGGCCATGTTATCCATGGCGTCCACTACCAAATCGGCACCATCGATGAGGTCCATAACGTTATCCCGTGTGATCTTCTGCTGTAAGGGGACGATCTGGATGGTGGGGTTGAGCTCTGAAAGCTTCTCCAAGGCCGATTGAACCTTGGGCACGCCTATGTCCTTGTCCCAGTGCAAGAGTTGACGGTTCAGGTTGGAAAGTTCGACCCTGTCAAAGTCTATTATGGTCAGCCTTCCCACACCGGCCGCAGCCAAAAGCATGCAGGCGGTGGACCCCAACCCTCCCACTCCTGCCACGACCACATGGGAGGCCTTAAGCTTCCTCTGCCCCTCTTGGCCAAAAGAGGGCCACATGATCTGCCGATCGTAGCGTTGCAGGTCATAAGGGGTAAGTTCCACAGGGTGCATTTCTACCTCCTCGTTTGTCCTCAGGAAAATGGTAACGGTTCGAATTGAGGCAATCAAGGGTTGACGCTCTCCTTTTGGTGCATGGGTATAGACCATTGATACCAGCTTATGAGAGGACAGGTTTACTTTGAAGCCCCGTTAACTCTTGTATTTTTGTTCCATCTCCTTTATCCACAGCAAGCCAATTATCTCGTTAAATTCCCCATTTTACGAATTTATCCATCAAGGATTCTCCGTTGCCCCCTCTTCTTTCAACACCTTTAAAGCCTCGCTGACAACCTTTGTGGTTGCCCATAGAGTCGTCAATGGGAAGGCTATCAATTTGAAATTATCCCTTCGGCCAAATCAACCCCTGCTTCGCTGTATAATTTTGCTTACCTGCAAAATGGTTGCACCCATCTGAAGGATGTCTCTTGCGTAATTGTCAACATTTGCAGTTCGCGGTGGGACCAGCAGAAATCCATTGGATAAAAAACCGAATTTGTCCCGATCCCAATAGCAGGGCCGCGCTATGATGCCTTCAGAGCCGTTGGGATGAGGCCGCCGGGGAAGGTGCTTAAGGTCCACGGGTGGGGATGGTGTGCTTCTTATGCTTTAATTTTTTGTTGAAGAGGCCTCGCCGTCGTCCCCTTCGCAAGGGGAATGTTCGGGCAAAAAGACCTTAACCCTCCCCCCGTCCTCCCTTTGCATGAAGATTTCCCTGAGGCTCGTATAGATGTAGCCCAAAAGTTCTCCCTTCTTGTTAACGATCCGTAGGGCACAGGGGGGCAGGGGCAAACACCAAACGGGGTCGAGATGTTGTTCCTCAATCCTCTCGAGGGCATAGAGTATTTCATCCTCATCAAGGGGCTCCCCCCAGAGGTAGGAGGGCAGATGGTAATCGTCCCCTTTGCGATCCAGGAGCAGGGCTAAGGGGGCCTCCCTCACACCAGCGGAGTAAACCTCGAAGGCCTTAAGGAATTGCCTGTCACGGGTCTGAATCCGTTTAGTGGCCTCTTCGTCCACCGACAGATTCCTCAGCGGACCAGCCCCTATCGCGAGGAAGAAGACTGCAAATACCAAGGGGAATCTCAAAGCTCGCATCCCTTTGTACATATTTTACCATCACCTTCTTACTCTGACCAGACCAATTTCATTGAGGCTGATAAGGGGCCTTCTCCGGCCTTGAGCCCAAAGGAGGCCCTCAAAGGCCTCTTTTGGCCTCACTGAGGATCAACCGCTCAAAATCAGCCTGGATCCTCCTCGGTGAGCTTTTGGGTCTTCTGGACAGATCCTCAAGGGGGCCTTCCCTTGCCCTTCTGACGGTCTTCCTCAAATCGTGATATACTTTATCCACAGCTGCTCTCCTCAACCCTCCTTCCCCAGGGTGGTACCTATGTCCATACCCATGCACCATGGACCAATACAGGGGGTTGACAAGGTCCATCTGTCCTGTTAAGAGGGAAAATAGTTACCGTTTACCGATAAAGTTAAGGAGGAAGGAGATGGGAAATCTGAGGAGACCGAATGCTAATGATGCAACGGGGACGTTCAATCGTTCCAGGAACGTCGTTCCGGTGTCCGGGCTCTGCACAAGGTGCATTGACGGATGCACAGGGGGATGTGAGGTCTGGCTGGCATCGTTTAGGGGAAGGGAGGTGTTGTATCCCCAGCCCTTCGGAGAGATAACCGCAGGAGCAGATAAGAACTATCCTGTGGACTACTCCCACTTAAGTATTCAGGGCTATGCGAGAGGGGCAAAAGGTTTGGAAGGAGAAGTGGATCCTGATGAGGCTATTTTTTCGAATGTCGATACTACGACAGAATATGGATGGGAGAAGAAAGTGAAGATGCTCCTCCCCATTTTTACAGGAGCATTGGGATCAACCGAGATAGCTCGCAGGAACTGGGAACACTTTGCAGTTGGTGCTGCCATTTCGGGGATTACTATTGTGTGTGGCGAAAATGTATGTGGTGTAGATCCGGAACTTGAGCTTGACTCACAAGGAAAAGTAAAGAAATCCCCGGAGATGGATCGCAGAATAGAGATATACAGAAGATTTCATGAAGGATATGGAGAGATAATCGTTCAGTCAAATGTTGAAGACTTAAGGCTCGGTGTTCCCGAATATCTTGCAGAAAAACATAACCTTGAGACAATCGAGCTCAAATGGGGACAGGGGGCCAAAAGCATAGGCGGTGAGATAAAGGTAAAGACGATAGAGAGAGCAATCGAACTTAAGAGGAGAGGATATATTGTTTTGCCCGATCCCGAGAATCCAGCAGTTAGAGAAGCTTATGAAAGGGGAAGCATTAAGGAATTTGAGAGGCATTCAAGGCTTGGGTTTGTCAGTAAGGAATCCTTCCTTGAAGAAGTGGATAGGCTGAGGAGGCTCGGATTCAAGAGAATCACGTTAAAGACCGGTGCTTACTCAGCTGTTGATCTTGCGATGGCATTGAGATTTGGGGCAGAGGCTAAACTTGACTTAATCACAATAGATGGTGCACCAGGTGGGACAGGAATGAGCCCCTGGCCGATGATGAACGAGTGGGGGATTCCAACATTTTATCTTGAATCTTTGACTTATCAATTCTGCAGAAAGCTGGAGGAAAAGGGGTTCAGAGTTCCTGATGTTGCTATTGCTGGAGGTTTTTCCACTGAAGACGGGATATTCAAGGCAATAGCTATGGGAGCCCCTTACGTGAAGGCGGTATGCATGGGAAGGGCATTAATGATTCCAGGAATGGTAGGGAAAAACATTGGCAAATGGCTGAAAGAAGGTAATTTACCTAAGAGCGTTTCTAAGTATGGAAATAGCGTGGAAGAAATTTTCATCTGCTATGAAGAGCTGAGGAACAAATACGGAAGCGAAATTAAAAATATACCCTTAGGGGCGGTGGCTATGTATACATTCTGCCAGAAGATAAAGGTGGGGTTGCAGCAATTAATGGCCGGTAGCAGAAACTTCAAAATTTCAACGATATCCCGCAGCGACTTAATGGCCTTAACCGAAGAGGCAGCGAAAATCTCAGGAATTCCGTATGTAATGGAAGCTTACAGGGAGGAGGCAGAAAAGATTCTAGAAGGTGAAGCTTGTTGACAAGTTATTGAGGTATGATGCAAACCATCCTTGATGCCCACAGAGGAAGCCGTAAAGGTGGTGGGAGTACTGGTTCATAGCAACTGATATCCATCCTTTTGGCAGCATTTAGCCTTTGCTATAAGTCGCTTTCTGCCGAAACAGGACAAGGGTAAGATGGGAAAGTATGGATGGAAGGAAATACAGGGTCCTTCTTGTAAATCCTCCGGTTTACGATTTTGCCGCCTATAACCTCTGGGCTAGGCCCTTTGGGCTTTTGAAGGTAGCCGAGCTTATCAGCGGATATGGTTTCGATGTCAGCCTGATTGACTGCATGGAGGCTTACCTCCCCAAAAGGTATGGGACGGGAAAATACATCTTTACTGTGGTCAATAAGCCCCAGGTCTTGAGGGATTTTCCGGGCCTTTACAAAAGGTATGGGATGCCAAGGGAGGAATTTTCAGAAAGGATCAAAATTTCTCGCCCGGTCGATCTGGTGCTGGTTACCTCCCAGATGACCTACTGGTATCCGGGGGTGGAGGAGGCGATCGAGACGGTGAGGAAGGTCTTGGGGAAGGTTCCCATAGTCCTTGGGGGATTCTATGCAACCATCTATCCCGATCACGCCAAAACCCTAGGGGCCGATTTTGTCTGGAGGGGAGAAGCGGGAGGGGATTTCATCGAGTTTCTAAAGGGACTGGGCTTCAAGCCGAGGCGGACCGAGGGGAAGAGGTATTGGGAGTTTGATAGCGGACGGTCCTTTGGCATCATTATGACCTCAAGGGGCTGTCCCTTCAGGTGTCCTTACTGCGCCACTCCTCTCCTCAGGGGCGATTTTGAGGGGAGGCCCCTTCGGGAGGTCCTCGACGAACTTTTGGCCTACCGAGAACTCCGGGTCAAGGACATTGCCTTTTATGATGACGCATTGCTTGTCGATCCAGAAAGGCACATAAAGCCCCTTCTCAGGGAGGTTGCCAGGATGAACCTCGGCTTTAGGTTCCATACGCCAAATGGCCTCCATCCAAGGTTCATAGACGGAGAGCTCGCCCGACTTTTTAAAGCCTGTGGTTTTGAGACCCTGAGGCTCAGCTATGAATCCGTGAATCCCGAGAGGCAAAGCGGAAAGGTAACTGACCAAGATCTCAGGAAGGCCATTGGGGAACTGGAGGCTGCAGGCTTCCCGAGGAAGGGGATCGGTGTTTATTTAATGTATGGCTTGCCGGGACAATCCATTGATGAAGTCTGGCAGGGGGTGAGGTTCCTGATGGAACTTGGCGTGAAGATTCATCTGGCGGAGTTTTCCCCCATAAAGGGCACTCCCTACTGGCATAAGCTCGTTCGGGAAAAGAAGATCCCCGAGGATATGGACCCGCTTCTCACCAATAATTCCGTCTTCTCCCTCCTCTTTTGGGAATCGGAACGGAAAATACGCGAACTCAAACTGTGCGTAAGGAGGTACAATCAGGCCCTTCAGGGAAGGGCCCTGAGCAATACGAAGGCCTCCCTTCCGTAAATCTCATCGGCTTTGGCCCTCAGCATGGACCCGCACCCCCTGCTCGGTCCAGTGGTAGATCGAACCCAGGCCAAGCTGATCCTTTCAGCTCCCGGAACACGCTTCCACCCGCCAAAGACCCTTGTAGGCCAGGGCCACCTCCTCGGCGGGGAGCTCACTGTCGGTCAAAAGCACCTATTTGCCGTCATAGCGGCCTCACGCTTGAGCGCCCCCTCGTCGATCTCCACCTTCGTTCCCTTCACCCGCAAAGCCTCTCCCGTGGCTTCCTACCATCTCCTCCCGGACCCCCCCTGTCCCTTTCAGCCTCCTCTTTGTTGAGACACACTATGTACCGCTTCCCCTGGTGGCGCACCTCCTTCACCTTCAGGTTCTCCGCCACCTTTAATGAAAGAAGATCAAGGTTTTCCTCGGACACTGTCCCCCAGTCCGAGACCACGATCCCTCTTTCAAAAAAGGCCCTCCACCAGGAGTCAATGGTCGCCGAATGTCAAGACCAACCCCCAAATCTCTTAGGCACTACAATTTCCGTTGGCATCCCTTGGGCATTTGAGGCCCTCGGAGGGATCAAATCCAAGGCTTAGGTGTCAGAGATGGGTATGAAGAACACTACGATTAAGCCATCTCTGCTTTCAACAGCGGAACTCGGATCGGGTAGGCATCAAAGCTGGATTAAAAGCACATATTCTGCCGCGTGTCCTCGTCCTTCCTCATTTTTTGTCG
>CAYVAU010000004.1:0-43928 GCA_964448445.1 uncultured Thermodesulfobacteriota bacterium | reverse complement strand
ACTGCTTCGCCACCTTGCCAGGGGAAAAGGGTCACAGTGAGGGTGTCAACCTCAACCGGATCCCTGGGCTTCCGTGCCCCTTATTACATCCTCACTCTGTGTCCCACATCTCTCTGAACCAGGACATTTGGCCAGCAAGTGAACCGATGTGGCTTTGAAGGAACAGAACACCTCCATCCCCTCTTTTAGGGCCATCTCCTCGGCCGATACCCTGGTTATCAGGGCCTTGAGCCTTGGGCCGCAGTTCACTTCCACCTTAACGAAGGGACCAAAGGGGGCAATCTTTTTGATCTTTCCCCGCAGCCGGTTTCTGGCCGAACTCCTGACCGTGGAAAGGGACAGCACGATGTCCTCAGGCCTCAGGCACACCCGGACCCTGCATCCTGGGGGCAGGGGTGAGACGGCCTCGATAACCCCCCCGCTCACCCTCACCCTAGCCACTCCACGGTCCTGTTCCTCTATGATGCCCTCAATTACGTTTTCCATCCCCACAAAGCCCGCCACTTCTTCGTCCTTGGGCATGTAAAAGATCTCCTCGGGGGTACCCACTTGAACCAGACGCCCCCCCAGGATCACCCCGATGCGATCCGAAAGCCTCTGGGCCTGTATAAGGCTATGGGTCGCAAGCAGAATCGTCATCCCCCCTTGGGCCAGTTTCTCGATCACCTCCTCAATCTTTGAGACCGAGTGGGGATCGAGATTGGAGGTGGGCTCATCGAGGATCAGGACCTCGGGTTCAACGGCTATGGCCCTGGCTATCGCCACCCTTTGGACCTCTCCTCCGGAGAGGGTTCTGGGGTCCCGCTTCAGATACCCCCCCAATCCCACGAGTTCAAGGGCTTCCTGCACACGTTTGCGGATGTACCCCTTGGCCAGTCCCCTCCATTTCAGACCGCAGGCTACATTAAAAAAGACGTCTCCGCTGAAGAGCCTGGGCCTCTGCATGACGGAGGCCATCCTGCGGCGGGCCCAAAACCGCAGGCTTCTCGAGCGGGTCACCTCCCTTCCCTCGAAGAAAATCTCCCCCGAGGAGGGCAAATCCAGGAGGCCCAGGAGCCTCAAAAGGGTGGTCTTGCCGGCGCCCGTCGGTCCTATAAGGGCAAAGACCTCGCCCTTTTCGATCCGAAGACTCACACCGTGCAGAATCTCCTCTCCCCGAAACCCCTGCTTCAGGTCCTTCGCTTCGATGATCGTCATCGGTACCTCCCCTGAAGGAGGTTGAGGACTGCGTTCACCGAAAGGGCCAGCCCCAGAAGGATCATCCCTAAAGCGAGGGAAAGCTCGATGTTCCCCTTCGTCGCCTCAAGGGATATGGCCGTGGTCAGGACCCTCGTGAACCCCCTTATGTTCCCCCCGACCATCAGGGCACAGCCGACCTCCGAGAGGGCCCTGCCAAAACCCATTATGATTGCGGCAAAGACCGAATACCGAGCCTCCCTCAGGGCCACCACCGCTGCCTGAAAATTGCTCGCCCCAAGGGCTATGGCCGTCTCATAGGCTTCCCTCCCCACGCCGGAGAGGGCCGAGATCACAAGACCGATGAGGATGGGGCTTATGAGGATCACCTGCCCGATTACCATGGCGGTAGGGGTGAAGAGGAGATCCAGATCCCCAAGGGGCCCCTTCCGGGACAAAAGCACGAACACGAAAAGCCCCACCACCACCGTGGGCAGGGCATAAAGGGTCTGGACGAGGTTGATGAAGGCCCTCTTGCCGGGAAAGTCCAGGAAATAAACGAGCACCCCCAAGGGCACACAGAGGACCGAGGCCAAAAGGCAAGAGGTGAGGGAGATCCTGAGGGATCTCCCCGCCACCTCCATGACCTCGGGGTCCAGGCTCACTATCAGCTGTAGGGCCTTGAGAAACCCCTTGAGGAGCTCCATCCCTTATTTCCCGGGTTCCCTTCCGGCACACGGGATAAAAAGGGGGCGACCGTATTCCTCAAGACCATAGTTACCAATCAGACGCTGTACTTCCTCCGAAAGGAGGAACTCGATGAGATTCTGGGCCATGGAAAAGTTGACCTTTGGGTGTTTTCTGGGATTCACAGCTATGGCCGAGTACACGTTGAGGAGCATCCTTCCCCTTTGAACGAGGGGAATGAGATCCAATTTGCCCCTGTAGGCTAAAAATGTGCCGATATCGGTCAGGGTATAGGCCTCCTTTTCGCTGGCCATAAGTAACGTCGGACCCATCCCCCTTCCCGATTCTATGTACCAGGGGGCCCTGCGAACCCTTTCGTAATCTACGCCCGCTGCCCTCCAAATGGCCTTCTCCCTGGCATGAGTCCCCGAATCGTCCCCTCGCGACACAAACCTACCCCTGCCCCTTTCCAAAAGCCTCCTGAAGGCCTCTTCGGGAGACAGGCCCCCTATTTTGGCGGGATCCGAAGGAGGACCGACTATGAGGAAATAATTGTAAGCAAAAGGCACCCTCCTGACCCCATGCCCTTCCTCAATAAACCTCTCCTCCCTGGCCCTGTCGTGGATGGTCAACACATCCACATCCCCCCTCCTCCCCCACTCCAGGGCCTTACCCGTCCCGGCATAGATCACATCAAGCTCGACACCATACCTCATCTCAAACATCGGCTCCAGATATCCCCACAGACCCGTATCATAAAGACTCGTAGTCGTAGCAACCCTCAGCCTCTTGCGGGGCTCCTTAAGCCCTACCGCCCAACAACACCCGACCAAAAACACAAAAAACAAACTCCAAACAATCCCACAAAAACCCTTCCTCACCACCTTTCACCTTCTTTAAGTAATATTTTTCTTTTTTGGGAATTTTTTACCTTTTTCTGGAATTCATGTCAAGCCTTTTTTTCTTGATTGGTGGGAGCTTGGGTTTAATTTGCATTATGGAGGTGAGTGGAGATGAGGGTGGGGAATTTCAGGGATCCTGTATGGGGGCATGAGTTGGAGTTGGAGATGGTTCCTGTGGACAGGCTTGAGGTGATAGAGATTCAGAGGAGGCCCTCCTCCTATCATGTGCAGCGTCTCAAGGATTCCATTCGCAAGCTCGGTTTTGTGGTCCCTGTGATGGGGGTACGGAAGGAGGGGAAGGTGATCATCATTGATGGACAGCATAGATTTCTGGCAGCGTGTGATCTCGGCATAGAGGAGATACCCGTCATCATCGTCCCCGAGAAGTTTGCTTTTGATCTCATGGAATTCAACGTCGAGAAACAGATGTCCCTGCGCGAGAAGGCCTATGTTGCCTTAAACGTTTACAGGTGGTATCTGGACGTCTCCCCCGAGAGGCTCGAAAACGACGAAGAACTGCGCGATTCGATCGAGTCCATCCATTTTGTAACCCTCGGTCTGGCCTATGAGAGACAGCCGAGGCTCTTTGGCTCTGCCTTCGAAAGCATCCTCCATCGGGTGGACAACTGGTTGGGTCTCCCCCTGAGGGAAGCCGTGCCCGAGAGGGAGAGGCGCGCCGCCTTTCTTCTGGAGGTAGAGGGGCTTGTAAGGAGGGCCGTTGAGGAAATCCAGAAGCTTGGCGTCAGCAATCCCTTCTTGCCCCGGGCAGTGGTCTCCTATGTGAACCCCATAGGGCGCAGGAGGATCGTTGAGGAAACTTACGAAGAAGTCATGGACACCATGAAGGCCCGGTTGCAGAGGCTTGTCGAAAACCCCAACGAGTTCCTCAGCTACCGCTACGAAGAGGAAGAGCCCTTCTGATCTTTGCCCTCCCTTTGGTTTACCATGATATTATAAAAGTAAAGAGTAAAATGCGCGCCGAGATCATAATCGTTGGCGATGAAATCCTCGAGGGGTTGATCGCTGAGGCCAATGCCCAGTATCTATGCGCTGTCCTTTCCGAGTGGGGCTTCAGGCCTCGCAGGATCATCACCGTCGGCGATGACCTCGAGGCGATCGTTGAGGCCCTTAAGGATTCCTTCAGCCGTTCGGACCTCGTCATTGTGACAGGGGGTCTGGGGCCAACCCCCGATGATCTCACCAGGGAAGCTGCGGCTCGAGCCTTCGGCCTTCCGTTGAGGAGGCACGAAGGGTATCTTGAGCAGATAAGGAAAAAGTTTCAGGAAAGGAACCTTCCCTTTACCGAGGCCGAGGAGGCCTTTGCCCTACTGCCCCAGGGGGCCAAAATCCTCCCCAATCCCGTAGGCCTCTGTGGCTTCAAGCTGGAGATTGACGGCCGCCATCTCTTCTTCCTCCCGGGGGTCCCCAAGGAAGTAAGGGCAACAGTTCAGGTGAGCCTCCTTCCCTTCCTTCAGGGCGCCGGGGTCCGGGGTATGGTCCAGAGGGTCATCAAGTGCTTCGGCCTGACCGAGGGGCAGGCCAAGGAGCTCCTGCGGGACCTGAGAGGTCCTTTCAAGATCGCCTATCTGCCGCATCTGCCCGAATTGCACATAAAGGTCAGGGTTGAAGCCTCCTGTCAGCGGGAGGCCCAAGGGATCCTGCAGGATGTGGTAGATGAGATAAGGCGGAGATTGGGCATCAATGCCTTCGGGATGGACGAGGACACCCTAGAGGGGGTGCTGGGTGGGTTGCTCAAGGAGAGGGGTTTCACCTTGGCCGTTGCCGAATCCTGTACCGGGGGACTGGTGGCCCATCGGATCACGCAGGTGCCTGGAAGTTCGGAGTATTTCCTCGGTGGGGTCGTTTCCTACAGCAATGAATCCAAAGAAAGGGAGCTGGGAGTCCCCGGGGAGGTGATAAGGGTCCACGGGGCCGTGAGCGCCGAATGTGCGTCCGCCATGGCAGAAGGGGTGAGGCTTCGTTTCGGTTCCACCTTCGGGATCTCGACTACAGGGATTGCCGGTCCCGCTGGGGGGACGCCCGAGAAACCGGTGGGCACGGTCTTTATCGCCCTGGATGCCGAAACCCATAAAGAGGTCAAAGGGTATCGCTTCTTCGGCGACAGGGACCAAATAAAACTCATGGCTTCCGAAGTGGCTCTTGATCGACTGAGGCGGTTCCTCCTGCGTAATCCGGGCTTCAAACCCTGAGGATCTCCTTTAGCTGGAGGGCATTTCTCACAGCGTAAGCTTCATAATCGTTGTCGAAATAGCAGAATACCTCTTTGACCCCCGAGTCAATGGCCTTAGTGATGAAGTCCGCCCACTGGATGAGTTCCTCCCGGCTGTAAAGGGAAGCATAAAGTCTCTGGCTTCCGTGCAGCCTCAGGTAGAGGAATTCGCCGATGGCGATCCTCTCCTTGGGGAAACGGGGCGAGTCAGCGATGCACAGGGTTGCCCCGTTTTCCTCCAAGATCCTGTAAACATCGGGGCTGAACCAGGATGGATGGCGGAACTCGAAGGCGTAACGACCAGGGGGAAGGACCCCGAGGAAGGCCTTAAGAACTTGTAGATCGGCTTTCAAACTCGGTGGGGTCTGAAAGAGCACGGGTCCCAGCTTCTCTCCGAGCCCTTCCACTTCCGAGAAGAACCAGCGTATCTCCTCTTCGGCCCCCCGCAGTTTGCGCACATGGGTGATCAGGCGCGAGGCCTTGACCGAAAACAGGAAATCCCGTGGAGTCCTTTCCCTCCATGACTCGAAGGTCCTTCTGTTGGGGATGCGATAAAAGGGGCTGTTGAGTTCCACCGTATCGAAGTACTGGCAATAGTATTCAAGCCATTTCCTGGAGGAGAGCTCCGGGGGATAAAATCTCCCCTGCCAGTGCCTGTAGGTCCAGCCTGAGGTGCCTATCCGGATTTTTGCCATCAATCCTGGAGAAAGCTCACATCACCCTTGCCCACCCTCAGGACCTTTGGTGGTTCGGACGTAAGGTCTATGATCGAAGAGTGCTGGGGCAGTATCCTTCCGGCATCTATCACCAGATCCACCTGTCCCTTAAAACGCTCCGCCAGCTCTTCGGGGTCATCATAAAGGGTCTCATCGGGCCGGGTGACGCTGGTGGTGATTATGGGATTGCCCAGTTCCTCCACTATGGCCAGGGGAATGGGGTGGTCGGGGACGCGGATGCCAATTGTGCGCTGTTTGGTGAGCATTATCTTGGGCACAAGTCTTGAAGCCTCAAGGATAAAGGTGTAAGGTCCCGGAATGAGCCGCCTCATGAGCCTGTAAGCGTAATCGGTAACCTGGGCGTACATGCTTATGTAACTCAGATCGGGGCAGATGATGCTTAAACGCTTGGAAGAGCTCGCCCTCTTGATCCTGTAAATCCTCTCGATGGCTTCCCTCCGGTAAAGGTCACAGCCCAGACCGTAAATGGTATCGGTGGGATAAACTATCACCCCACCCTCCTTCAGCACTTCGACTACCTTGTGAATGAATCTCTTTTGGGGGTTCCGAGGGTTGATCTTAAGTATCACCGAATCACACCTCCTTAACACAGTAAATTAGAAAGGCCTCAAGGGTTGTCAACTCATTGCATCCCTTGCCGCTTCCCTCCCGCTCCTCACGCAATCGCCAACCCCTATGCCGTCGTAACTGCTACCGGCGATATAAAGCCCCGGGATTTCCCTCGCCCTGGCCCGTATTTCGGATACGAGTCCTTTGTGCCCCACTGCCATATGGACCATCCGCATGGGCCAGCGGTAAAGGCGCCAGAGGAAGGGGGGGGCCTTAATGGTCAGGATGGTGGAGAGCTCCCGAAGGGAAAGCTCCATGATCTCCTCGTCGCTCAGATCAAGGACATCCTCATCACCGGCCCCTCCCAAAAAGACCCTGAGGAGCACCGTGCCTTCGGGGGCCCTTGCGGGGAACTTCTCCGAGGAAAAGCTCACAGCGCGGATCCTCAGCCCCTCCCTTCTGGGGACCACAAATCCATGCCCCTCTACCCCCTCGATATCCCTCCTTTGGAAGGCCATCGAAAGGGTCAGGGAGGAGACGAACCTTATCCGGGAAAGGAGCCCTGAAAGGTCGGGATGCAATCCCTTAAGGAGCCTGCTCGCCTCATAAGAGGGAACCGCCAGGATCACCCTTTCGGCCTCGACCTTCCAAGAAGCCCCGTAAAGGGCGAAGCCGCCCTTTATAGGCTCGATGGCCTCGACCTCATGCCCGAGCAGGATGTCGTTTGCCTTAAGGGCAGTCAGGAGTCCCTGGATCAGTTGGTACATGCCCTTCCTGAAGCTCAGAAATGGCAGGAGTTTGCTTTTGCCCCTGGAAAATCCCATGAGAGTCCTTATCAGGCTTCGGCCCTGTCTCTCGAGCTCCCTGAACCTCGGTATCACGGCCTCAGCGCTCAACCTCTCCGGATCTCCGCCGTAAATACCGCCCAGAAGCGGCTCAGCTATCCTCTCAAGGATCTCCCTCCCAAAGCGCCTCCTGACGAAGTCCGCCACACTTTCGTCCTCCCCCTGTCCCTTAAACGGCACAAGGGGCTCGAGCATTGCCCTCATCTTCCCCCAGGGGCTCAAGAGTCCCGATCGCAGGAAGGATCGAAGATCCGTGGGGACCAGAAGGAGGAAACCGTCCGGGAGCCGATGGAGCCTCCCCCGCCAGAGGATGAAGGTGCCCCGCCTGTCTTCCCTCGGAGGAATCAGTTCCCGGGAGAGGCCGAGTTCCCTTGCGAGTTCTATGGCCCAGGGCTTTTCGATGTAGAGACAATCCGGTCCGCCTTCGATGAGGAAGCCCCGGATCTCCTCGGTAAGGATGACCCCTCCGGGCCTTGTCGACCTCTCCAGGAGGACCACTTCGCGACCGCCCTTTGAAAGTTCATAGGCGGCTGAAAGCCCCGATATCCCTCCGCCTATCACGGCCACCCTCATCTCAGGGCCTCATAAATCCTTTTTACCAGGAAGTTGAGGAAATCCTCCGAGGCATTGAGGCAGGGAATCCGCTCAAGAATTATCCCCTGTGAGTCGGCCTCCTCCTTCAGTTCCACATCCAGGTCGTAAAGGGTCTCCAGGTGATCGCAAACGAAACCCACGGGCACCACGAGCACCCTCTGGGCCCCTTGCCCTTCCTTGAGGTCCTTTAAGGCATCCTTCAAATCCGGACCGATCCATCCCGATCTGTAGCCGTGAAACCCCAGCCTCCAAGGAAGGTTGGGTATGAGGTCCATTATGGCTTCAATGGTCCCCTCCAGGTCCATCAGGTAATTGTCCGATGATCCCTCGGGCACCGAATGGGCTGTAAAGAGGATGGGCGCTCTGCCCAGCCGCAGAAGCTCCTCCCTGATCCTTGCCGCCCAAAGGGCAACGTATTCGGGATGGGAGGACCAGGGGGAGGGAAGCTCGAGTTCAAGGATCAATTCGGTGGCCTTCTGCCTTGCTCGTTTAAGGGCCTCCTCCCAGTAGGGGGAGCGGTATGGGGAAATGGGAAAGACCAGGATCTCCAGGGCCCCCTCCCTTTCGAGATCCTCCATGGCCTCCTCGATCTTCGGTCTCCCGTAGAGGACCCCGTAGTTTATCCCCACCCCCCTGATCCTTCGCCTCATCCCCTGGATGATGCGCTCCAGGATGGCGTAAAAGGGCGAACCGCCAATTGCGCGGTAGCGCTCCGTGACCTCCTGAACGAGGGATTGGGGAGGAGGCTTCCCCCTGAGCGCGGTGAGGAATTCACCGACTTCCCCCTCGTCCCGTGGTCCTCCAAAGGCCACAATCAGGACGCCCTTCCTCATCGATGGCCCTCCGTCAGGGCATGTACCAGATCTACGAGGAAGGCCACATTTTCCTCCGGTGTGTCCGGCGGGATCCCATGGCCGAGATTGAATATGTGCCCGGGTTGACCGGAAGTGGCCCGAAGGATTTCCTCGACCTCCTTCTCTATAACATCCCTTGGGGCCAGAAGTACGGACGGATCGAGGTTCCCCTGGATGGCCCATCGATAGCCGATCCTCCGCCACGCCTCACCGATATCCACCCTCCAGTCCACGCCTATGACCTCTCCCCCCGTTTCCGCCACAAGTTCGATGAAACCCCCTGTGCCCGTGGAGAAGTAAATCACGGGGATCTCTATGCCCCTGATGGCCTCCTGCACAAAGGGCAGGACCCTGCGGCGGTATTCAAGGGGGCTCAAGGAGCCCGCCCAACTGTCGAAGACCTGCACGATGTGGCAACCCGCCTTTGCCTGATCCAAGAGGAAATTCCTGATCAGCCGGGAGAGCTTTTCCATTAAGCGATCGAAGACCCGGGGGGCCTTCCTCATCATGACCTTGGTCTCCAAGAAGTCTTTTGATCCCCTGCCTTCGATGGCATAGCAGGCCATGGTGAAGGGCCCCCCCGTAAAGCCTATGAGGGCAACGCCAGCAGGCACTTCCCTCCTCAAGATCCTTATGGCCTCAATCACAGGCCGTAATGCTTCAAGGGCCCTCTCTTCTGAGAGGTTCTCAACATCCCCCTCATCCCTTACCGGGGTGAGGACACGGGGTCCTCCGTCCGGATAAGCGATCTTTAGGCCCATGCCCTCAAGGGGCAGCAGCAGGTCGGAAAACACGATGGCCCCATCGAGTTCGAACTTCTTCAACGGCAGAAGGGTAACCTCCACCACGAGTTCGGGATCCTTGCAGAGGGTGAGGAAGGGATATCTCTCCCTCAGCTGCCGGTATTCCTTGAGGTAACGTCCGGCCTGGCGCATTAGCCATACGGGTGTAAACGGAGTGGGTTGTTTCCTTGCAGCCAAAAGGAGAGGAGGGGCCTTCATCTCCGGTCTCCCAGGAGCCGGCGGGAGATAAGGAGGGCCTCCTGATACACATCCTTCAACGGTACCCCCTTTTGCCTGGCCAAAGAGGCACAGCTTTCGTATTCGGGAGCGATGTTCACGACCCGCTGGTCCTTGAGCCCCACCTTCACCTTGACGGGTCCATATGGGGTCGATACCTCCAGTATCTCCCGATCCAGGGTCCATCTCTGGACCTGCCACCCCCTCACACCGAGGGTGGTGGATTCCTTAAAGAAGGCCAAAAGGACCTCATCCCTCTTTGGGTCTTCCGTCAGGCAGCGGACCGTCACCCCTACCCTCCCCTTCTTCATCCTGTTTGGCAGGATCACGACATCCAGGGCCCCCGCTTCCCTGAGGCACCCCTCAAGATAAGGGAGGATCTCGGGGTTCAGATCGTCCAAATCGGCCTCGAGAACCCACAACCCCTGTCCCTCCCCCGCCCAGAAACCCAGTACGACCCTCAAAAGGTTCGGCAGTTCCGGCGGATCCATGCTCCCGGCACCATAACCGATGGCCTCCACCCTCATCTGGGGAAAATCGCCGAAATGATCCGAAAGGGCCTTAAGGAGGGCCGCTCCAGTGGGCGTCAGGTTCTCCATCTTCAAAGGGGACGGAGAAATGGGCACACCCTTTAAGATTTCCAGGGTAGCCGGACAGGGAATGGGGAGGGGACCATGCTCGGTCATCACCTCCCCCCTCGCTAAGGGAAGGGGTGAGCAATGGATCCTTTGGGGATTGAGATAGTCGATGGCTGATGCTACCCCCACGAGGTCAAGAAGGGTGTCGGGATCCCCCAATTCGTGGAATCCTCGCCCCCTTCCATGGACCTTTCCCTCGGCTTCCTCCAGGAACCCCAAGGCCTCCAGGGCAATCTCCTTTGAACGCGGGCTGAGCCCCGATTCTTCGATCCTCCTCCTCATCTCCTCGGGGGCAAGGCGTGGGGTTTTAAACCGTGCTTCAATGCCCTTTCCCCTTATCCCGCCCCTTGTGACCTCCTTCACCTCGAGCTGAACCTCAAGGCCTACGGCCTCCCATGCCCGCTGCACGATTTGCAGGGGCACCCCCATATCGAGAAGGGCCCCCAATATCATGTCCCCGCTTGCGCCGGCAAAACAGTCAAAATACAGGACCCGCATCGGCGTAAGGCTATCATGGAGGCTTTTCCGGTTGCAAGGATTTCACCTTGGGCTATTTTGCTAAAAAGGAAGGAGGTGAGGAGATGGCTATAAAGGTCATCATCGAGAGGAAGATAAAGGAGGGCAAAGAAGAAGAACTGGGACAACTCCTGAGACAGTTGAGGGCCAAAGCACTACTTGCCCCTGGCTACATCTCCGGACAGACCCTGCGGTCGATAGACGACCCGAGGCTTTACCTGGTCATAAGCACTTGGAAAAGCCTCGATGACTGGCGGAGATGGGAAGAGGATCCGGAGAGGAACGAACTTCAGAAGAAGGTGAACGAACTGCTGGAGGAGCCGGCGAAGTTCAGGGTCTTTTACTTCGTATAATATCGAGGACCTCCAAAAGGTCATGTATGTGGTAATCGGCCCAAAGGGTGGGGTTTTTATAAGCCACAAAGGGAATCTTTGCCGCGCGGGAGGCCCTCTGGTCCCTTTCGGTATCGCCGACAAAGAGGGCCTCATGGGGCGTGAGGGAGAAGTATCCTAGGATCTTCAGGAGCGAATCCGGGTGGGGCTTTGGCCTCGCGTTTTGGGCCGAAACCACCAGATCAAAATGCCCCTTCAGGCCAAAGTGTTCCAGTAAAGGCCCTATGGTCGTGGTCCTGTTGGTGGATATGGCCTTTCTGACACCAGAAGGGATGGCCTCCAGTAGTTCCTTCAGGTGGGGTTCGGGTTTCATAAGCCCGATAAAGGGCTGATAATCCACCTCCTTTGCCTTTCGGAGGCCTTCCTGCAGATCCACCCCCCGCCTCCCCAACAGGAACCTCAGGGCCTCCAGGGCGGTACTGGCATGGACGAACTCCAACTCCTGGGGATCCATCTCCCTCTGGCCCAAGCGTCGCAGGATTTCGTCATAATAGGCACGATTCGCCTCCTTTGAGTCGAACATGACCCCATCACAGTCAAAGATCACCACCTTGACCATTGCCTTGAGTTTATGTGAATTCTTGGCTTTTTAAAACCCCTGAAAGTGCGATAAAATCGGCGCTGGTGTTGGAAGGTGCAACCCTTTGGCTCGTAACCTGGATAGACAGGCTGGGATACCTCGGGATTGTTGCGCTCATGTTCATCGAGTCCTCCTTCATTCCCTTCCCGAGCGAGGTGGTCATACCGCCTGCTGGCTATTTGACGGCCAAGGGAAGGATGTCCCTGTCCTTGGTAATCCTCTGCGGAACCCTGGGGAGTCTGCTGGGAGCGATGTTCAACTACGCCATCGGGGTGAAGCTCGGCAGGCCCTTCCTCGAACGTTATGGGAGGAAATTGCTGATAAGCCCCCGGACCCTGCAGAAGGCCGACAGCTTCTTTGAACGCCACGGCCACATAAGCATCTTCATAGGGAGGCTCCTTCCGGGGATAAGGCAGTACATTTCGCTGCCGGCGGGACTGTCCCGCATGCCCTTTTTGCCCTTTTGCCTTTACACCTGTTTGGGAGCGGGAATGTGGGTGACCGTCCTCGCCCTTGTGGGTTACTGGTTTGGCGGAAACGAAGAACTGCTCAGGAGGCACCTGAAGGAGGTCTCAATAGGTGTGGCCCTTTTCGCCCTCACGGTGGGGATCCTTTACCTTCTGAAGCTCAGGAGGGGAGATTGAGGTCGTCGTTGCCCAAGGTGATCGCGATCCTGGCCGTAGGCGGGGCAGTGATGTTCTTCAATTTGGGGGGATGGGACCTCTGGAATCCCGATGAGCCCCGATATGCAGAGGTGGCCCGTGAAATGCTCCTGAGGGGAGAATATCTTGTTCCCCACCTGAACGGCGAGGTGTATTTCGATAAACCACCCCTGTTCTTCGCCATAATAGCCCTGCTTTCCAAACTCACGGGGGAGGTGACGGCCCTTTCGGCAAGGCTCCCTTCGGCCATCTTCGGGTTACTCACGCTCCTTCTGGTCTTTTCCCTCGGTGGACGCCTCAAAGGGACCTCGATGGGACTGCTATCGGCGCTCATCCTGTGCACCTCGTTTCAGTTCTTCTGGCTTTCACGGAGGGCCAATATAGATGCCACCCTGACCTTCTTCACCACCCTCTCCATCTTCGCGTTCTTCGTGGGAGGCCATAGCGAAAGAAACCGATGGGCCTTTTACCTTTTGGGGTACCTTTCTATGGCCCTGGGCTTTTTGACAAAACTTCAGCCAGCGGTAATCGTCCCCTTTTTGGCCATAGTCCCGTACTTCCTCTGGAAAAGGGGAAAGGGGTTCGTCTTTGATTGGGCTCACCTTCCGGGATTCATGGTCTTTTCGGGAATCTTGCTGGGGTGGGTTCTTCTGACCCTTCAGTCGCAGGGATTGCCCTATCTACGAGGGCTTCTGTGGGAAAGGACAGCGGCCACCTTTTTCCATTCCTCGGGCCATGACAGGCCCATTTACTATTACCTCTACAACTTCCCCGTACAGTTCATGCCATGGGGGATCTTCCTCCCTTCGGCCGTCCTTTTCTGCATAAGGAGGAACCAAAAGGCCCTCTTCCCCTTCCTCTGGTTTTCGCTGGTCTTTCTGTTCTTTTCCCTGTCAGAGGCAAAACGGGGCCTTTACCTTCTGCCCCTTTATCCGGCAGCGGCCCTAATGACGGGGTGGCTCTGGTCGGAGACAGCAATCGACGAGAGGTTGCTGAGGATCCCACTTCACTTTTCGGCCGTATCCTTCCTCATCCTAGGAATTGCCGTCCCCTTTGGGGGGCTTTATGCCAGGAAACTGTGGGAGGGGGCACCCGAAGCGGGTATGCTGGCCGGATGCCCCTTGGTCCTTTCGGGGCTGCTCCTCTTCCTCTCCGTGAGGAAGGGAGAAAAGGCCCTTGGATTTTGGACGATAGTGCTTGTGACCGCCTGGCTCTATATCTTGTGCTGCTGGAAGGTCCTTCCCGCTATGAATCCCTACAAATCCTACAGGTTCCTCTGCCAGAAGGTGCTGCAGGTCCTGCAGGAGGGGGACCACCTTGTGGTTTATCGGCGCCAGGGTTCGGAGATAAATTTCTATACCGGTATTGTGCCCATCCTGAGGGTGTACAGTCCCGAAAAGCTCAAAGCCATCCTCTCCAGCGGAAGGGTTGTTTGCGTTCTGCGTCAGAGGGATCTTGAAAGACTTCTACAAGAAGGGGTAAAGGTAAGGATAGTTGCTGTGCAAAAGGTGGGAGGGAAGAGTTTGGCAATTATAACCAATAAGGAGGTCGGCCGTGCAGATACCCCTTCTGGACCTGAAGAGGACCAGCAAGAGGATAAGAGGTGAGGTCCTCCGGGAATGGGAGGGAATCCTTGAGGAAATGAGGCTCCTGGGGGGACGGAACCTCAAGGCCTTTGAAGAGGAAATAGCCTCCTACATAGGTACCCGCTATGCCTTTGGGGTGGCATCGGGCAGCGACGCCCTGCTTTTGGGGCTTGTGGCAGCCGGGATAGGTCAGGGGGATGAGGTGATCCTCCATGCAAACGCCTTCATGGCAGCTGTTGAGGCGATAAAGTGGGTCGGTGCAAGGCCGATCCTGGTGGACGCCAGCGAGGATGACTTTGGTCCTGACCCCGAACAGGTCCATAGAGCCATAAGCTCCAAAACCAAGGCCGTTATAGTGGTCCATATGTATGGGCATCCCGCAGACCTAGATCCCCTCCTGGAACTGCGGCAGCGCCATGGGATCAAACTCATCGAGGACTGTTCCCATGCACATGGTGCCGAATACAAGGGCAGGAAGGTGGGAAGCTTCGGGGATGTGGGCTGCTTCAGCTGCGGGGTGGTCAAAAACCTGGGGGCCTTTGGTGATGCGGGATTCTGCACGACCGGTGACCCCGAGATCGCCCGTAGGCTGGATCTGCTGAGGGTCCACGGCCAGGCAAAGAAAAATCAACACCTCTTTTACGGCTTCAACAGCCGCCTGGACGAGATCCAGGCAGCTGTCCTCAGGATCAGGCTGAGACTGCTGGATTCGGACAACCGGAGGCGCCAGGAGATCGCCGCCCTTTACACGGAAGCCTTCAGGGACCTGGACGGCCTTATACCACCCCCCGAGTTTCCCGACCGCAAAAGCGTTTATCACCGCTATGTGGTCCGGACCGACAGGAGGGAAGAATTGAGGGCCTTCTTAAAGGAACGGGGTGTTGAGACCGGCATCCAATATCCCCTGCCCCTGCACATGCAGGATGCGTGGCTCAGGGAAGGATACGGGAAATACCACCTTCCTGTAGCCGAAAGGATATGTTCTGAGGTCCTCTCCCTCCCCCTTTATCCAGAGCTTACAGACGAAGAAGTTCAATACGTTATCGAGAAGGTCACCGAATTCTTCAAGGGATGAAACCGGAGGTCTCCATAGCCATACCGCTTCACAACGAAGAGGGCAATCTCCCCAAGCTCTATCAAGAGCTCAAGGAGGTCTTGGATGGAATTGGTCTTCCTTACGAGATAGTCTTTGTGAATGACGGAAGCACTGACGGAACCGGCGAGATCCTCAGGGAGATACAGGATCACGATCCTCACGTAGTGGTGGTCGATCTCGATGGCAACTTCGGGGAGGCAGCAGCCCTTTCGGCCGGTTACCGCTTTTCAAGGGGCAGGTGGATCGTAACCATGGACGGCGATGGCCAGAACGATCCGCGGGATATCCCGAAGATCCTTGAGAAGCTCAAAGAGGGATACAAGGCCGTCAGCGGATGGCGAAGGGAACGGGAGGAACCGTTCCTTCGGCGCGTCCTGCCATCCAAGGTCGCCAACTGGCTGATCTCGAAGGTCACCGGGTGTCGGATCCACGATACCGGCTGCGGCCTCAAGGGATACAGGGCCGAATTGGTAAGGGGTTTCCAAATCCCCCACGGCTTCCATAGGTTCCTTCCGGCACTTTTTGGCGTCAGAGGCCCGGAGGTGACAGAAGTACCCGTAAGGGACCGCAGACGGCAGGCGGGGAAAAGCCATTACGGCCTCTCGAGGACCTTCGAGGTACTCAGGGAATTGTCGACCATAAAATTCGTCCTCTCAAACCCCACCCTCTGGGAAGGGAGGCTTCACAGGATAAAAAAGGGCCTGATCCTTTCAACCATAACCCTGGGAATCCTTAGCATCCTCAATCCCTCTACAGCCCTCCCCTTCCTCATCCTCTCCAGTTTATCCCTTACCATGTCCCACATGGTCCTGAAGAACTTAAAGCGTTTTCTCAGGGTTCAACAGCAAGGGGCCTACAGGGTGAGGGAAATAAGAGCTCCTTATCCGGAGATTGAGGAGGGTAAGCGGTGATGAGGTTTGGCATTTTGGGCGGTGGGTATTGGGGTAAGAACATCATAAGGAATCTCTTGAAGATGTCCGATGTGGAGGTGGTCCTGGTCTGTGATCCCCACAAGGGGACGAGGGAAGAGATCGCGAGGGATTTTGGGCTCGAGGTGACAGGCGAGCCAGATGCGGTCCTTGGGACTTCGGATATCGATGCCGTGCTGATCGTGACCCCCCCTTCCCTCCATTATCTCCCTGCGAAGAAGGCCCTTCTGGCGGGCAAACACGTCTTCGTGGAGAAGCCCCTGGCCATGGACTACGCCCAGGGGGAAGAGCTCCTCATGTTATCGGAGAAACAGGGCAAGGTGTTGTTTGTCGATGAGACTTTCCTTTACGATCCGGCCCTTCAACTGGTGAGGGAACTCCTGCAAGGGGGGGCTATAGGTCCTGTGAGGCATGTCCTGTCTGAGAGGCTCGGAATGGGAAGGATAAGATGTGAATCCAATGTATGGTGGAACTCAGCTCCCCATGACCTTTCCATCATCAGGTTCCTCCTCCCAAGGAGGGTCACCTCGATAACAGTCAAGGGGAACGCCTTCATCCAGGACGGCCTGGAGGATGTGGCGATGGGCATACTGGAGCTAGAAGGGGGTATTACGTGCTTTGTACACCTGAGCTGGTGCCATCCCCACAGCACCGCAAGCCTCACCGTTGTGGGTGAAAGGGGGGCCATCTTTTACGAGGGGAGGTTCAAAAAGAGGAGGGTCGTCCTTTATAGGTACCAGTTCGGTTCAAAGCCCGAGGACATCATCTGGGGGATCCCCTCCCCCAATCTCATACCCGCCCAAGCGACCGAGGAGAGGGTCTGGACCGATTTCGGCCCCACTGAGCCCCTTTACGCCTCCTTAGAGGCCTTCCTCAGGGCTATAAAGGAAGGCTTCGAAGCCCCTTCCCTGGGCAAATACTCCCTTGAGACGTTAAGGGTCCTTGATGCGGGTCATCGCTCGCTGAAAGAAGGGGGCGTCAGGGTAAAGGTGTGAGGTCCCGGTTCGCGAAAACCCTCCTCAAGCTCTCCTTCGGGGCGATCATCCTGGTCGTTATCATCCTCAAGGTGCCGAGGGAGGGCGTCCTTTTGTCGCTGAAGGAAGCAAGGCCCCCTTTTTTCCTCCTGGCCCTGGGAATATACCTTGGGGGACAAGTGCTCTCGGCTTATAAATGGCGCCTGCTGGCGGAACCCCTGGGTTTCCACAGGCCCTTTAAGGACTTTGTGGCCTTTTACTTCATCGGGATGTTCTTCAACCTGTTCATGCCCGGGTCCATAGGAGGGGATGTCTATCGTGCGGCACTGCTTGCGGGTACCGAGAAGAGCCGGATGAGGTCCGCTTACAGCATCCTCGCCGAACGCTATACAGGAGGGGTAGCCCTCCTGAGCTTCTGTGCCCTTTCGGTAACCCTCTTCTTCAGGGATTCCCTCCCCTTGAGTTTGAGGACCTCGGTGTTAGGGGGATTGATCCTCGGATGGATCCTCCTTTTGACCCTCCCCGGCCTGGTCAAGGCCTTTCCCTGGCTCGGGAAACTGGCAAGGAAGGTGAAACTGGAGGACTTCACCATCTATTGGGAAAGACCAAAGAGGAGCCTGTGGGTCCTGGGGCTTTCCTTTTGCTTTCACACCATCAACATCCTCACGGTCGCCCTTCTGGGTGCGGCTTTGGACATCGAGGTCCCCCTGACTGCATATTTCTTCGTGGTCCCCGTTGTGGACATAATCAGCGCCCTTCCCCTGAGCATAAGCGGCCTCGGACTCAGGGAAGGAGGGTACGTGTTCATGTTCAAACTTTTGGGAATAGAAGCGACAAGGGGCTTTGCCTGCGGCCTCTTAGTGCTGGCCGTCGTCCTCATCTCAGGCCTCATGGGAGCAATAGTCTACTTCCTGAGCGATTACCCCGTGGTTTTGAGGAGGAAAGGATGACAGAAAGGAATCCCTTCTGGACATACTGCCTCATCTGCATCGCCCTCGTCCTCCTCTTCCTGAACCTGGGAACCCGACCCCTTTTCGGGGTCGAAGGCAGATGGGCAGAAGGGGCAAGGGAAATGATCTTGAGGGATAGCTGGTTCGTCCCCACCATAAACTTCCATCCCCATATAACGAAGCCCCTTCTCCCCTTCTGGCTTATAAAAATATCCGAAAAGATGGGCACATTTAACGAGCTATTTGCGAGGATTCCTGGAGCAATACTGGCCTTTCTCAGTTTTTTGTCCATCTTCCTTGTTTCAAGGAAATTGTTCACAAAGCCTTTTGATTTATTTTCCTCCTTCATATTCCTAACCTCTTGGGGATTTATATCTTTCGCGAGACTCTCACAATCAGAAATTTTTCAACTGTTTGGAATCATAATTTCCCTAACTGTCTACTTAATTTCCACAGAAAGCACATCTTTCCTTCGCTATCTTTTATTCTGGTTGGGCTTGGCATGGGGAGGATTATCGAAGGGTCACACAGCATTTGCAACAGGAATATTCCCAGTACTTTTTGATATCGTGATCAATAAGCGATTTTACCATTTTAATCGCAAGAATCTGCTGGCTTTTGTGATTGCTCTTGCAATATATATTTTACCCTTTGTAGGAACGGCTATAGAACTCAAAAGCAGCCTTCCATTCTCCATCCTTATCAGAGAGAATTTGCAGCAGGCGATACGACCGTATGACAATGTGCGGCCTTTTTACATCTATTTTTATTATTGGCCGGCATGGCTTGCTCCATGGTGCATCTTTTTGCCGCTAAGTTTGTGGTGGGGAATAAAAAATTTTGGCACCCTGGATGGTAAGGTCAGGTTTTTGCTGATTGCAAACATCGTAATCTTTTGCACCTTTGCCCTCGCAAAAGCGAGGAGGTCTTATTATATTCTTCCCATATTGCCTTACAGCACTCTCCTCATTGCTGCCTATCTGGAAAATAACTGGAATGAAATTCTCAAAAAACTTTGCAAGTTCCTGTCGATACTTCTTTTTGTAGGGCTTTCCATCAGTCCTTTATTTATTTGGTTTTATCTATCCTCATATTATTCTGTTCCTCACGTAGTTATAATTGCAAATTTAATTGTCGTCATTATCGGAGGGATTTTGTTTTTTATGAAAGACAGGCTTGGATTCTTCAAGATGGCCCTTTATGTGGCGTTAATGGAGGTGCTTTTTTTCTGCTTCTTGCAGCCGTATCTTTCTACTCGTTCTCAAAAAGAGATTGCCCTTTTGGCGAAGGAATGTCTGAATAGCATGGAGACTAAGGAACCTCGTTTGTGTGTATATAAAGGACTTGTTGCGAATGTGTACTTTTATTTGGACATCAGGAATGCTGTTCCTGTCTACAATTCCATTGATTTGGCGTTAAGGGAGTGTGATTTAATCTTGGGTGGGAAGAGGTCCTTGATGAGTGCCTTGCCTGAAGGCAGGTTAGTGTGTAGGGAGGGGTTGGGGGGGAGGAAGGCGTACTGTTTTGTGGTCAAGGATGGCTGTAAAATTGTTAAGGAGGGTTATGGATGGACTGGGGAGTGATCCGAAGGGCTGCAGAGGACATATTGAAGGCTCGATGGGCCGTGGCGCTTACAGGGGCGGGCATTTCGGTGGAGAGTGGAATTCCGGATTTCAGGAGTCCTGGGGGTTTGTGGTCGCGTTTTGATCCCATGGAATATGCCCACATAGATTCCTTCAGGCGGAATCCGGAGAAGGTATGGGAGATGCTTAAGGAAATGCTTCAACTGACCTCCCAAGCCAACCCCAACCCCGCCCACCTGGCCCTTGCGGAACTGGAGGAGATGGGGTTATTGAAGGCGGTAATCACCCAAAACGTCGATGGCCTCCATCAGCGGGCGGGAAGCAGAGTGGTGATCGAGTACCACGGGAATCACGACTGGCTGGTCTGTTTGAACTGTGGCTGGAGGAGGCCTGCCCGGGGCCTTCGTCCCGAGGAGATCCCTCCCCGCTGTGAGAAGTGCCGAAGTATCATGAAGCCCGATGTGGTCTTTTTCGGGGAACCCATTCCCTGGGAGGCCCAGCTCAGGGCCCTTGAGGAGGCCAGAAGATGTGACCTTATGCTGGTCATCGGGACCTCGGCGGTGGTTTATCCTGCAGCGGATCTCCCCAGGGTAGCGAAGGGCAGTGGGGCCATAATTGTGGAGGTCAACAAGGAACCCACGGTACTCACCGGTACCCTTTCCGATTATCTTATACAGGGGAAGGCGGGTGAAATCCTTCCCAAGATCGTGGAGGAGGTAAAGAGACTGAGGGATGAAGGTTGAGATGACCACATTGAGCTTTCCCGAAGGGGAAAGGGTCAGGATGCTCTTTGGCCCGAGGAATGAGCACTTAAAGATCATAGAACGCCACCTGAATGTGCGGATCCATGCCAAGGGTTCGCAAGTCCATATAGAGGGAGACAACCGCGAGATAGCCAAGCGGACCCTGGAACAGTTATACACGCTCCTCTGCAAGGGCTATTTTCTCCTGAGTACCGATGTGGAGTACGCCATAAGGATCATGCAGGGAGATGGGGCCTACAGTATAGAGGAGATCTTCCTGGACACGGTCTTTGTGGCCAAAAAGAAGGTCATAACGCCAAAGACCCCTACGCAGAAACTTTACATAGAGGCCATAAGGCACAATCCGGTGGTCATCGGCATAGGTCCAGCGGGAACCGGAAAGACCTACCTTGCCATGGCCATGGCCCTCGATTACCTGACCCGAAAGGAGGTGAGCCGGATCATCCTCACGAGGCCCGCCGTGGAGGCGGGAGAGAAGCTCGGCTTTCTCCCTGGTGACATCCAGGAGAAGGTGAACCCCTATCTACGCCCCCTTTATGATGCCCTTTATGACATGCTGGATTTGGATCACGCCGCAAGGCTAATAGAACGAGGAGTGGTGGAGGTGGCGCCCCTGGCCTTCATGAGGGGGAGGACCCTCTCTGACGCCTTCATAATCCTGGATGAAGCCCAAAATACCAAACCGGAACAGATGAAGATGTTCCTCACCAGGATGGGATTTGGGTCCAAGATGGTCATAACCGGGGACATCACCCAGGTGGACCTGCCCGAGGGGATCCCTTCGGGACTGATAGAGATCCAACACATCCTCAAGGGGATAGAGGGAATCAGTTTTGTTTACTTCACCGAAAGGGATGTGGTTCGCCATCCCATAGTGCAGGAGATCATCAGGGCCTATGAACGCGCCGAAAGCAAACAGGGGGAGGGGATTGAGGGTAATCGTACAGTCGAGGGAGAGGAAAAGACGGGTAAGGATTAAGGATGTCCGCAGTTGGGCAAAGAAGGTCCTGGAGCAACTGGGCATAAAAAGGGGGGAACTCAGCGTGCTGCTGGTCGATGACGATGAGATCCATGCGTTAAACCTCAAATATCTGGGGCGCGACAGGCCCACCAATGTGATGGCCTTCCCGATGGATGGCCCTGCCCCTGGGATCTTGGGCGATGTGGTTATCTCCACCGAGACCGCCAGAAGGGAAGCCCAAGAGGCGGGAATCGGGACAGAGGAATATATCGCCCTGTTGCTCATCCACGGCATACTCCACCTCCTGGGCTACGATCATGAAAGGGATGCGGGAGAAGCCCTGAGGATGCAGCGAAAGGAAAGGGAACTCCTTGGCCTCCTCTTCTCAGGTCCTTAAACCTTCTCCCCTCTCAAGGCGTCTTAAAAAAAGCCGGGTTGATGAGCGGAAAGGAATTCGTAAAAGGGCTTAAGGAGTGCGAAGGGGCTCTTTACGGTTTTCTGATGCGGCTTCTGGGCAACCCAGAGGAGGCAAAAGAGGCGATGCAGACTGCGGTGCTTAAGGCCTGGGAAGCCAGGAACGGCCTGAAGGAGCGGTCCCGCTTCAGGGCATGGCTCTTTCGCATCGCCGCAAATGTCGCTGCGGACATGATGAGGCAGAGGGAAAGGTTCATGGAGATGGTGGATTTACCTTTTAGTAATGCCGACCCCCTGGTCCTCGAGGAGGAGAGGTTCAGGCTTCAACGGGCCATAGGGGAATTGCCCGAGAGGCAACGGATGGCCCTGCTGCTTAAGGTTTACGGGGAGCTGAAGTATTCCGAAATCGCAAGGGTGATGGATCTGACCGAAGGGGCCATCAAGGCCCATATCCATCATGCCTTAAGGAGGCTCAAGGAGGCCTTAAGGGAAGATGAGGTGTGAGGAAGCCCAGGAAATCATGCTGGATTGTCTGCTGAATGAGGGAACTTTCTGGCAAAGGATGAGGTTAAGGGTGCACCTCTTTTTGTGTAAGCGATGCCAAAAAGACTGGGGCCAGTACAAAAAGACACTCCAAGTCCTCAGAGAAACACCAGTCCCTCAATTTGATCTTCAAATACCCTTGAATACCCCCCGAAGGATCCTTTGGAAGATAGGGCTCTCGGTGGCAGGCATAGCTGCTGCTTTCTTCATGATCTTTCACCATTTCCGTCCCTCACAAGGTCTCCCCCCTGAATTTCCAACTCCTTGGGTTGAGCAGGCAATAACTGAGATCGACAGCGCCCTGTTGGAGGAAGTCTTCTCCCAGATGATTTCCGTTGAGGGGGAAAAGTTCCTGCAGGAGCTTAAGGTCTCATGGCCTTATCTCTTGTGGGAAACGAAAATCACAGAAGGAGGTGGGGAAGATGCATAAGGTCTTTAGGGGAATCCTGTTCCTTTTGATCCTTTCTTTAGGGATGGCCATGGCCCATCCTCTGGGTCAAGAAAAAAAGCTCAGGGACTTTGAAGCCCTCAAGCTGTGGAAGCTTACCCAAGCCCTCGATCTGACGGAGGACGAAGCGGCGAAGCTGTTCCCCCTTCTTAAGCGTTACAGCCGAGAGAGGCATCAGCTCTTGCGAGAGTATCGCCAGGCACTCAGGGAACTGCACAAGCTGTTGCGGGAGGATGCCCCGGAGGATCGGCTCAGGGAAAAGATTTCGGAAGTCGAAAGTTATATCAAGCGCATGGACCAACTACGCCAAAGGGAATGGGAGCAGGTAAAGGGCATCCTTTCGGTGGAGAAACAGGCCCGCTATCTGCTGTTTTTGGACAGATTTTACAGGGATTTTTGGAGGATCCTGAGAAGAAGGGCTTCGAGGGATTAGGGGGTGTTTAGCAGTCACTTGAGCAAGTTATGCCGTGTAGGGATGCGGCAAAGATACTCGGTGTATCGACTTAAACGCTGAGGCGGTCGGAAAAGCTCGTACCTCACGCTGAAGATCTGCAAGGGCTTGGATTATCGGAAAGAATCCCCAAAAACCACTTGTGTTTTTAGAAAGCCTTCAGTGTGAGTCAGGGACGGTGGAAGGGTCAATCAACGGAGGAAACCCTTCTACTGCGGGTGTGGAAAAAATCCCACCCGTATAACGCTGGCGAGTGCTGAGGGTAGCGATGAGCAAAAACTGGTCGGGGCGAGAGGATTCGAACCTCCGACCCCTGGCACCCCATGCCAGTGCGCTACCAGGCTGCGCCACGCCCCGCTGTCTAAAATATGGCAGAGAAAGAGTTTACAGTCAAGAAATTCAGGGCAAAGGCCGGATGGATATGATCCTTGCGACGTTAAAGATCCTGTTCCTTCCCCTGAGGGTGCAGTAGGCGTGCAGGCCGAGGAATTTCCTCCCTCCATATTGCATCACTTCAAGGGCCTTGGGGTTTATGACCCTCTTGGTCTTTTCATCGGTCGCCTTGAGGTAGACGATCTCGAGCCTCCTCCCCTCCTTTATGGCCTCCTGAATGATTGACAGCTTCCTCTGCAGAGGCATTCGTCTCTCAGCCCTGCGGTACTGGAACTGAGTGAGAAACCTGAGGATGCGCTTATCAAGCACTATATGTCTTTTCTGCAGGGGTCGCTTGAGGATCAACCCGTCCATGGATCGGCAACGGGAAAGAGCCACATACAGTTGCCCGTGAGAAAAGGTACCCCTGCCTATATCCAGTATGACCCTGTCGAAGGTCAACCCCTGGCTTTTGTGGATCGTTATGGCCCAGGACAGGCGCATGGGATACTGGGTGAAGGAACCAATGGTTCTGCTTTTAAGCCTTCCGTCCTTTGAGTCGAAGAAAAACTCGAACGCCTCCCATGTGAAGGGGGCAACTTCCACCACCTCTCCCTTTTTCAGCTCCACCCATATGAGATCGGGTTCCCCCCTTCTCTCCTCCACTCCGATGACCTTCCCCATGTCCCCGTTCACCCACCTCCCTTCCGGGTCATTGTTCAAGAGCATCACCTGCGCCCCCACCTTCAAGGAAAGTTCGATGGCGGTCGGCAGATCGGAGGGACTGAATTGCCCCTGCAGAATTCCCCTGTATCTGACGGCATGACCCGGGAGTTTTGAGAGCCGTTCCTCATTTATCCTCTCGGCCGCTGCGTTTGTCGGGGTCAGGTAGACGTAAAAATCCCCTTCGGGTTCAAAATCGGGAATTACCCTCTGGTTGAGCAGCTCGAGATGGTCATCGGTAACCGTGTTGTTCCTTATGGCGTTTAAGATCTCCAAAAAGACCGGATCTGTCTGCCTATAGACCCTTTCGAATTCGACGAATTCGAATTCGCCTTCTCTGAAGGCGCGGGAGTCGAAGAAGTAAGGGCTCCGGTACCTCTTCTTGAAGAGGGGGGCTTCCCGTTGGGTCAGCACAGGGGGAAGCTGATAAAGATCACCTATGAGGACCACCTGGATTCCCCCAAAGGGCTCCCCGGATCTTGGGCCATAAAGCCTCAAGAACTGATCCACGCAATCCAGGAGGTCGGCCCTCACCATGGAGACCTCGTCTATGATCAGGGTCTGAAGATGTCGGTAAAGTTCGGGATCCCTCGGCCTGATCTCGGAGACGGAATCGGGGGTCACATCGGGCCTGAAGCCGAAGAAGGAATGGATCGTCTGGCCACGGACGTTCAAGGCGGCAACGCCTGTGGGGGCAACTATTGCGGGGGTCCTCCGGGTGTGTTCCCTGAAGTAACTCAGGAAGGTGGATTTCCCCGTGCCCGCCTTGCCAGTTATGAAGACGTTTTTGGAATCCCTCTCTATGAAGTTCAGGGCCTCAATAAAGGCCTCGTGAAACTCTATTTCCCTGTCCATTTGAAGGACCTCAGGATCTCCCGGGCCACCTCCTCCATATTTTTAAGGTAATCCCCCCTCAGGGGGTCGATGACCCTCACCTCACCTCCCAGTTCCCTGGCTATCACCTCGGCCGTCCTCCTGTTGGATCGAGGGGAGATGAAGACCACCTTTATGCCCTCCCTTTTGGCCTCGCTGATCCTCTGCAAAAGTAACCGCGGTGTCGGCTCCTTCCCCCCTTCCTCTATCACCAGCTGCCTCAGTCCGTAATCCCTGGCGAAGTACCCCCATGCCGGATGATAGCTCAGGAACGCCCTCCCCTTGAAGGGTCCCATCCATGAAGCGATCTTTTGATCAAGCTTTCGAAGCCGCCGACAATATGCCTCAGCTTTTTCCCCTATCCTTTCGGCCCGATCGGGAAACCTCAGGGAGAGGGCTCGGGCAATGATGGCAACAGACCTTTGGGCATTCCTCAGGGATAGCCACACGTGGGGATCCCCCTCTATGAGCCGAATGCCCTTTGAACAGGTGATGACCTCCAGTTTGGGGTTCATCTTCTTTATCCTCTCGAGCCAGAGGACCTCGAACTCCAACCCCGAACCGATCGCGAAATAGATCTCGGCCTCCTCAATGCGCCTCATCTGGCGGGGGCTCAGTTCATAACTATGGGGATCCGCGCCCCTGGGGACGAGCACCTCCACCTCGATTTCCCCTGCCGCCACCCCTTCAATCCACTCCCTCTGTGGAGGGATTGTCACCAGGACCATGCTTGCAAAGCAAACAAAGGGGATGAGCAGAAGGGCCACAAGACAGACCCATTTGATCCTCATGGTCCTTCCTCCTTGCCGAGCAGGGCCAAAAGCCCCTCTTTTACGTCCTCTACCGATATGGCCTCCATGGCCTTGCACCTCCGACATCCTCTCCTCCGCTCATCTGAACAGGGGGCGCACTCTACTTCCTTCCAGATCCATCGCGCCGATACTCCCTTAGGTCCCCAGAGGACCGGATCCGTGGGACCGAAAAGGGCCAGGGTCGGGCAACCGGAGGCGGCAGCAAGGTGTGTTATGCCGGAATCGTTTCCCAAGAAGAACCTCCCCTGGCTTATTATGGCACAGAGGAACCGCAGGGGAGGACGCTTCAGGTGCAGGGACGGAATCCCCAGGGCCTTGAGGAAGGCGGAGCAAGGGGCATCGTCAGCAGGCCCTTCCACCACAACGGGGAAACCCCACTGGGAGGCCCATCGCGCTATCTCGGCCATTCTCTCCGGAGGCCATACCTTCTGCGGACTCCCCGCCCCTGGGTGGATCACAAAATAAGGGCCCGTTATGCCCCTTTGTTTGAGAAAGGCACGGGCCGACTCCCTCTCTTCGTCCTTCAGAAACAGGTCGGGAAATGCCATCTTGTGCAATATCCCGTATCGCTTGAGCCCCTCCAGGTGGTGATGCAGTAGCGAAATCCTCCTGTTGGGAAAGGGGGGCATGAGCCATACTTCCCTTATCCCAGAGGCCTTAAGCGACCTCTCCCATTCGATCGAACTGCTGAAAACGACCGCATGGGTGAAATCGAGCCTTAAGGGCCTCCACCACAGGGTGGAGAAGGGATAAAGGTTCACGTCCAGGAGTTCCGTGATCCACGAGACGTTATCAAGCACCCTTATCGCCCAGGGGTGACCGGCCACCGAGAACCTTTGGGGATTGAGGGCCCAATGGATGGACCAAAAGGCAGGAAGGGCAAGTATCAGATCTCCCAGTGCCCCCTGATGTATGATCAAAAGGGAAGCCTTCAACTCCGGCTTCAGACATGAAGCTCTACCACATCCCCGTCCTCAAGGACGTGGTCCTTGTAAACCCTTTGTCCCTGGAACTTGGCCGATCCCCACACCCTTGCATAACGCAGCTTTTCGACGAAATCCTTGTGGATCTCCTCGGCAAGGTCCTCCACGGTGCTGCCTCTGGGGAGGATGACGGGGTTGTCCATATCGGGTTGCTTCCCCGGGGGCTTGGGGTACACGCGGATTACATCGAGCATGAGGAAGATCTGCTGCTTAAGGCCCTCGAGACCATTCCCCTCTTTGGCCGATACCTCTATCATGGGAAGGTCGACCTGTATGAGTTCCCGCAACGCCTCGAAGTCCTCCCCTTGGGGGTCGAAATCCCCTTTGTTGACCACCAGGATGGACCGCTTTGGGGTGACCCCCGGCTGCTGTCCATCGGCGATCTCCCTGACGGGGATTATCCTCCTTGCGGACAGCAGCTCCCTCATCTGTTCCCAGTCGCCCAAGGGATCGGCCGATATATCGAGTACAAGGAGCAGCAAATCCGCATTCCTTAGGATGCTGTATACCCAAAGGTCGGTATGGGGGGTGAGAGGAGGTAGGTCCACCAGTTGGATCTTTATATTTTCATAAGGAATCATTCCTGCCTGCGGACGCTGGGTGGAAAAGGGGTAATCGGCTACAACGGGGGTGGCATTGGTCAGGGCGGCCAGAAGCTGGGATTTGCCCACATTGGGGGGACCGGCCATCGCCACCTGTCCCGCCCCTTCCTTTCTCACCGCGAAGATATCCCCCCTTCCCCCTTTCCCCTTTGAGGACTGCTGTTCTTCCTTGAGCTTGGCGAGCTTCCGCCTGAGGATGGCCCTCAGCTTGTCGGTGCCCTTGTGATGGGGCATGATGGCCAGCATCTCTTCAAGGGCCGCAATCTTGTCGGAAGGGGTTCGGGCCTCCCTGAACCTCTTTTCGGCAACGTAATATTCAGGCGGAAGGTTGGCGGGCATACCCTCCTCCCAATCCACACCGCTTGTAGAAAACCTGTGGATAACCCCGTGGATTTTTCCAAGGGAACCTCATCCCGTAAGGCCTCCTTGGGGCATGCACACCTTCTGAGCAACCCTATCCAGGAGCAAATCGCCCATCTGGACCGCCTTTACGGCTTCCAGATCCCGGACGGGCGTAAGGACCTTAATCGCCCCGTCCTCCATACCCATAAAGACCCCTATCCCCAGGGCAAACCCCTCCCGGTCGATCAGCCCTACCACCCGCCCAACCATCCTCTCCCCGCCACCGTCATCAGCGAGGGGGAGGGACGGATTGATCACCACCCTTCCTCCTCCGAGCCTTACCACCCTCGCCCGGGAAAAATAGGCCTCAAACCTTCCGCTCCTGTAAAGCTGTCTCTGGAGCTGGTCCCTCCTCCGGACCCCACGGGAAGGAGGAAGGAGATGGATCTTGGGCCTCTGGCGTCCGCGGAAGGCCCTGAGGATGTGCTCAAGCTCCGATTCCCTCCTTATGGCTATTAGATCCGTCGGGGAAAGGACCTCGATTTTGTAAAACTTCAACCGAAACCCGATGTCCCCGGCCACAAGCCCCGTTGTATCGACGACGGCAAATTCCACCCCCAACTCCATTGCCTCTTCCAACAGCCTCCTTGCGCCGGCAACCGCCGCCAACAATTCCTGGGCCGGGGAAGTGGCCCCGAGGAAATAAAGGCGAAGGGGAACGGGATCGGCGAGGTCCCGCTGCTCCTTCACCAGGGCCATTCCCAGGGTGGTGGGTGGTCCAATTACCGATTGCCCCACATCCGTGTCGATATAAGCGCTTCTCAACCCCCTTCCCAGGGCCTCCTGCAGGAGAAATCGACAAAGGGTGGTCTTTCCCGTATCGGAGGCCCCGAGGATCACCGCGATCCTGCCCTTTCCGATCACCTCTTCCGCCAGTTGATACCAGACCTGAGGTCTATCCATCTCCCAACAGATCGAGGAAACGCTGGGCATCCTCAAACATATTAGTATTGTTGAACATCACATAATGGGGACGATCCCCTGCAATCCGTTCCCTGAGCGCCTCCAGTTCCTGCTGTGAGTATCGATAATTGTACCCTCCCCTTCCGTGCAGGCGCCAGTACACGACCCTTCCCCAAGTGGCCTCATCCGAGAAGGGATCCACCACATGGACAAGGTCCAGCTCCTCACATATCGACCTGACCACTTCCCTTGGCCATCCTCTGGGTTCCCATCCCAGGATGAATCCCTCCCTCCTTATGCTCCCGAAGAAGGCCCTCACGTTCTCAAGGGCATCCTCGGTCGGCTTAAAGCTCAAGGGGGTCTGGAAGATGATGATCCTGGCCCCCAGGGCTTGAGCTGAAAGCCTGGTCACCTCCCATGCCTCAAACACCTCTTCGGTGGGCTTAAATGCCCCGTATCTGTCCTTTCGGTCCTCGGGGATCTTCAGTTTGAGGCGTCTGTAAGTGGGGCTTTTGGGTTCATGGGTTATCAATTGCCAGGCCTTCACCGTGAATTCGAAACCCTCGGGAGCCTCCAAGCGCCATCTCCTCAGGGTATCTTCCCTGGGGGGCTGATAAAAGGTCTGCTGCACCTCAACGCACCCAAAGGTCCCGTAGTAGGTGGACCTTGAAACTGGAAAGCCACAGCAACCTACTTTTACCATCCTTTTTAAAATTATACCCTGTCAGGAAGTCCACCGGCCACCCCTTGGACACAAACACCGGATGGGTATTAAAATTTTCTGAGAAAAGCCAACGAGGAGGGCTCCAATGGTGCCCGAGGAAATAAGGAAAAGGGTCGAGGAGTTGCGCCGGGAAATCGAGTATCACAACTACCGTTATTATGTATTGAACGACCCGGTGATCTCCGATGCCGAATATGATGCCCTGATGAGGGAACTGGAGGAGCTGGAACGACGGTATCCGGAACTCGTCACCCCAAACTCCCCCACCCAGCGGGTTGGGGCTCCTCCCCTTGAGGAGTTCGGCACGGTGGAGCACCGGGTACCGATGTTGAGTCTCTCGAATGCCTTCAACGAGGAGGAGGTCAGGGAGTTCGACAGGAGGGTGAAGCGTTTCCTCGGGGTGTTGCACGATATCCAGTACACGGCCGAACCGAAGATCGATGGTGTAGCGGTGGAGATCATCTACGAGAGGGGGGTCCTTACCGTAGGAGCCACAAGGGGAGATGGCTACAGGGGGGAGGACATCACCCAGAACATCCGCACCATAAAGATGATCCCCCTTTATCTGATAGACGATGAAGAACCGGTCCCCGAATACCTATCGGTCCGGGGAGAGGTCTATATGGACCGCGAGGATTTCAGGCGCCTGAACCGCGAGAGGGAGGAACGCGGTGAGACCCTTTTTGCCAATCCCAGGAATGCCGCAGCCGGTTCCCTGAGGCAGTTGGATTCCTCGGTTACGGCCAAAAGGCCCTTGAAGGTCTTCTTTTACGGCATAGGGGAATGTCGGGGGCGCGAGTTCCGGAGCCAGTGGGAGGTACTGCAGACCCTGCCCAAATGGGGCCTCAGGGTGAACCCCTTTGTGGAGCTCTGCGAAAACATCGACGAATGCATTCACTATTACCAAAGGCTCCTGCAGCGGCGCGAGGAGATCCCCTACGAGATGGACGGCATAGTGATAAAGGTCAATGACCTTGAGCTTCAGAGGCGCCTGGGGGAGATATCCCGGAGTCCAAGGTGGGCTGTGGCCTTCAAGTTCCCGGCCGAGGAGGCCACAACCCGGGTCCTGGACATAGTGGTGCAGGTGGGGAGAACCGGAGTCCTGACCCCGGTGGCCATCCTTGAGCCTGTCCAGGTGGGGGGAGTGGTGGTCAGCAGGGCGACCCTGCACAACATGGACGAGATAAAGCGGAAGGATGTGCGGATAGGCGACTGGGTCCTGGTGCACAGGGCGGGGGAAGTCATCCCCGAGGTCATAAAGCCCATAAAGGAACGCCGAACGGGCCAGGAGCGGGAGTTCCACATGCCGGATTGCTGTCCGGCATGTGGATCGAAGGTGGTGAGGTTGCCGGGAGAGGTGGCTTACAGGTGTATAGGGCTTTCCTGTCCGGCCCAGCTCAAGGCACGGATCCGCCATTTCGCCTCCCGGAGGGCGATGGACATAGAGGGACTTGGGGAAAAGCTCATAGAGCAACTCGTGGACAAGGGGCTGGTGAAGGATCTGGCCGATATCTACTACCTCAAGAAGGTGGACTTCCTGAAGCTTGAGGGGGTAGCCGACAGACTCGCCCAGAAGCTCCTTGGGGCCATCGAGCGCAGCAAGGACACCACCCTGGCCAGGTTCCTCTATGCCCTGGGGATAAGGCATGTGGGAGAACATCTGGCCCAGTTGCTTGCGACCCACATAAAGAAGCTCGAAAACTTCTACGACATCCGAAAGGACGATCTGCTGAGGATTCCGGGGATTGGTCCCGAGGTGGCAGAAAGTGTGGCGAGCTTCTTCCGCGATCAGGAGAACAGGAGGGTGATCGAAAAGATGCTTCGGGCAGGGCTACGGATCCGGGAACCTGAGGAGGAGGTTACGGAAAAGCCCTTAAAGGGAAAGGTCTTTGTATTCACCGGGGCCCTTGAGAGCATGACCCGCGAGGAGGCAAAGAGGCTGGTCGAAGAGAGGGGGGGTATGGCGGCCTCAAGCGTCAGTCGACGGGTGGACTATGTGGTGGTGGGCAGGGATCCGGGGTCAAAATATGATAAGGCAAGGGCCCTGGGGCTTCGGATCATCGATGAAGAGGAGTTCAAAAAACTGTTGGGCATTGGATGATGGATCAGAGCGATCACAAAAGGAGCGGCAGCAAGCTGAAAGGGCGCGAGATAATCCTGGGGGTGACGGGGGGGATCGCCGCTTACAAGGCGGTCGAGCTCCTAAGGGAGATGGTCAAAAGGGGGGCGAATGTGCACGTGGTGATGACCGAAAACGCCATGAAATTCGTCACCCCCCTGACCTTCCAGACCCTCTCGGGACATCCGGTCCTTCATGAGATGTTCAGGCTCCTGGAGGGATCCCGCATCGGGCATGTGGCCATGTCCGACAGGGCTGAGCTGATGGTCATCGCACCGGCCACGGCGAACATCCTCGGCAAGATTGCCAACGGTATAGCCGATGACCTCCTAACAACGATGGTCATGGCGATGGAAGTACCGGTGCTCTTTGCCCCATCGATGAACGTCAAGATGTGGCACAGCCCTGTGGTGCAGCATAATGTGGCCAAACTCAAAAGCTACGGCTATCACTTTGTGGAGCCCGCCGAAGGAGATCTGGCCTGTGGCAGCACAGGCAGGGGAAGGCTTGCGGAGATCCCCGAGATCGTGGAGAAGATCGAGGACATCTTCACCCCCAAGGACCTTAAAGGGAGGAAGGTCCTGGTCACAGCTGGCCCCACCCTCGAACCCATAGACCCCGTGCGTTACATCACCAATCCCTCCACGGGAAAGATGGGCTACTCGGTGGCAAAGATGGCCAGAAGAAGGGGGGCTGAGGTCCTTTTGATATCCGGTCCCACCCATCTGACCCTGCCCCGGCGCGACATCCCCATCATAAGGGTGAAGACGGCCCGGGAAATGTACGAGGCTGTGATGGATCACTTCGAGGATTACGATGTCATCATAAAGACAGCAGCAGTGGCCGACTTCAGGCCGAAGGACAGCTCGCGGTCCAAGATCAAAAAGATTTCCAGAAATGGCTTCTCCCTTGAACTCGAGCCAAATCCCGATATCCTGGCCGAACTGGGAAGGAGGAAGGGATCCAGGATCCTCGTGGGCTTTGCCGCTGAGACGGATCAGCTGCTTGAAAATGCCCAGGAGAAGCTCCGCCAGAAGAACCTGGACATCATCGTGGCCAACGACGTCACCCAGCCTGGAGCGGGTTTCGGTGCCGATACCAACATAGTGAAGATCATCGATCAAAGCGGAAGGGTAAGAGGTCTCCCCCTGATGAGCAAGGACATCGTCGCAGATATAATCCTTAACGAAATCCTCAAGCTGTTGAAGAAGCGAGAAGACCAGAGCCCCTGGCCTGAGGACTGGGATTAAAGGGAATTGAGGAGGTCCTTTTTGCCCTCAAGGTCTTTCTTGAGTTTCTTGAGGGCCTGAATCTCAATCTGCCTCACCCTCTCCCGGGAAACATTGAACACCTTGCTGAGATCCTGAAGCGTCACGGGCTCCTCTGACATGAGCCTCTTCTCCACAATGGTCCTCTCCCTCTCACTCAGCTTGGAAAGGGCATCCCGTACCACCCGCTTTATCAGCTCGCGCCGCTCCTTGTCGGCAAGCTTCTCCTCCTGATTGGGGGCAAAATCGGCCAAAAAGTCCAAGAAGGTGGCCTCCTGTTCCTCGTCGACCCTCGCATCCAAGGAGAGATCCCTGAACCTCACCCTCTCGTACATCTCCTCGATCTCTTCCTCGCCCACCTTTAGCTCGTCTGCAAGGCTCTTGAGCCTCTCCTGCCTGCTGCCCTCCCCTTCGTCCAGTTCCCACAGGCGACCCATCTTGTAGAAGAGCTTTTTTTGGGCCTGAGTCGTCCCGACCTTAACCAGGCTCCAGGATCTCATGATGTAATTCTGGATGTACGCCCTGATCCACCAGATCGCATAGGAGATGAAGCGATAGCCCTTGGAGGGATCAAAATGCCTCAGGGCCACCATCAGCCCCAGGTTCCCCTCCTGGATGAGGTCAGAGAGCCTGAACCCGTAACCCCTGTACTCCAGGGCCACCTTCACCACAAACCTCAGGTTGGCCATAATGAGGCGCTTTCCCGCCTCCTCGTCCCCGGCCTTGTAACGGAAGGCCAACTCCTTCTCCTCCTCTGGGCTCAAGACGGGGTACTTACCGATGGCCTTGAGATAGCGGGCTTCGATGTTCGCCTCTTCGTGCCTCTCTTCCGGATTTTCCACCTTCGTCCTTTCTTCCATCTCTCACCTCTCTTACAATCTTAAGGCCCCAAAGGGGGCATTGCAAGAAAGAAAACTTCTGCTAAAAATAAGACATGTCCTACTGGGATCCACCCCCTCTGCCCGAGGGCCTTCGGATAAAGAGGGTCATCGACAGATGGGATGGAAGGGGATATTTATATCTCAAGGTTGAGGGGAAAAGGGGGGAGATGTTCATCCTCAGGGCTTCCGTCAACGAGGCCCGGTGGAGGATAATCCTCTTTGAGTCCCCGGATTGGAGGAAAAGGTGGTCGTTTTGCCTCCAGTGAAGGTACTGGCGATGGTACTGGCCGGGGGAAGGGGGGAGAGGCTTTACCCCCTCACCCAGTACCGATCAAAGCCTGCTGTTCCCTTTGGGGGGACGTACAGGTTGATAGACTTCGTCCTCAGCAACCTCTTCAACTCCGGCATACTGCACATTTATGTCCTCACCCAGTACAAGGCCCACTCCCTCATCAGACATCTTCAACAGGGCTGGATATTGACCCAACCGGTGGACGGGGCCTTTGTCATCCCGGTACCGGCCCAGATGCAGGTGGGCGAAAGCTGGTACCAGGGGACAGCCGATGCCGTCTATCAGAATGTCGCCCTCATCAAGAGGATGAACCCTGAGCTTGTGCTCGTCTTCGGTGCCGATCACGTTTACACCATGGATATAAGGCAGATGATCGAGTTCCACCTGGAGAAGGATGCGGATATAACGGTTGCCACCATACCCATGCCCCGTTCGGAGGCCTCAAGGTTCGGGGTAACGGTAGTCGATAGCGAGGGAAGAATCTGCGAATTTAAGGAGAAGGTGAAGGATCCACCCGCAATGCCCGACAACCCGGATCTGTCCCTGGTTTCCATGGGCAATTACATCTTCAAATCCGAGGTCCTGATCGAGGAACTGGAACTCGATTCCCGGGACCCCGAGAGCACCCACGACTTCGGCAGGGATATCCTCAGCAAGGCAATAAGACGGCGGAAGGTCTACGCTTACGATTTCTCCACCAACCATATCCCCGGTACCGATGGTCGAGGGCGTTACTGGAGGGATGTGGGAACCATCCAGAGCTATTATGAGGCCAACATGGATCTGATAAGACCGCTGCCCCAGTTAAACCTCTACAACCCCCATTGGCCCATAAGATCCGCCAGATATCACGACTCGCCGGCAAAGGTGGTCATAGGTTCGGAGGGACAGATGGGCCTTGTGGAAAACAGCCTCCTTTCGCTAGGGGTGATCATCTCGGGGGCCTATGTGCGGAATTCCATCATAGGGCGAAACACCAGGATATGGGGAAGGGCCGTGGTCGAAGATTCGATCCTTCTGGGAGAGATCGAGGTGGGAGAAGGGGCCCACATACAGCGGGCCATCATAGACCACGGCAATTCCATTCCACCGGGAGAGAAGATCGGCTATGACCCCGAAAGGGACAGGGAAAAATACTTCGTTGACCCCTCCTCCGGCCTGGTCGTCATTCCCCGAAACCCCCTTTATTAATCCTTGTTGTCCTCCTCCACTGCTTCCCTCAGCCGGTCCAGGATCCTGGGTATGGCCGAAGTGACCCTGTCCCAGCTCGGGATGAGGGGGATTCCCAGGGGGTCCTGCAGGAAAACCTCTGCGGCGATCCTTATCGCACGGGTGAAGGTCTCAACTGCCATGCTTTCGGCATGGCGATCGAAATACAGGCCGTTTATGGCAGCATCATCCTCGTAGCGCTTCACGATGTCATAAGCGCTAGCAACATAGGTGGCAACGAGGGTGTTGAAAAGCCCCTCGTTGAAGATAACACCTTCGGAGGCAAGGTTCCTGAAGAGGGATTTGCAGATGTCAATGCCCATCTTCATGAGGCCCTTTGAAGGGTCCTCGGGGGAGAGGGGCTGGTGTTTGTGCTCATAGCGGTCGATGATGTCCACCTGACAAACCCTTTTGGGGGATACGTTCCTGTAAATCTCGGCTAAAAGCCCGACCTCAAGTCCCCAGTCAGCCGGTATCCGGGTGACCCTGGCGAGGTCGGCCTCCATGGAGAACTCTCCGGCCAGGGGATAACGGAAGCTCTTCAGGAAATCCAGAAGGGGCATCGGGCCCAGGATCTTCTCCAGGGCCTTAAGGAGGGGGAAGACCAGGAGCCTGGTGACCCGTCCGTGCAGTCTATCGGTCACCCGGCTGTAGTAGCCCTTACAGTACTGGTAATCCAGGTTGGGATTTATCACCGGGTAACAGAGCCTGGCCAGGAAGGTCCTGTTGTAGGTGAGGATATCACAGTCATGAAGCGTTATCACTCGAATATGGGGAAGGGAAAGCACATATCCCCAGGCTATCCACACGGCACGCCCCTTCCCCGCTTCCCCTATCGTCAGGCCGGCCCTCTCGATCTCCTTGTAGATCTCGGTCACCCTGTCGCCGTCGTTCCAGACCAGGATGGTCCTCTGGGGCAGGACCGAGAAGAAATCCCGGGCATAGCGGAACTGGTCTTTGTTGGCATTCCCGAGGCTCACCACCACGGTGTTGATGTACTTGGCACCTTTCAGCTCCTCGACGATCCTTTTTAGGGCCTCCCCCTGCAGTTCGGAAAAAAGCGACGGCAAGATCAGGGCCATGGGCCTTTCCTTGACATACCAGGAGAGTTCGCCCTCCAGGCGCTCAAGTTCCATGGTGCCGAAGTCGTGAAGGGTCGAAACCATCTCGTTCTGATAAAAATCCCCCATTCCTTGACTCCTTCCTTGGGGTAATGCAAGCTAAATGCTAACACAGGGAGGTTGCTTTGGCAAAAAAGCTCCTCATTTTCACGGACCTCGATGGGACATTGCTGGACCTCAGGAATTACAGCTTCTCGGGAGCCGAGGAGGCCCTTCGCGTGCTCGGGGAGCTGCAGATCCCCATGATAATAGCCACCAGCAAGACCCGTAAGGAGATCGAATTCTGGCAGCAGCGCCTGGGAATTAAGGGACCCTTTATAGCAGAAAACGGAGGCGGGATCTTCATCCCCAAGGACTCCTCCCTTCCCCCGCCTCAGGGGGCCAAGGACACTGATGGATATTTCGTCCTTTTGCGGGGGGTGCCGTATCCTACGATACGCAGAATCGTGCATGACTTGCGCCAGAGGGGCTTCAGGCTGCGGGGATTCGGGGACATGAGCCCTGAAGAGGTGGCCGAATTGACCAACATGACGGTAGAAGAGGCCCGGTTGGCCAAAGAACGTGAGTTCACAGAACCATGCCTCTTCGAAGGGGATAAGGAAGCCTTGAGGGCGGCCCTCAAGGAAAGGGGATTGACCTTCTGGAAGGGAGGGCGCTTCATACACATACAGGGATTTCATGACAAGGGGCAGGCCATGGAGGTCCTGGAAAGGCTTTACAGGATGAAGGGAGAGGACTTTGAAACAGTGGCTCTTGGGGACAGCCACAACGATCTGCCGATGCTTCAGAGGGCTAGATGGCCTATCATCGTCAGGCGCACCAGGGGAATCTCGGAAAGGGCCCCAAGGATCGATCAGCTGACCATAACTCGAGAGGAAGGCTCTCGGGGATGGGGAAAGGCCATCCTGGAGCTCTTGAGGAGGCTTGGCTATGGTTGATGCCCACTGTCACCTGGAGATGTTCGAGGACCTGGATTTGGTGCTTCAGCGGGCATGGGATACGGGACTTGAGGCCATCCTCACAGTGGCCGCAGAGGAGGAGGCCTTTGGACCATCCTTGGAGATCGCTTCCCGCAGGGGAATCTATCTATCCCTCGGGATCCACCCCCACAATGCGAAGGATGTAACCCGAGAGACCCTTAAAGAGATCGAAAAACTGGCCTCTCGTCCGAAGGTGGTAGCCATAGGGGAAACGGGGCTGGATTTTTACCGCAATCTTTCGCCCCCGAAAATCCAGGAGGAGGTGTTTCGGCGGCACATCGAGATGGCAAACCGCTTGGGCCTCCCCCTGGTTTTGCATTGCCGTCAGTCCTACCAGAGGGTTCTGGAGATCCTGGATGAGGAGGGGATACCCGAAGCCGGGGGGATGGTCCATTGTTTTTCGGGAGACATGCCCACGGCAGAGGAGTTCCTCAAGAGGGGGTTCTATATTTCCTTTTCCGGCACCATCACCTACCCCAAGGCCCACACCCTCAGGACGATCGCCCGGGAGGTTCCCCTCGACAGGGTCCTGCTTGAAACCGATGCCCCCTTCCTTTCGCCCCAGCCTTATCGGGGAAAGAGGAACGAACCGGCCTATATAGTGGAGACCTTCAAGCTGTGGGCCCAGATAAGGGAAATGAGCCTGGATAGGGCAAAGGAAATTATCAAGGAAAACTGTCTCAGGCTTTTCAGGATACGGGAGGGAGGAGATGGAGAGGGTTGATGTCGTGATCATAGGGGCAGGACCTGCAGGCCTTACCGCGGGCATTTATTGCGGGAGGGCGAAGGTAAGGACAATGGTCTTTGAGGCCCTCTCCGCTGGGGGACAGGTCCTGATGGCGGGGACCATAGAGAACTACCCTGGATTCCCCGAGGGGATATCGGGAACCGAGCTCGTAAATAGGTTCAAAAGACAGCTCCTGGAGCTGGGGGTCCCTTTGGAGGAATTCGTAAAGGTGGAGGCCGTCGAACCGAAGGACGATCTTTTCCTCGTCAAGACTTCAAAAGGCCAAGTGGAATCGAGGGCCTTGATAATCGCCACAGGCGCCCAACCCGCCCGCCTCGGGGTTCCCGGAGAGGACAGGTTCGTGGGCCAGGGCGTCTCTTTTTGCGCCACCTGCGACGGGTTCTTCTTCAAGGACAGGCGGGTGGCGGTGGTGGGAGGAGGGGACAGGGCCGTGGAGGAGGTCCTCTTCCTCAAGAATATGGCCAAGGAAGTGTTCCTGATACACAGGAGGGACAGGCTGCGGGCCCAAAGGATCCTGCAGGAAAGGCTCTTCAAATCCCCCAACGTCAAACCCCTCTGGAACTATGTGGTCGTCGAAATAAAGGGTGACGAAAAGGGGGTGAAGGCCCTCGAACTCCTCAATACCCAGAGCGGATCCAGAATGACCCTTGAGGTGGAAGGGGTCTTCATTGCCATAGGGCAACAGCCCTCAAGCGAAATCTTCAAGGGCTTGGTGGAAATGGATCCCCAGGGCTTCATAAAGACCGACACCGGCGGAAATACCTCAAGGCCGGGGATATTTGCCGCCGGAGACGTGAGAGCAAAGGAACTGAGACAGGTCTCAACCGCAGTGGGAGATGGGGCAATAGCCGCTTGGTCCGCCACCCAATACTTGGAAAGCTCATAAAGCAAGGGAATCAACGGGCTTCTGGGGAAAGGACACCAATGTGATCATGATGAAAAGAAATGCGGCCGCCAGTATGAGAATCGGCAAAAAGACCGCAAGGATCGCCTTGCCATTGCCTATTGCGTGGGCCTCTTTGAGGCCAATTATGTAAAGGATGATCATATAAATGGAGGACATAAGAGGACCGAGGACCGGCAGAACTGCCCAGAGGTAGGAGGCCCTGCTGTAACTCACAACCCTAAAGGTGGCCTCAAAACCCGCCTTACTCCCGCCGACAATGAGGAGACAGAGATGCAAAATAGCGCTTGAGAAGAAAACATCGACTACGGAGATCACGGGAAGCAATATCGCGTAAAGGACGGTCCATGAGGTCGAGGGTCCCGGAAGGCCAATTTTAATGCCGAGGAGGAGGCTCCAGAAGGAAACCAGCAGAACCCCTAAGGTGTTGTTAATTACGCCGAACAACAAGGGCAATCCGATCCCCCCACCCTTCGGCATGAGCCGGAAGAAATCAGAAGGCGAAAAGAGCACCTCTTTGATCGTCTTAAAAAGGCCTTCCAGAGATGGCTCGGCTTCCCAAGAAGGCTTTATACTGCAATCGATTTGTCGTAACATGGTCTGAAATCTTATCATTCCCCCAAGAACACTGTCAAAAAACGGAGGGTTCCTGTGGAGCGCATTAAAAACGAGCTGATTCCCGTTGCCGACGATCTCCTATGTTTTGGAGGCCCCTTTAACCTCTACCCTCTTGTGGGAGCCGGTGAACTGGCCCTCCTGGAAGGAGGGCTTTCGGTCATTTACCCTCCCGCATTACCTCCGTCGTCATCCTCCACGCCCATTCCGATCACCTCATGGGCCTGGCGGTTCACCGGGATCGCTACCCGGGGGTGAGGATTTACAGTTCCTCGCCTGCCAGCGAGATTCCTGGAGAGGGACGATATCTGGCAGTCCCTTCAGGGAGGTGGAAGCGGCAACGAGCAGAAATCTCGCCCCTCCTTCTAAAGGGAGGTCTGAAGAAGTTCTAGATTGCCTGATTTTCCAAAGGGCGATCAACTCTGCCCAACGGTAAGGGGGTGCATAGGTATGGGCGGACCTCAGGGGGTGGTCTAAGTTTGGGATATCGCCTTGATGTAACGGATCCTCAGTTCGGTGAGAAGGCTCTTCAAGAGGCCATCCTCCTCAGGGGTGAGGTTTCCTTTGGTCTTCTCGGCCAATATTTCAAGGAGGTCAATGGTCTGCTTTGCCATGGGGAGGTTCTTCTGAATTTGTTTGGTGGTAGGTTCGGGGATCTCCCCCAAGTGCATGAGGCAGGTTGTGCTCAGCGAATAGATAAAGCTTGAGAAGGTGATCTTGGGGATGGATTCTTGGGTCTCTTTCTCCTCTTTCTGGTTCCCTTTTTCCTTTTTTGCAAAAAACCTCTTGTCGACTACTTTAAAACCTTTCTTTTCTTCTACCCTTTCTTCACCCATCCCCACTGTCCTCCTCAGAGGTTTTTGTAAGTCTTGCGGAACCTCCGAGCCTCTTTCTTCCATTGCTTACCATGAGCAACTTCGGTAACAGACTCGGCATCAACCGATTTCGTCTTTTTGAGCCCCTCCAATACCTTCTCTGGAGGGGGACCGGCGATAAAGGACGACGGGATGTGTTCAGCCAAAAATATTAGCGGAGCGGCTTGAAAGAACCTTACTCCTTGTTGATGGGCCCTTTCGGCATGAACCTCCAAGACCAGCGGCTTGGGATCCCGACGCCTCCCGATCCTTTCGGCCAACTCCCGCGAAGGGGTGAGATGTACATATTGCCTCCCCATAGGCAGAAGCCCCTTCTGGAGGATGGCAGGATAGTGTCTGCGCCTGGTCCCGTGATAGAGGATCTTGGGAGGGGTGATCGGCTCGTAGGCAATCCTCTGGGGGAAGGAATGTCCATAGGTGGCCCTTATTTTATCATCCCGTATCTCGAAGCGCTTCTTGCTGTCGGTGATGACGACCTCTAGGATATCGTTGCGTTTGACAAACCTCCACCCTTCCTCTTCGCTTATCGCCTGCTGCAGATCTTTCAGGCTCACAAATCCCTCTTCATCCGGCACCAGCCCGAATTCATCCGGTCTGTGTCTCAGGATATAGGCCATCAATTTTCCCAACGCCTGGACGCGATGGCGATGGGACATCAATTGATCCTCTGCTTCACGGTCTGTTTATACTGCCTGATCTCTTCGAGGAACTTGTCAATTTCCTTGATCGCCCTTTGCTTGTAGTAATAATCCCCTGTGGAGGCGTACATATAGAGGTAACGCATTACATTTTGATAAAAACCGTTGGGATCACGGCACCAGGAAATGAGGGGGCAGAGGCTGCATTGCTGATTGAACTCGAGGCAGAAAGGCCCTCCCATGCGGGCGTTCTCCAGGATGGCGGGCATATCCTCCCGGCCCTTTTTGGAGAGGAAATTGCGGATCCTCCTCCACTTTTCAATGGTGATGTCAAAGAGATTTTCCCCCTTCCGGAACCTCTCCACGATATCCTGGAAGGAAAGGAGCCTTTCAACCACCATCCATCACCTCCACGGGTTTCAGATCCCGTCAAAAACTTAAATCCTCTGCACCACCGCTTCAAGCTCACTGATCCTGGACCACCTCGACGATCCGATTGCACTCATCGACATAGACGAGGCGAGGTTTGTAGTCCTTCAGTTCGTCCTCTTTAAAGACCCCGTAGGAGGCGATGATGACAATATCCCCCTCCCTGGCCAGGTGGGCGGCTGCCCCATTTATCCCGATGGTACCGGATCCCCTCTTGCCCTTGATCACATAAGTCTCGAAGCGGTTTCCATTTGTGACGTTGTAAACCTGTACCTGCTCGAAGGGGAAGATTCCTGCCGCTTCCATCAATTGCTCGTCTATGGTGATGGAACCCTCGTAGTGGAGGTTGTGCTCGGTCACGCGAGCCATATGGATCTTGGACTTCAGCATGATCCTTTGCACCTCACACCTCCTCTAAGAGGATGTTGTCTATCAATCGCGTGTTACCCACCCAAGCCGCAAGGGCCAGCAATCCTCCCCGAATTTCTCCGGACAGGGGTTCGAGGGTTTGAGGATCGCACAGTTCCAGGTACTGTAACCTGATTGCCGGTTCGGATTCGATGACCCGCAGTGCCGTTTCGATTATCCTTTGGGCATTCCTTTCCCCTTCGCGGAAGACCCTTTCGGCCTCCTTGAGGGATCTGTAAAGTACGAGGGCCGCCTTGCGTTCTTCGGGCCCAAGATAGGCATTGCGCGAACTGGCCGCAAGCCCATCGGGTTCCCTCACGGTGGGTACCCCCACTACCTCCACGTCCAGGTTGAGGTCCTCGGCCATCCTCTTTATGAGCAGAAACTGCTGATAATCCTTGAGCCCGAAGATGGCCACATGCGGCTTCACGATGTTGAAGAGCTTCGTCACAACGGTGGCCACCCCCCGGAAGTGTCCGGGACGGAACTTGCCGCATAGGTGATTCTGCAGCTCCTTCACCTCCACATAGGTCTGGAATCCCTCCGGGTACATGTCCCGGACCTCGGGATGAAAGATCACATCCACCCCGACCAATTCGGCCATGCGGATGTCCCGTTCCAGATCCCTTGGATAACGCTCATAATCTTCAGAGGGCCCGAACTGGATCGGGTTTACGAAGATACTGACCACCAGGATATCTCCCCGCCTTCTCCCCTCCCTCATCAGGGAAAGATGGCCCTCGTGGAAGTAGCCCATGGTTGGAACAAAAGCTATGCGTTTCCCCTCCCTGCGCCACTTCTCAGAAAGAGTTTGCATCTGTTTGGGATCCCTAATCACCTGCATGACTCAAAGCTTAAAGACATGTTCCTCTGTGGGGAAGGCCCCGGTCTTGACTTCCTCTATAAAGTCCTTCACCGCTCGTGAGATTATGCTCCGCAGGTCCACATAGCGCTTCACGAACCGGGGCCTGAAATCTCCCAGAAGGCCGAGCAGATCGTGGATCACCAGGACCTGTCCGTCACAGAACCTGCCGGCACCGATCCCGATGGTGGGGATAGAAAGGTTCTGGGTGATTTCCCTGGCGATCTCCTCGGGCACGCATTCCAGAACTACCGCAAAGGCCCCAGCCTCCTCCACGGCCCGGGCATCCTCCAGCAGCTTTTCCCTCTGGCGCTGTACCTTATAGCCCCCGAGTTTGTGAATGGATTGGGGGGTCAAACCTATGTGGGCCATTACAGGTATGTCTATGTCAACGATCGCCTTAATAGTCTGGGCTATCGAGGCTCCCCCTTCGATCTTCACAGCTTCCGCACCGCTTTCCTTAATCATCCGTCCCGCGTTCCTTTTGGCCTCCTCAACGCTGACCTGATAGGACATAAAGGGCATGTCTATTACCACCAATGCCCTCTTCACCTTTCTAACTACCGCTCGGGTGTGATAGATCATCTCATCCACAGTTACCGGTAGGGTATTGGGATAGCCCGAAATTACCGTCCCCACCGAGTCCCCCACAAGGATCATGTCAATTCCGCTTTCGTCGATGATCTCCGCCATCGGGGCGTCATAGGCGGTCAGCATGGTGATCTTTTCACCGTTTTGCTTCTTGTTCAGGATCTCGGGAACCGTGACCTTCCCCATACCCCCCACCCTTTAAAAAAAGCCTTCTGGACCTCACCAGAAGGCCTTAGGAATACCCTTATCCTCCGTCTCAGTCCAGAAACCTGGATCTAAGCGGTATGTCTCCATTTCCTCCCTTCCTGTGCCCCGCCCGAAAGGCTGGAGCCAGGCGCTCAATGAAACTTTACAACTCGTCCAACAGGTGTGTCAACTTCTTGTATTGGTCTGGGTATGAACATCGGTACCACCCTGGGGAAGGAGGGTTGGGAAGGGAGCCGTGGGTAAAGTATATCGCGATTTGAGGAAGACCGTCAGAAGGGCAAGGGAAGGCCCCCTTGAGGATCTGTCC
>CAYVAU010000003.1:3140-52955 GCA_964448445.1 uncultured Thermodesulfobacteriota bacterium | reverse complement strand
CTTTTCCTGTTTTTTGTGCTTTGGGTTGTAACCACAGCGCAGGCCCTGACCGTTGAGGAATTGGCTTATCGCCTGAGGGAGAGGGGCCTCGCGGTAAACAGGGTCAAGGTCCATATGGTCCATGAGCGATCCTCGGTACAGGGCGAAAAGGTGAGGATGGAGGGGATCATATGGATAGAGAGGCCCGATAGGTTCCGGATGGATGTGTTTCCTCCCCATGAGAGCATCACCGTGCTCAAGGGTGATCAGATGCTCATATACTTCCCCGAGGAGAAGGTGGCCCAAAGGGTGGATATATCCGAGGATCCCTCCCTTCTGCGGTGGGTGAAATTCCTGCAGGAGCCATGGGAGGTGGTGAAGCAGAAGGGGAGGATAGAGGGAGTGGAGGGCGGGCTCTTAGTAGTGGAAATCGATACAAAGGACTTCCAAGAACTGCAGAGGGTGAAGCTCTGGATCGATCAACGCCTCTGGTTCCCCAAAAGGATAGAGATGGTGGAAAGGGGAGGGGAGAAGTCCACGATCTTTTATTCCCAGATAGAGATCAACCCGCCCCTCCCCGAGGACATCTTCGAACTCCACCTTCCTCCCGATGTCCAGATCACCGAATTTTAAACCGAAGAGGATCTACGACCTCTCACCGATCATCGGGGCCCCCATGGCCTACTATCCGGGCGATGTCCCCTATGAGGCCGAACCCATCTGTACCATCGATCGTTCAGGATGCAATATGCACAAACTCCTCATGGGGACCCACACCGGGAGCCACATCGATGCACCCTGCCACTTCCTTGAGGGCGGAAGGAGCATAGAGCAGATACCTCTTTACCGTTTCATGGAAGAGGCCCAGGTCCTGGAGATCAGGGGGAAGGAGATAGGCCCCGAGGACCTTCGGGGGCTTGAGGACGGAATCGGGGCGGTGCTTTTCAAGACCAGGAACTCGGGATTGATGTCCCTTGGGGCCTTTTACAGGGATTACGTCTACCTGAGCCCCGAAGGAGCCGAGGTGCTGATCGAGCGGGGGGTAAGGCTTGTGGGGATCGATTACGTGTCCATTGAGCGCTTCGGGACGCCGGATTTTCGCCTCCACCGGAGATTGCTCAAGGCCGATGTGCTCATCCTGGAGGGACTGGACCTCAAGGACGTTCCCCCCGGAAGATACCTCCTTTTGGCCCTTCCTCTGAGGATCAGGGGAATGGACGGTTCCCCTGTAAGGGCTGTGCTCCTTGAATTCTAAGCCCCCCTCACCCTTTCAACGTATTCCCTGGTGCGGGTGTCCACCCTGACGGTGTCCCCCTCTTCCACAAACAGGGGGACCTGAATCACGGCCCCTGTCTCGAGCGTAGCGGGCTTTGACCCTCCCTGGGCCGTGTCGCCTTTCACCCCGGGTGTGGTGCTTACTACCTTGAGCTCCACAAAGTTGGGGAGTTCGACCCCGATGGGCCTTCCCCTGTAAAAGAGGATCTTCACGGTGATGTTCTCTGGCATAAAATCCTCAGCTCCCCCCAGCTGTTCCTTGGTGAGGATCATTTCCTCATAGGTCTCGGTGTCCATGAAGTGGAACTGCTCGCCATCGCGGTAAAGGAACTGGGCCTCCTTTTCCTCGAGGTCGGGCTCATTGAAGCTTTCCCCGATTCTGAAGTTCCTCTCAAGCACTCTGCCGGTAACGAGGCTCTTGATCTTGGTCCTGACGAAGGCCTGGCCCTTCCCCGGTTTTACGTGCAGAAAATCGACGATGATATAGGGCTCACCGTCCACCTCGATCTTCAAACCCCTGCGGAAGTCAGACGTGGAAATGGCCATTGGAATCCCTCCCTATAGGATCTTCAGTTCACAGTCCCGCTTCGTGAGGACCTCACATCCGTTGTCCTTCACCAGGACAAGGTCCTCTATCCTCACCCCTCCTTTCTGAGGCAGATAAATGCCGGGTTCGATGGTGATGACCATCCCCTCCTCCAGGATCCCTTCCGAGTCCGGGGAGAGGGAGGGGAATTCGTGCACCGCCAACCCCACACCATGCCCCGTGCTGTGACCGAAAAATTCGCCATAGCCCGCATCCTCTATCACCTGACGGGCTGCCCTGTCCACCTCCCTGAAGCTCACCCCGGCCCTGACTGCATCAAGGGCCCTGTCGTGGGCCTCAAGGACCACCTCGTACACGCGTCGAAGTTCAGGGTCCGCCTTCCCGAGGAAGGCAGTTCGCGTCTTGTCGCTGCAGTAACCCCCGACCCTCGCCCCGAAGTCAAAAAGCACGACCTCACCTTCCCTGATGGGCCTCCTTGAGGGCCGACCGTGGGGAAGGGCGGTCCTTGGACCCGAAAGCACGATCGCCTCAAAGGCGACCCCCTCCGATCCCATTGCACGCATCCTGTACTCAAGCTCAAGGGCAAGGTCGATCTCCCTTAAGCCCGGTCTCACATCTTCAAGGACCTCCTCAAAGGCCCTCTCGGCTATCCTCACCGCTTCCTGAATCTTTTTGACCTCCTCCGGGGTCTTTACGGCCCTTAAGGGGTCCAGTTCGTGGGTTAAGGGAAGGAACTCGATCCCCTCCTGAAGGATCTCCTGAAAGCCTGAAAGGGTTATGGCCCGCGCCTCAAGTCCCACCCTCCGAAACCGCCGTTCCTTGAGGTATTCCCGCAGTCCCCTCATCCCCTGCTTGAGCAGATGGACCTCACATCCTTTGGCCTCAAGCTTTGCCTCCTCAAAATACCTGAAGTCCACAAGTAGCGAGATACCCTGGGGGCGAAAGCACACAACCCCTTCCCCTCCCGAGAACCCCGTCAGATATCTGAGGTTCTCAGGGGAGAAGAACAAAAGGGCATCGAGATCCTTGCGGAGGAGGAGCTGGTTGAGCCTCTCGGACATGAAACGGCTTTACTCTCCGGCCTCAATCCAGTAATTGGGAGCTTCCTTTGTGATGATCACATTGTGGACGTGGCTTTCCCTCAGCCCCGCATAGGTTATCTTTATGAAGCGGGCCTTCTGCTGCAATTCCGGTATGTTCCTCGCCCCCACATACCCCATGCCCGCCCTGAGCCCGCCTATCAGTTGCCTTATGCAGAAGGACAAGGGTCCCCTGTAGGGAACACGGCCCTCGATCCCTTCGGGGACCATTTTTTCCTCTTCTTTTGGCTGACCATAACGGTCAGCCGATCCCTTCTTCATTGCCCCCAAAGAACCCATGCCCCTGTAAACCTTGTAGGCCCGCCCTTGATAGAGGATCGTCTCCCCAGGGCTCTCATCGGTCCCGGCGAAGAGGTTCCCGATCATGACCGCCGATGCCCCTGCGGCCAAGGCCTTGGTTATATCGCCGGAGTACTTTATTCCGCCATCGGCAATAATCGGGACCCCTGCTTCCTTTGCCACCTTGGAGGCCTCTATGATGGCCGTAAGCTGGGGGACCCCTATGCCCGCTACGATCCTGGTCGTACAGATGGAGCCCGGACCAACCCCCACCTTTATGGCATCCGCTCCCGCATCGATCAGGGCCTTGGTCCCCTCAACGGTTGCCACATTTCCCCCTATCACCTGAAGTTGAGGAAAGGTGGCCTTGAGCCACCTTATGGCCTCAATCACGTTTTTGGAGTGCCCATGGGCGGTATCCACCACGATCACATCGACACCGGCCTCAACGAGGGCATGGGCCCTCTCCTTGAAGTCTCCGGTTGCCCCAACGGCCGCCCCCACCCTTAACCTGCCCAGCAGATCCTTGCAGGCACAGGGGTGCTCCTCCATCTTCTCTATGTCCTTCACGGTGATGAGCCCCTTGAGGTTGAACTCGTCATCGACCACCGGAAGCTTCTCTATCCTGTGCTTCTGAAAAAGTGCACGGCATTCCTCCAGATCCACCCCCTCCTTGACCGTGATGAGCCTCTCGGCCCTGGTCATCACCTCCGATACCGGTATATCCATCCGCTCCTCAAACCTCAGATCCCTCCGGGTGACAATACCCACCAGCTTGCCGTTTTTGGTGACCGGAAGCCCGGATATGCCATGCCGGCGCATGATCTCAAGGGCCTCCCAGACCCGTTGCTCCGGCTCAACAGTCACGGGGTTCACGATCATGCCACTTTCATACTTCTTTACCTTCTGGACCTCCTGGACCTGTTCCTCAATGGAGAGGTTGCGATGGATGATCCCTATCCCCCCTTCCTGGGCCATGACGATGGCCGTACGGGCTTCGGTCACCGTATCCATGGCAGCACTCACCAGGGGGATGTTCAGAGGCAGGGAACGGGTCAGCTTGGTGGAGATGTCCACCTCGGAAGGCAAAACATCCGAAGGACCCGGAAGGAGAAGCACATCATCAAAGGTGAGACTTTCACCTACAATTTCCATGGCATCAATGCTACCAAAAAGGGCCAGAAACGGTCAACGAGCTGCCCCTTCCGACGGACATCGATCGGGTGGCCCAGGCCAAGCCAGGGGATCGTATAAGATTCCAGCGGGCATTGAGACCGCCTATGGGGTGGTCCGGAGCGGGAAGGATTGATGAGGAAGATCAACGGGATATTGGCCGGATAAAGGTCTTTGACAAAGGCCTCCGATGGGGACTAATAAAATATCCATGAGGTTTGAAAGGCCCGAGATAATCCGCCCGCCGAGCGAGTGGAGGAGCTATTACCTCCCCCTGACCAGCGGCTGTTCCAATCACACCTGTACCTTCTGCAACTACTACGGGAGGAAGCTCAAACTGAGGGATGTACAGGAGGTGAAGGAGGAAATAGATGCCCTCTACATGTACAAACGCTATGGCGTGGTCATGTCGGGAATGGATCCGGTGGTCTACTTTTTGGGGCAGAAGTGGGATGGCAAAAGGATCTTTCTTCAGGATGGCGACGCCCTGGTTTATCCCTACGGGAAGCTCTTGGAGGTGCTCGAGCACCTAAATGAGAGGTTTCCTGACCTTGAGCGGGTGAGCTGTTATGCCACCCCTCAGGACATCCTGAGGCGAAGCGTAGAGGAGCTCAGGAGGCTCAGGGAACTGAAGCTGACGATGCTCTACCTGGGGCTTGAGAGCGGTTCGGACGAGATCCTGGAGAGGGTCCAAAAGGGGGTCAATTCGGCGCAGATGATCGAGGCAGCCCAAAGGGCCAAGGAAGCGGGGATGGTGCTTTCGGTGACCGTGATCCTGGGGCTTGGGGGAGTGGAGAAAAGTCAAGAACATGCCCGCGCAACTGCCAGGGTCCTTTCCAGGATGGATCCCGAGTATGCGGCCGCCTTGACCCTCCTGTTTGTGCCGGGAACCCCCCTTTACAGGGATTGGAAGGAGGGGCGCTTTCGCCCCGTTGACCCCTTCGGGTCCTTAGAGGAGTTGAGGATAATCGTGGAGGATTCCGAGTTCACCAACTGCTTTTTCAGCTCCATGCATGCCTCCAATTACGTCGCCATAAAGGGGTGGTTACCGAGGGAGAAGGGGAGGCTTTTGAGGGAGCTTGATGCCGTGCTCGGGCAGCGCGACCCTTCCCTGTTGAGGCCCGAACACCTTAGGGCCCTTTAATCCGAAGAAAGGTTCTAAAATGGAAGGGGATTCCGTAAAATCCACAGGGTCAGCTGGGATGCAGCCGCTCAAAAAGCCCATAAATCCGATAGTGCAGCTGGTTGAACCCGAGATCAAAGAGCTCGTCTCCAAGAAGAACTGGCGGGCCCTGAAGGATGCCATCTCGGACTGGCTTCCTCAGGATATAGCCGACCTCATAAGCACCTTAAGCCCCGAGGAGGGGATCATACTGTTTCGGCTCCTCCCCAAACAGCTTCAGTCCCAGGTCTTTGCCGAATTTGACCCCGAAACCCAGGGGTACATCATCCGCAACCTGACCAGCGATCAGGTGAAGGCCGTCTTGGCGGAGCTTGATCCCGATGACAGGACGGAGCTGTTCGAGGAACTCCCCCCCGATCTCACCAAAACCCTCCTCAATCTGCTTTCGCCCGAGGACAGGAGGGAGACCCTGCAGCTTCTGGGATATCCCAAGGACAGCGTGGGGCGCCTCATGACGCCCGATTACGTCACAGTCAGGCCCGAGATGGCGGTCCGTGAGGCCTTGGAGCACATAAGAAGGAGGGGCCTTGATGCCGAGACCATAGATGTGGTCTACGTCGTGGACAGGCAGGGGAGGCTCCTTGACGATTTGCCCCTGAGGAAGCTGATCTTGGCCGATCCGGATCAGAGGATAGAGTCCCTGATGGATTATAAGGTCATCTCCATAAATGCCACCGAGGACCAAGAGGAGGCGGTGAAGCTGTTTGAGCGCTATGACCTCCTGGCCCTTCCGGTCACCGATTCCGAGGGGTACCTTTTGGGGATCGTCACAGTCGATGACATCATCGACGTGCTCACCGAGGAGCAGACCGAGGACTTCACCAAGTTCATGGCCATTGAGGCCCAGCCCATAGGTCTGGATTTCATCACCCGGCTCAAGGAGATCCCCCTGAGGAAGCTCTATCGGAGCCGGGTCCTTTGGCTTTTGCTTCTTGTTCTCATGAACCTCCTCACCGGGGGGATCATCCAGCAATTCGAGAGCACCATTGCCAGGTATGTGGTGCTGGTCACCTTTCTTCCGGTCATCATCGATTCGGCGGGAAATGCTGGTTCGCAGGCGGCCACCCTCGTGATAAGGGGCATGGCCGTGGGGACGATTCAGGTCCGCGATTGGTTGGTCCTTCTGGGACGGGAGCTTTTGGTGGCATCGGCCCTCGGGCTGACCATGGGGGTTGGGATATCCTTTATAGGGATCTTCAGGGGAGGGCCCCAGATAGCCAAGGTTGTGGCCACCGCCATGGTGTTGAGCGTTGTGACAGGGAGCCTTACAGGGGTGCTTTTGCCCTTCCTTTTGGCCAGGTTCAGACACGACCCCGCCACGGCCAGCACCCCTCTGATAACCACCCTTGCTGACATCATGGGGACCGCGGTATACCTTGGGGTGGCTCACATAATGCTCAGCTGAGATGGAACGCACCTATGGGGTGATCATCAGGGATCTGGAGAGGGGGGAGTCGGATGCCCTGGTGGAGGTCTTCACCTCCAGGTGGGGAAGGCTTTACGCGGTGGCAAAGGGGGGGAAGAGGAGCAAGAGGCGCTTCCTCAACAAGCTTGAGCCTTTCTGTTACCTGTGGCTCATCCTGGACGGCCCGAAGAAGGGCTTGGTAAGGCTCGATCAAGCCGACACGGTCAAGGTGTTCGGCAATCTCCTTGGGGATCTGAAGAAGATCCTCTATGGCTTTTACGCCCTTGAGCTGGTCCACATCATGACCCCCCTGTGGGACCCCCATCCCGAGGTCCTTCAACTCCTGGTGAGGTTTTTGACGTTCCTGGATGGGTACAGTCCCCGCGAGGATCACCTGAGGGTCTTCGAACTCAAGATGCTCTCCGAACTGGGTTACAGGCCACGCCTTGAGAGATGCCTTGGCTGTGGGGAGCCGGTGAGGGGTGAGGGAGTGTTCTCCCTCTCCAGGGGAGGGGTCCTGCATCCGGACTGTGCCCAGGAGGATGGGATCCGAATATCCCAGGAGACCCTGAAGAGACTCAGGGGAGTCCTTTTGGGCAAAAGGGTCCTCCCCTTTCCCCCGGAGGTCCTCTGTGAGGCGAGGGAGCTTTTGCCGGCCTTCATCCGGTATCAAACGGGCCGGGAGATAAGGACCCTCAGGGTCATGCAGGAGGTGGGGATATGGAATTCCAGCGGGTGATAATGGAGCTTCAGCGCTTCTGGTCGGAGCAGGGATGCCTGATCATGCAGCCCTATGACGTGGAAGTTGGGGCAGGTACCTTCAACCCGGCCACCTTCCTGAGGGTCCTGGGCCCCGAGCCCTGGAAGGTGGCCTATGTGGAGCCCTCCCGCAGGCCCACCGATGGCCGCTATGGCAAAAATCCCAACAGGCTCCAGCACTACTATCAATTCCAGGTGGTCCTCAAGCCCTCCCCCTTGGATGTGCAGGAGCTTTATCTGGACAGCCTCAGACATTTGGGGATCGATCCCCTGGAACACGATATCCGCTTCGTGGAGGACGACTGGGAGTCCCCTACCCTTGGGGCGTGGGGTCTGGGATGGGAGGTGTGGCTCGATGGAATGGAGATCACCCAGTTCACCTATTTCCAGCAGGCAGGGGGGATAGACCTGGATCCCATATCGGTGGAGATAACCTACGGGCTTGAGCGGATCGCCATGTACCTGCAGGGGGTGGACAGCGTGTTCGATATCATTTGGGCCGAGGGAGTGACCTACGGGGAGGTCCACAGGCAGGGGGAGGTGGAATGGTCCCGTTACAACTTCGAGGAGGCCAATATCGACATGCTCTTTTCGCTGTTTGACATGTTTGAGAAGGAATCGATGAGGTTGATCCAGAGGGGGCTGGTTTTGCCCGCTTACGATTACTGCCTCAAGTGTTCCCATGCCTTCAATCTGCTTGATGCCCGGGGTGCCCTGAGCGTGACGGAGCGGACCCGCTACATCCTGAGGGTCAGGGAGCTGGCCAAAAAGTGTGCCGAAGAATACATCCGCCAGAGGGAACGAATGGGGTTCCCTCTTATGAAGGAGGGGAGATGAAGGAGCTGATCTTCGAAATAGGCACCGAGGAGATGCCGCCGGGCTTCATAAGCCAGGCCCTTGAGGCACTGAGGGAGCAGTTCCTTAAGTGGCTCAAGGAGCAGAGGATCCAGGGGGAAGGGATAAGAGTCCTTGGGACCCCCAGGAGGCTTGCCCTCTTGGGGAAACTTGAGGAGTTTCAGAGGCCCCTTGAGACCCTAAAGGTAGGGCCTCCCAAGAAGGTGGCCTTTGACCCTGAGGGGAGGCCCACGAAGGCGGCCGAAGGATTTGCCAGACAGCAGGGGGTAGAGATCGACGAGCTTGTGGTCATCGAGACCGGGAGAGGGGAATATGTGGCGGTGAAGAAGGTCGAGAAGGGGAGGCCGACAGCGGAACTGCTGAGGGAGGATTTGCCCTCCCTCGTTTTCGGACTCCCCATGCCCAAATCGATGCGCTGGGCCGATCTCCGGTTGAGGTTCATTCGGCCCATCCACTGGATCCTGGCGGTCTTCGGAGGGGAAGGGATCGAGATCGAGCTCAACGGCCTGAGGTCCGGTCTGCATACCTACGGCCATCGCTTCATGGCCCCGGGCCCCATCCGGGTGAGGACCATAGAGGAATACCTGGAGGGGCTCCGTGAGGCCTTTGTCATCGTGGACCCTGAGGAGAGGAGGGAGAGGGTGAGGGAGGAGGTGGAGAAGGCGGCACGGACCGTAGGCGGGAGGCCCTTAATGAGGGAAGAGCTCCTTCGGGAAGTTTCCAATATGGTGGAATGGCCCGTGGCTGTCGCGGGTCGCTTCGAAGAGGATTACCTCTCGCTGCCCCCCGAGGTCCTGATAACCGCGATGGAGCACCACCAGAGGTATTTCCCCGTGGTTGACCCCGAGGGGAAGCTCATGCCCTGTTTTGTCGCCGTCTCCAATACCGCTGCCAGGGACATGGAAGTGGTGAGGAGGGGGAACGAAAGGGTGCTCAAGGCGAGGCTCTCGGATGCCAAGTTCTTCTACGAGGAGGACCTCAAGATCCCCCTTGAGGAGAGGGTCGAGGGCCTAAAGGGGGTGGTCTTTCAGGCAAAACTGGGGACCCTCCATGAGAAGACCCAGAGACTTGTGGAGCTTTCCGGGAGGCTCGCCGAAAGGCTCTGTCCCGACAGGGTCGAGATGGTGAAGAGGGCCGCCTACCTCTCAAAGGCCGATCTTGTGACCGAGATGGTCGGCGAGTTCCCGGAACTGCAGGGGGTGATGGGCAGGGAATATGCCCTGAAGGGAGGCGAACCCCCTGAGGTCGCCCAGGCCATCTTCGAACATTACCTTCCCAGGTTCGCCGGCGATCGCCTCCCCGAGACCCCAAGTGGTTCGGTCCTTTCCCTTGTGGACAAGCTGGATAACCTGTGCGGATGCTTTTCCGTGGGGCTCCTCCCCACAGGCACATCGGATCCCTTCGCCTTAAGGAGGCAGGCCATAGGGGTCATACAGATCATCCTAAATAAGGGGTACAGGATTCGCCTTAACGAGGTGATAGACTGGGCCTTTGAGCTCCTGGGGGAGAGGGTGGAGAGGCCCGAGGCAAGGGAGGAGGTCCTGGGGTTCATCATCGGCAGATACGAGGGGATGTTGCTTTCCGAGGGGTTCCTCAGGGATGAGATAGAGGCGGTCCTTGAGGTGGAGAAGGGTGACCTGGTGGATGTGAGGCGGAGGATCAGGGCCCTTCACGATTTCAGGGCCTCGGAGCAATTCGAATCGCTGGTCATTGCCTCAAGAAGGGTGGCCAATATCCTTCGGGGGATGAGCTACCCGGAAGAGGTGAGGCCCGAGCTGTTCAGGGAGCCAGAAGAAGGGGAGCTATACAGGGCCTATCGCGAGGTGGTAGAAAGGGCCCAGCCGTTGCTTCAGAGGGAGGAATACGGAGCCCTCCTCTCGCTGTTTGTGCAGTTGAGGCCTGTCATCGACAGGTTCTTCGATGAGGTCTTGGTGATGGTGGAGGAGGAGGCCTTGAGGAACAACCGCCTCGCCCTCCTCGGTTCCATCTGGGGGCTTTTCAGAAAGGTCGCCGATATATCGAGGCTCTCGGCCTAAGCCTTCAAGGCCTCCAGAATCCTCTCGGGAGCAGCCGGTTTGTTGAATTTGAAAAGCAATTTCTTGACAGTGGGAGATGGCGTGGCAGAATCCAGAAGAAAAAGGAGGGGGAGGATGGCTTATTATGTGGTCTTGAGCACTTTGACGGATGAGGGGCGGGAGACCATAAAAAAGCATCCCGAAAGGATACTGGAGGTGAACCGTCGAGGCCCCCGATAACACCGCCATAGCCAAGATGTCGGTCGAACTCGGATCCAGAGGAACAGTGCAACTGATGAGCATGCCCGCTATACCCGTCGAGGACCTCGTCCAGATGCTCAAATAAAATACTTCCTCGGCTGAGAAAGGATTTTTAAACTTGGTATTGACACAGACAAAGTTTAATGTTAAAAGAAGTCCATGAAAAAGGATGAGATGAGCAAGTTTATGTCCCTTCTTGCCGAGAGGGGGGTGAGGTGGACGGTTCAGCGTTATGCGGTTCTGGAGTACCTTTGTGAGCATCGTGATCATCCCACCGCTGAGGAGATCTATCGGGGGTTGAGGAAGAGGTTGCCGGCCATCTCGAGGGCCACGGTCTACAACACCTTGGAACTGTTGAAGGAGCACGGTCTTGTGAAGGAGCTGGTGATTGAGAAGGAGAGGGCCCGTTATGACTTTGACACCTCCGAGCACGTTCATCTCAAGTGTCGGGTATGCGGGAGGGTTTATGACCTGGGGGTTTCTCCCCCCTCTGTACCCGCTGAAGCGGAGGGCCACAAGGTGGAGGAATTGGTCTGTTATGCCGTGGGGATTTGCAGAAGCTGTAGGGAGAAGGGAGGTGCCTGAACTGCCTGAGGTTGAGACACTCAGAAGGCAGCTTGAAGAGGAGATCCTCGGTGAGGAGATCCTTGGGGTGTCGGTTTTCGATTCGAGGCTTAAGGGGGCTGAGGCCCTCCTCAAAGGGAGGGTCTATGCGGTCAGAAGACATGGTAAGGTTCTTATCCTCGTCCTGCAGCGAGGGGAGGTGGCCATAAGGCTTGGGATGAGCGGAAGGCTGAGGCTTGGGCCTCCTGATGGACCCCCGAGGCTTACCATTAGGTTCCCTGCAGGGGAGATCCACCTTATAGATCGTCGTCGTCTCTCGAGCATAGGACCCCTGGAGGGTCTTCCCAAGGGGATTGATCCCTTTCTGGAGGATCCCCCTGTTTGGAGTTCCAGGAGGCCGGTTAAGGCCCTCCTTATGGATCAGGATTTCCTGCTCGGGGTGGGGAATATCTATGCCTCGGAGGCCCTCTTTGTAGCCGGTGTGAACCCCTTTGTGCCGGCTTTCCGTCTCTCCCCGGGGGAAAGGCAGAGGGTCCTTGGGGCCGTAAGGGGGGTTCTGCTTGAGGCCGTCTCCTTGCGGGGTACGACCATATCGGACTGGCGGGATCTTTATGGCCGTCCGGGGCTTTATCAGGAGAGGTTAAGGGTTTATGGAAGGGAGGGAAGGCCATGTCCCCGCTGCGGATCCCCTATAAGGCGCCGGGTGCTTTCGGGGCGAGGGACTTGGTTCTGTCCCTCATGTCAAATCCTTTGAGGAGGAGAGGGATGGGCTTTTTGAGGTTGGTGGGAGTCTTCGTTTTCTTTTTAACCCTGGTTGGGGCGTCCTTTTCGGCTGAGGTGTGCATCAACTGCCACAGGATTAAGACCCCAGGGATAGTGAAGGACTGGCAGATGAGTGGGCATGCAGAGAATGATGTCACCTGTTCGGTGTGTCACGGCTCCGAGCACCGAAGCCCCCGCAATGCCCATCTGGCCAGGCTGCCCGATGAGCGGGTATGTGGCCAGTGTCATGAGGAGCAGTTCGAACAGTTCTCGAGGGGAAAGCACAGTTTGGGTTGGAAGGCCATGATGGTCCTGCCGGTGACCCCTCTTGAGCCCGATGAGCTCATCGAGGGGAAGAGGGGCTGTGGGGGGTGTCACAACATGGGCATTAAGGCCGATGAAGACCTCAAGGGGCTTCGGGCCCAGGGTTATCGCTATGGGGTGAATTCCTGTGATGAGTGCCACACAAGGCACAGCTTCTCCGAGAAGGAGGCCCTGAACCCTCAGGCCTGTCAGAAGTGTCATATGGGCTATGACCATCCCCAGTGGGAGATGTGGTCCAGTTCCAAGCACGGCTCCCGATGGATGGCCAAAAGGATGGGGGATCTCCCCGAAGGAGCCCAAGCCCCGACCTGTCAGGATTGTCATATGCCCGATGGCGATCACGAGAACCGCACCGCTTGGGGTTTCCTTGGCGTGAGGTTGCCCCTTCCTGAAGACCCCCAGTGGGCCAAGGACAGGGTGACGATCCTCAAAGCCCTGGGGGTCCTCAATCCCGAAACGGGCAAACCCACCGAGATCCTTGAAGCGGTAAAGGCCCTAAGGCTTGCAAGGCTCACCGAGGAGGAGTGGCAGAAAGAGAGGGAGAGGATGGTTAAGACCTGCTCCAGGTGCCATTCAGAGAGCTATGTCCGGCAGCAGCTGGAGATGGGTGACAGGATGCTGAGGGAGGCCGACCGGCTGATGGCTGAGGCCATAGAGATCGTGGCGGGGCTTTACAGGGATGGCATCCTGAAAAAGCGCGAGGGCTATCCCTTCGCCTACCCGAATCTGCTCTTCTTCATGAGGACGGGAGGCGGTGACATATCCGAGCTCTCCTACATCGAGCAGGTGCTGTGTCAGATGTTCATGAAGCACAGGATGAGGACCTATCAGGCCTTCTTCCACATAAACCCCGATTATGCCTACTGGTATGGATGGGAGATGATGGTCAAGGACCTCGGCGAGATCAAGCATCTGGCCGAGGCCATGAGAAAAGAGGCGAGGAGGAGGTCTCCAAGATCATCTCCGAGCTCAAGAAGGAGGGGAAGGTGATTTCTCCAAAGCGCTGTTATTACGCCCCAACGCAGTGAAAGGAGGTGGAGGATGGGCGAACTCAAGGGCACCCGTACGGAGAAGAATCTCGTTATAGCCTTTGTCGGCGAGTCCCAGGCGAGGAACCGTTACAGCTTCTTTGCATCCCAGGCTAAAAAGGAGGGGTATGAGCAGATAGCGGCCATATTCTTGGATACGGCCGAAAACGAACGTGAACATGCCAAAAGGCTTTTTGGGTTCCTCCAGGGAGGCGAGGTGAGGATCGAGGCTGCCTTCCCTGCAGGGGTGATAGGAACGACGGAGCAGAACCTTGAGGCCGCCGCCAAAGGGGAGCTTTACGAGCACTCCCAGATGTATCCGAAGTTTGCCAAGGTGGCCGAAGAGGAGGGTTTCAAGGAAATCGCCGATGTCTTTCGGGCCATCGCCGTGGCCGAGAAGGAGCACGAAAGGCGTTATCGGGCCCTGCTGAGGAACATAAGGGAGGGGAAGGTCTTCAGGAAGGACCAGCCTGTCAAGTGGCGTTGCAGAAACTGCGGCTATGTGCACGAGGGGACCGAAGCCCCTGAAAGGTGTCCCTCCTGCGATCATCCCAGGGCCTACTTTGAGGTGATGGCAGAAAACTGGTGAGGAGGCAGGGATGGGGGATGTTAAGGGATGTGTGGCTACGGCCAGGGGTCCCTTGGGGGGACCCGAGGAAGGAAAGAGGGAGGTGGGGAGAATGGTCGCAAGGGTGGGAAGGCCTGCCCCGGATTTTGAGGCCATAGCCTATGTGGATGGCGAGTTCAAGACCGTGAGGCTTTCGGACTACAGGGGCAAGTGGGTTGTGCTTTGCTTCTATCCAGGGGATTTCACCTTCGTCTGACCCACCGAGCTTGCAGCGGTCGCTGCAAGGTACGGGGAACTCAAGGCGTTGGGGGCCGAAGTCCTTGCCGTGAGTGTCGATAGCCGCTTCGTGCACAAGGTATGGCAGCAGGAGGAGCTATCGAAGATGGTGGAAGGGGGTGTCCCCTTCCCCATGCTCTCTGACCCCGGAGGGAGGATAGGGGAGGTTTACGGGGTCTATGACGAGGAGGCAGGGGTGGACATCCGGGGGAGGTTCATCATCGATCCGGATGGGATCATTCAGGCCATGGAGGTCCTCGCCCCGACGGTGGGCAGGAATCTCGACGAGCTCATGAGGCAGCTTAAGGCCTTCCAGCACGTCAGGAATGCCCAGGGTGCGGAGGTCACCCCCAGCGGATGGCAGCCCGGACAGCCCACCTTAAAGATCGGACCGGAGCTGGTCGGCAGGGTTTGGGAGGTCTGGAAGCCTTAAGGAGGTGTGCAGGTGGCGGAACATTTGGGGGTTTACAAGTGCAATATCTGCGGAAATGAGGTGAAAGTGGGATCGGCCCGAAGCGGAATTCTTCCTCGGGGGCGGTCTCAAACCCAGGGTCGTGAGGGAGTACTGCAATGTGCACGGTCTCTGCGAGAGGGAGCTTCGGGAGTGAGGGATGGAAGGCGAGAGGCTTAAGGGGTGTGCCTTGAGGATCATGACCCCTGAGGAGATAACGTGTCCCGGCTGCGGCTATGGGATCGAGTTCTTTCACGATGAGACAAAGAGGACCTGTCCCCGGTGTGGTCGGGAGGTCGCCCGGGGGAAAGGAGATAAGGACGGCGGAGGAAAGGCCCCTTAAGGGATGTGCCGTTGAGGGGAGGGACGTGAGGGCGATCCTCTGCAGGTGTCCGGGCTGCGAAAAGGAGATCGAGGTGCCTTGCCCCAGCTCATGGAGGCGATTCGGCCCCAGAAGCTCTTCTGTTCCGCCAAGGGCAAGGAGAACTGATCATGCATTTCCAAAGAGAGGATTGGCCCTATGAGGTGGTCGGGACGGGGGCACTTCGGGACGGAGCTGATGAGGCAGGCGGCCAAATACTATGCCAACACCCTCCTCCCTTCCCCGCTGGTGAAAAGGCTCTTTGACGTTGTAAGGAAGATGGAGCTTGCCGGGGGTTATGGGAGGCGCATCGCCTGGGCCGTCGGAGGGCCTTGACGTAGGTCAAGGCCTTTCGGTCTCCCTTGGAAGTAAGCTCGGCAAAAAGGGGGTGAGTGCATGAGGATACTGGCGGTGATCCAAGGACACTATGGGGAGAGGAAGGTCGAGATATGGAAGGAGCGCGGGCCCAAGGGGTGGGAGGTGCAGCAGGTGAGGATAAAAGGGCCCTTGCCCTCCATGATAGAGGAGCCCTCCTGTTATGTTCCCCCGGAGATCCCCGGGGCGGATTTGGTGGTGAGCTTGGGTGAGGAGCCAGGGGTGGCTGAGATATTGCCCGAGATCGTCAGGGCTGCAGGGGCTTCTGCGGTCATAGTCCCGGTGGACAACAGGGCCTGGGTCCCCCCCGGGTTGGCGAAGCAGCTGCAGAGGACCTTTTCGAGGCTCGGGATCTCGGCCGTCTTCCCCGTTCCCTTCTGCAGCTTAAAGGAATCCGACTCGGAAGATCCCCTGATCAGGGAGTTTGCCCTCCATTTTGGCCTGCCACAGGTGGAACTTGAAGTCGAGAGGGAGAGGATCGTGGGAGGGAGGGTTTTGAGGAGTGCCCCCTGCGGGAGCACCTATTTTGTGGTCGAGAACCTCAAGGGAGAGAGGATCCAGGATGCTGAAGAACGGGCGGGGATCCTCCACCACAACTATCCCTGTCTCGCGACCATGAACATCGACTGGCAGTTTCAGGACACCCTCATGCACCGGGCGGGTTACTTCACCAAAGAGGCGGTAAAGCACGCCTTAAAGGGTTATCTGAAGAGGTGATGCCATGAAGCGTGACGATTTAAAGGATCTGCTGAGGCGTTTCTTGAAAGGGGAAAGGACCGAGGAGATCTCCAGAAGGATCCGCGAGGCCTTGAGGGAGATCTCCCCTTTGAGCTCTCCGGTATCGAGGGAGAAAAGAGGCTCCTGGATGAGCCATGACTGCAGGGTCACTCTTCATAGATGACTTGGGGTGAGGGATGGCCTTCGTCTTGGGGATAATGGGCAGTCCGCGGAAGGAGGGGAACACGGAACTTCTGCTTTCGGCCTTCCTTGAGGGTGTCAGGAGCAACGGCCTTAAGGTGCAAAAGCTCTACGTCGCGGAGCAAGGGATAACCCCCTGTATGGGGTGCCGGTACTGCGAGAGGGAGGGTTTCTGTAAGTTATCCGACGGGATGGACGAGGTCTATCGTCTCCTGAGGAGAGCGGACCTTATCGTCTTGGCCACTCCCATCTTCTTCTACGGGACCCCGGCCCAGACCAAGGCCTTGATAGACCGAGTCCAGGCCCTTTGGTCGAGGAAGTATCGCTTAGGCCTGCAGGACCCCAGGGCCCCATGGCGTAAGGGGTTCTTGCTGGCCGTAGGGGCCACCAAGGGCAAAAACCTCTTCGTCGGGGTGGAGCTGACGGCCAAATATTTCTTCGATTCCCTTGGGGCCTCCTTTGAGGGGACCCTCGGTTTCAGACAGGTGGATAGGCCGGGGGACATCGCCATGCACCCCACGGCGCTGGAGGAGGCCAGGGAGAGGGGGAGGGAGCTCTCGGTGAGCTTGAGCCGCAGGAGGCGGGTCCTTTTCCTCTGCCGCGAGAACGCCCGAAGGAGCCAGATGGCGGAGGCCTTCCTTCAGCATTATGCCGGCGATTGTTTCGATGCCCACAGTGCCGGTGAGGAGCCCGCCCCGGAGATCGATCCCCTCACCGTGGAGGTCATGGCCGAAAAGGGGATAGATTTGGCCTACCGCAGGCCCACGGGGATTCAGGAGGTGCTCCCTTGGGGGCCCTTTGACCTCCTGGTTCGGATGGGATGCGAGATGGACTGCCCGGCTCTCTCGGCCCTACAGTATGAGCAGTGGGATCTCGAGGACCCGAAGGGAGGCTCCCCTGCGGCCTTCAGGAGGGTCAGGGATGAAATTGAGGGCAGGGTCAAGGACCTCATCGTGAGGTTAGGGAGGCAGAGGGGATGGACTTCGAGGAAAAAGTGAGGAGGGTTTTGGAGGAAATGAGGCCCAAGCTCGAGGAGCTTGCCGACGGCTACGTGGAGCTGGTGGATGCCGATCCATCAAGGGGTGAGGTGACCTTGAGGCTAATTGGCGGAAGACTCTGCTGAGCTGGTCCCGATGTGGCCCTCGGTCTGTGGGCCGAGCATCTGCTGATGCAGAGGGTCCCCGAGGTCAAGAGGGTGATAACCACCAGGGATTAAAGCTCTGCGATATCCCCTGGCGGAGGCAGAAAGATCTTCACTGAGGAAGAACTCCTCCCGGTCGCGATCTCACCGAGGCCTTGAGAGAGGTGGGGAATGGGTATCCTTTCTTGAGGGAAGGAGAGGGAGTGTTTAATTTTTGCGTATCATGAGAAGGCGCGCTGAGGATTACGGGGAACACAGCCAGCAGGAGCGAGATTTTCCCGAGCCCGAAAGGAGGGCCATCCTCACAGGAGGACGGGCCCTGGAGGAGGCCCCCGAGATCAGAGGGGTCCCCACAGGGGTGGAGGGACTCGACGGGCTTTTTTACGTCGCAACCGATGAGGGAAAGAAAATCCTTGGGGGCATCCCGGCTTACTCGGTCTTCAACATCACCGGTGTCTCGGACACGGGCAAGTCCCTAATGGTCGAACAGTTTGCCGTGGAGCAGGCCAGAAGGGGGGAACGGGTGGCCTTCATCACAGTGGAGACCCCGGCCAATTTCCTGGTGGCAGGGCTGAAGCTCAGGGCTCAGGCCATGGGCTACAGTTTTGAGGAGTTCGAGGACAACCTGATCCTGATAGATGCTGCCTCCTACGGTCATATCCGTGACGATGTGCTGGAGCTGCTCTCCACCCTCGCCTATGCCATCCAAACCTACAAGGTGAGGTTCACCGTAATAGACTCGGTCACAGGGCTTTTCGAGAACAAAGAGATGATGGCCCGTGCTGTGGTGAGGCGACTCTATAACTTCCTCAAGAGATGGTACCAGACGGCCCTTTTGGTCTCCCAGAAACGGAGCGGTCATGAAGAGCTGACCGCTGAGGCAGCAGGAGGATACGCCGTTGGGCACATCGTGGATGGCACAATGGTGCTGGCCAAGGAGCTCATAGACTCGCCGTATAAGGCGAGGTTTTACGGCAGGGAGGTGGGCGACATAGTGAGGCTTTTTAGAATTGATGGCTGCAGGCTCTGTGGCCATGACACCAGGACCCACCTGATGGAGATAACCGAGACGGGCTTGGTGAAGATCCTGGAGCCTTTAGGAGGTAGGGGATGGTCATCGAGATAAAACCCAGGCAGGAGGATCGTTCCGAGATAGAAAACCTCGCCGGAAGGGTCTTCTTTAAGACCCTAGACCTTCTGGGGGGGTTGATGAGGCTTGCCGAGTTCAGGACCCTAACCTGGCTCCCCTCTTTAGCGAGGGCTGCCTTTGCCGTTGTGCTGCGGGAGGAGTTCACAAAGACCGAGGACGAGATAGCCCGCTTCATCGGCCTGAGCCGAAACACCGTCAGGAACATCCTGCGGGCCGATCCTGGGCTCGCCTTAAGAAAGCTCGGGGAAACGGAAGAGGAGTGGGGCAAAAGGGACCTCAAGGTGCACATGGCAGGGGGTGTGGCCCGGTTGGCTTACAAGGAGGTGAAGGAGGGAAGGGAGTCCTCAGTCCTCATGTCCTATGCAAGGGGGCTGGCCGAGAGGATGATGGAGATAGTGGATATCCCCTGGGCTTACACCGTCCTGAGGCATACTAAAGGAATGAGATACCCGGTCAGTTCCCCCGAGGAGCTCAAGGCCTCCCTTGAAGGGATAAGGGTCAAGGGCATCCCCATTGAGGGTCTCCTGCCGAGGCTCAGATACCCGATAAACAATCCCGCTGAGCTCCTCCACGAGCTCAAGGTAACCGCTGAGGGCCTCCAGAGGGGATAAAGGACCTTTGCGTAATGGACCAAAGGGCGTGGCTTGCCTTCCTCTTCCTCTGCCTCCTTTCGCTTTCTTCAGATGTGGTCTATGAGGGCGCCAGATCGGTAAGCGGGGCCTTCCTGAACCTGCTGGAGACCCCTGCCATTGCCTTGGGTATCCTGGGGGTGGGGGAATTCGTGAGTTATGGGATGAGGTTCCTCAGTGGTCTGCTTGTCGATCGCATGGCCTCATCGGGACTTCAATGGCGCCTTATCTATGCCGGATACGCCGTGAACCTGGCCATTCCCCTTTTGGCCCTTGTCGGGCGATGGGAGATGGCCCTTGGACTCTTGCTACTGGAAAGGATCGGCAAGGGATTGAGGCACGCCCCAAGGGATGTGATCCTTGCCGAACTCACCAAGGGCTTCGGCAGGGGGAAGGGCTTTGGCATCCACGAATTGATGGACCAGATAGGCGCCATCCTCGGCCCCTTGATCTTCGCCCTGGCCCTCCACAGGCGGGGCGTTCCCTCCGGATACCCCCTGGGTTTCTCGATCCTGTGGATCCCCGCCATCCTTTCCCTCCTGTTCCTCGCCTTCGCCAGGATCCACTACCGGCGAACGTCTCCTCCTCAGGGGATGCCGAGGGAAGGCGCGCCTCTGGGATGGGGGTTTTGGTCCTTCTCGATCGGTGGATTCCTGACCGGGGCCGGGCTCCTTCACTGGGGCATAGTCAGTTTCCATTCGGCTCAAGCAGAAAGGCTCGGCCTGCTGCTGGCAAAGGATATAGCCCTGCTCTATCTGGTGGCGATGGTCGTGGACGCCATAATCGCCCCCCTGGCAGGCCTGATATACGACACTGTTGGCCTTAAGGCGGTCATGATGGGACCCATCTTCTCGGTTGCCGTCTCGCCCTTGGTGTTCGGATTGGGCGGGGCTCAGGGCCTGTACCTTGGAGCATGCTTTTGGGGGGCTGCGGTGGGAATCATCGAAAGCGTTATGCGAGCTGGGGTCTCCGAACTCGTCCCCGCCCAGAGGCTCGCCCTGGCTTACGGGATCTTCTCCCTTGGGCTGGGGCTCGGCTTCATGGTCGGTTCGGTAACGGCCTCAATCCTCTATTCTTTGGGCTGCCCCCTGGCCATATCCGCCTTCTGTGCGGGCTGTGAATTGCTGGCCCTGTTGGCCTTCTACAGGAGCCTGAAACGACAGCCCTGACATAAATCAAGGCATGAAGACAGAGGACTCCATGGTGAGCTGCCCCCTCATGGATGCCGTGAGGGCCTTGACCAACTCCATGGTGCTGTTGATCATGATAAGGTGAGTTTTGCCTATCTGCTGTTTTTGGCAGAGGCCCTCCTGATATCCCTTTCGGGAGTTCTAGCTCCTGGCCCCTTGACTGCGCTTTCGGTGGGCAAGGGCAGCAAATTCCCCCAGACCGGTGCCCTGGTAGCGGTGGGCCACGGGATGGTGGAACTCCCCTTGATGTTGTTGATCCTTTTTGGCCTCGGTGCGCTCCTTAAGGCCCCGTCCCTTAGGGGGATTATCTCCCTTTTGGGCGGCTCTTTCCTCCTCTTCAGCGGCTTTGGCATGCTGCGGGGGATGAGGACCCCAGGGAAGGGGAGCCATTATGAGGGATCCGTCATCATGGCGGGGGCCTTCCTCAGCCTGAGCAATCCATACTTTCTGCTCTGGTGGGGCACGGTGGGGGCGACCCTTATTGTGCGCTCGATGTGCTTTGGCCTGCTGGGGTTCTTCGTCTTCGCCGTGGCCCACTGGTTCTGCGATCTGGCCTGGTTGTCCCTTCTTTCCTTCTTCTCCTTCCGGGGCGCACGCTTCCTGGGAGAGGGCTTCCAAAAGGTGGTTTTCGCCCTCTCGGGTGCCTTCCTGCTCTTTTTCGGCGTCAGGTTCATCTTGGATGCCCTGACGACCTTAAAAGGCATGCCTTGACTCGGCCCTGAGGGATCGTAAAAATGACCAGGGGAGGTTACCGTGTCCTTTTTCTCAAAGCTGTGGAGGGCGCTTTCTGACAACAAGGCTCCCAGGAAACCCAAGCGGAGGAAGGGGGAACCCAGCGAGCCTCCCGGCTTTCCCTTATGTCCCCGGAGGTGGTTCCGCAAGGGGCGGCCTCCCTGGAATCCCTCAATGGGCATGGGACCCTTTGGCTGAGATGGAACCCAGAGATCCCGAGGATTTTCTGAGGCAGCTGGGCGCTGAGGAATTCCAATGTTCGATTTGCAAGAAAAGGGCCAAGTCCTTCCCCGGTTCCGCTCCTGACGAGGAGCTTCCCGAGGGATGGAGCTATGGACCCGAAGGTCTGCCCCTTTGTGATGACTGTACGCTTTATTTCATGGTGATGCTGACCGAATTTACCTTCTGAGGGCTATCCATCGCAAGTTGTTTGGTGATAAGGTATTTGGACGATACGCGGGAAGGGAAGTGATGTCGGCCAATGCCATTGCCCTTTTTGGTATCGCCCTGAGCCATTGGGTGGTGGATATATCGGGTGGCTTTGTGTCCCCCCTTCTGCCCCTCTTTGCCGAAAAATTCAGCCTGAGCCTTGCCCTCGTCGGGATCCTTGTCTCCATCCTGAACGTGGCCGATGGGCTGACCCAGCCCATCTTCGGTTACCTGGGGGACAGGATAAAGAGGCCCATTTTCTTGACCTTTACACCTTTTCTGGTGAGCTTGGGCACCGGGCTTCTTGGGATCTCCCCCTCCTACGGGATCCTCGCCCTGTTTTTGGTCATCGCCGGATTGGGTCGTTCGGCCTTCCATCCCCAGGGGGCTGCCTCCATTGCGCAGTATGCCGGCCGCAAGAGGGCCCTCGGTCTGAGCGTTTTCATGGCCGCGGGCAACATAGGTTTTGCCATGGGACCGATTTTGGCCACGGTCCTGGTGAGCTGCCTGGGCCTTTCGGGGACCCTTGCCTACCTTCCCCTAGGCCTGCTGGCCACAGGTTTCCTCTACCTCAGCGTGCTGCGCGATCCCTCCTTCAGGCCCTCAAGCTGGACACCCCTTACCTTCCGCGATGTCCTCAAAGAGATCGGCAGGAGCCGGGGGGCCTTCCTCAGGCTGTGGCTCATTGTGGTGCTGAGGAGTTTCACCTACTTCACCCTCTTCGCCTTCCTTCCGGTGTTTTTGGCCCAGAAGGGGCTTTCGACCCTTCAGACCGGCTTCATAACCTCCTTCTTCTTCCTCGGCGGGGCCATAGGGGGGATCATGGGGGGATGGATCGCTGAGAAGATCAACGAACGCTTCGTCATCGCGACCTCCCTAGGACTTGCCTTTCCCCTCTTTCAGCTCGCCCTCACAGTTTCCGGGATTACAAGCACCGCCCTGCTCATGGCAGGGGGTTTTTGCCTCGTCTCCAGCACTCCGGTGACCATATCCTTGGGCCAGCGCTACGCCCCTGGCTCGGCGGCCACGGCCTCGTCACTGCTTCTCGGCCTCGGATGGGGAACCGGGGGATTGCTGGTGGGAGCAGTTGGGGCCCTCGCTGACCGCATCGGGGTCATCGGGGCCATGAGGATCCAGGAGCTCTGCCTGCTTTTGGCCTTCGTCTTTGCCTTGGGCCTCTATGTGCCCGAGGAGGACTGATCCTCAACCCAAGGCCACATCCAGGGCCATCATCACAGCAAATCCCAGCATGGCCCCTGCAGTGGCTATGTCGGCATTTCCTCCCCTTTGGGATTCGGGGATCACCTCCTCCACCACCACAAATATCATGGCCCCTGCTGCAAAACTGAGGGCATAGGGCAGAAGGGGCATCACATGGAGGACGACCATCGCCCCTATCACCCCTGCCAAGGGCTCTACGGCCCCGGAGAGCTGCCCGTAAAAGAAACTCCTTGAAGGCGAAAGCCCCTCCCTCCTCAAGGGCATGGATACGGCCATCCCCTCAGGGAGGTTTTGAATGCCTATCCCGATGGCAAGGGCCTTGGCCCCACTGAGGGAGGCGGTGGGTATGCCGGAGGACACCGCCCCGAAGGCAACCCCTACGGCGAGCCCCTCCGGGATGTTGTGTAGCGTCACGGCCAAAACGAGAAGCACCGCCCTGTGCCAGGAGGTCTTCACCCCTTCGGCCTCCTCGGGAGGGAATCCGAGGTGCAGATGCGGCACCACTTTGTCAATGGCCCTCAGAAACACCCCACCCAAAAGGAACCCAAACACCGCCGGAATCCAGCTCCCGGACATCTCCACCGAAGGCATCAGAAGAGAAAAGAAACTGGCAGCTATCATCACCCCCGCGGCAAAGCCGAGCATCGCATCGAGAAACCTCCTCGATGGTTCCTTCCTCAAGAAAACGGCAAGGGCCCCAAAGCCTGTAAGCCCCCACGTAAAAAGGGTGGCAACCAATGCCTGAAGAACCGGATCCAAACGCGCAAAACCCTCCACCAATCCCAACCCCCAAAGGAAAATACCCGGACATTTTCACCCCTCCCCCACTGCTTGTCCACCCATCCTCCACAAATTGTCCACAATTTAAAACAACCGTATCACAAAGTTGACAACCCACCCTTTTTGGGCTAAAAGGGTGGGATAGAGTGGGATAAAGTGGAGGAACTTTGTTTCGCGGGCGGTTTGAGCACACCATTGACAGCAAGGGTCGGGTCAGCATTCCGTCCAGGTTCAGGGAGGTGTTGCAGAGTCAATATGGAAGTGAAGATCTGGTCCTTACCGTTTATGATTCCTGCATTGTGGCCTTTCCGTGGGAGGAGTGGAGGAAGTGGGAGGAGAGGCTTAAGGAGCTTCCCCTCCTTCGGACCGAGACCAAGAGGTTTTTCCGCTATTTTTTGTCCGGGGCGGTTGATTGCAGGATCGACGATCACGGGCGTCTGCTGATTCCGGCCCAGATGAGGGTTCAGGCCCAGTTGAAGAAGGAAGTGGTGCTTGTGGGCATGCTCAAGGGGTTTGAGATCTGGGACAAGGAACTGTGGCAGGAGGAGATGCTTAAGTGTCAGGAGATGTTTGACAAGGTGAGCGAGACCATTGCCGAATGGATGGGCTTTTGAGATGGGTGCCCCGTTGATGGCGGATCAGCGGAATATGGAAGGGCAACTGCAGCCCGTTCACAGGCCCGTTCTGGCCGAGGAGGTGGTGGAGTACCTCGGGTGTAGACAAGGAGGGGTCTTTGTGGATCTCACCATTGGGGAAGGGGGTCATGCGGAGAGGATGCTGGAGAGTTCGCCGGATGTCTTCGTGATCGGGGTCGATTGGGATGAGGAGATTCTGGAGAGGGCGAGGAGGCGTTTGGAACGCTTCAGGACGCGTCTGGCCCTGGTGAGGGATAACTTCGTGAATGTCGCCGAGATCCTGGAGGACCTTGATATGAAGGAGGTCGATGGAATACTGCTTGACCTCGGTCCGTCGCTTTTCCATTTCCGCTCCCAGAGGGGCTTCAGTTTTCAGGAGGATACCCCCCTTGATATGAGGATGGATAAGAGGCGTCCCCTGACGGCTGCCCAGATCGTGAACACCTGGCCCCTGGACCGGCTGCGCAAGATCATCAGGTTTTACGGGGATGAGCGCTGGGCCACCAGGATCGTTAAGGCCATTGGTGAAAGGAGGCTCAAAGGGGGGGTAAGGACAACGCGGGAGCTGGCCGATCTTGTCTCGGAGGCCATCCCCAAGAGGTATCATCCCGAAAAGATCCATCCCGCCACCAAGACCTTTTTGGCCTTAAGGATTGCCGTCAACGAGGAGCTCGAAAACTTGAGGGAAGTCCTGCAAAGGGCACCTTTCTGTCTGAGGAGGGGAGGGAGGCTGGCGGTCATCTCCTTCCACTCCCTGGAGCACCGAATCATCAAGGAGGTCTTCGGGAAGTTATCCAAGGACTGCATCTGTCCCCCTTGGTTCCCCCAGTGCGTTTGTGGAGGGAACAGGAAGGTCGTAGAAGTTGTGACCCGCAGCCCTGTAGTGCCCTCCGAGCGGGAAGTTGAGGCCAACCCGAGGGCGAGAAGCGCACAGATGAGGGTGGCAGAAAGGGTATGAGGGCGATCCTTTTGGGAATCCTGTTGTTCCTGTCCGGGCTCCTTTTGCTCGCGGTGGTGAGGATCAAGGCCTTGCACCTGAAGTACGAGATATCCAGGCTCCAGCAGCAAAAGGGGGAACTCATCAGGAGGAAGAAGGAACTCGAACTGGAACTGGCCCTTCTCACCTCCCCTTCCGAAATAGAGCGCAGGGCCAGGGTCGAACTCGGTATGCGCTACCCAAAGGCCCGCGAGGTGATCGTTTTAGGGGTTGAGAGGTGAGGGCCAGGAGGATTCGGTTGATCCTTATGGGGGTGGGGGTCCTTGTGCTCCTGTGTCTTTTCGAGGTGAGGGCCTTCTACCTTCAGACCCTTTCGAGGGATCGGTTCCTGCAGAGGGCAAAGAGGCAGTACTATGCGACGGTGGTGATCCCGTCCAAACGGGGTCGGATAATGGATCGGGAAGGGAGGGTCATGGCCGTAAGTCTGTTGGTTCCCTCCCTTTATGCCGTTCCCTTTGAGGTCACCGATAAGGAAAAGGCCGCAAGGCTCCTCTCTGGGGTGCTTCACCTCTCCCCTTCAACGGTCAGCAGGAAGCTTTCCTCCCATCGGCACTTCGTCTGGATAAAGAGACATATAAGCCCTCAGGAATTCGAAAAGGTCAAGGAACTGGGGATAGGGGGCATTGATGCGGTAAGGGAACCCAAGAGGTTTTACCCTTATAGAGAGCTTGCCTCTCCCCTTCTGGGATTTGTGGGGGTCGATCACCAAGGCCTTGAGGGCCTCGAGAGGGCCTACGACAAGTGGTTGAGGGCCCCGGCGGTGGAGATGGTGATGGAGAGGGATGCCCTGGGAAGGCTCATCAGCCTTCCCCTTGAACCCGATACCGAGGGGCCATGGGATCTCCGCCTGACCCTGGATGTGAGGGCCCAGTATATTCTGGAGAAGGAGCTTGAGCGCGGGATGGAGGAGGCCCAGGCGAAGAGGGCCGTGGGGGTGATAATCGATCCCTTCACGGGGGAGATCCTCGCCATGGCTTCCCTTCCCTCCTTCAATCCCAATTGTTTCAGTCAATATCCTCCAGAGAGGTGGAAGAACCTATGCACGATGGGATTATTTGAGCCGGGCAGTGTGCTCAAGCCCTTCCTCATCGGTGCCGCTCTGCAGGAGGGCGTTGTTAGGCACAATGATGTTCTGTTTTGCGAGGGTGGCAGGTATCGCGTTGGGCCTGTGACCATCAGGGATGTTAAGGCATACAAGTGGCTCACAGTGGAGGAGATCCTCCAATTTTCGAGCAACATCGGTGCCGCAAAGGTGGCCAAGGCGATAGGGGCCTACAGGTACTACCGGTACCTCAGGGCCTTCGGTTTCGGAAGGGCCACGGGGGTGGGTGTGCCCGAGGAGGAGGGCATCTTGCGGCCTCCCAAGGATTGGACGATGGTGGATCTTGTGACCCTCGGTTTCGGCCAGGGCATGCTCTGCACACCCCTTCAGCTGGCCGTTGCCTATTCGGTCATCGCCAACGGAGGAGTGAGGGTAAATCCCTATGTGGTGAAGGAGATGGTCCGGGTGAGGGATGGGAAAAGGAGGGCCTTCTTCCCCCAGCCCGGCCAAAGGGTCCTCTCCCGGGAGACCTGCAAACTCTTGATGGGGATGCTGGAGAGGGTTGTGGTGGAGGGGACGGGGAGGAAGGCATCCCTTGAGGGGTATCCGGTGGCGGGAAAGACCGGCACCTCCCAGAAATACGACCTCAAAAAGGGGTGCTACAGCAGGGAACGCTTTGTGGCCTCCTTTGTAGGGATCCTCCCCTCCCGGAAACCCAAGGCCGTGGTGGTCATCATGCTCGATGAACCAAAAAGGTCCATTTACGGTGGCGAGGTGGCCGCTCCCATATTCAGGAGGTTGGCCCGGGAGTTGGTTCAATACTGGGGGCTTCCCCGGCGGGGAAGGCCGACACTGCTGGCGGACGGAAGGGACCTATGAGACTCGGCGAACTGATAAGGGGTCTTGAGGTCCTTGAGGTCCACGGGGATTTGGGGGTCGAGATCGCGGACATAAGCTCGGATTCGAGGCTAATTAAGGGTGGGGAGCTCTTTGTGGCCATAAGGGGCGAGAGGGCCGATGGACATAACTTCCTGCAGGAAGCAATCAGCAGGGGGGCACGGGCCCTCCTGGTCGAGGACCCACCTTCGGGCATCGGGGTTCCCTGGGTTCGGGTCGGGGACACGAGGGTGGCCCTTGGGGAGGTGGCCTCGAGGTTTTACGGTCGGCCGAGTCTCGGGTTGAAGGTGGTGGGCATCACGGGGACCAATGGCAAGACCACAAGCTGTTACATTCTTGAATCGATCCTCAAGGCCTATGGCGCAAAAGTGGGGGTGATAGGGACGGTGAGCTATCGCTGGATGGATCAACAGAGGGAGGCCCAAAATACAACTCCCTCATCCTTGGAGCTTCAGAGGCTCCTTAAGGAGATGCTCGATTCGGGGGTGAGCTACGTGGTCATGGAAGTTTCCTCTCACGCCCTTGTTCAAAGGCGGCTTAAGGGATGTCACTTCGACGTCGGGATCTTCACCAACATATCCCCCGAACACCTGGATTACCATGGGACGATGCAGGAATATCTCCGGGCCAAGGCCCTCTTCTTCCAAGAGGTGTTGAAGGAAAGCCAAAAGGATCCCTGGGCCATTTACAACGCCGATGACCCGAAGGTGAGGGAGGTTGTCGAAGGGGTTGAGGGTCTCAAGGGCCTCGGCTTTGGGATGGGGGGGCTTGTGAGGCCCCTTGGGTGGAGGGCAGACCCTCAAGGGATCTCCTTCAAGCTCGAAACGCCAAAGGGCCTCCTTGAGGCCAGGTCCAAATTGATCGGATATCACAACCTCTATAACATCATGGCCGCCGTATCCGCAGCGATCATCCTGGATGTCCCTACCGAAGCCATATGCCAGGGTATTGAGGGGCTCAGAGGGGTTCCGGGGAGGCTGGAGAGGGTGTCCGAGAGGCCCAAGGTCTTCGTGGATTACGCCCACACCCCCGATGCCCTAAAGAAGGCCCTCGAAGCCTTGAGGCCCCTGGCAAGGGGCAAATTGATCGTGGTCTTTGGCTGCGGGGGGGAGAGGGATCGCAGCAAGCGCCCGCTGATGGGGAAGATCGCCTCCCTGATGGCCTCCCTGACGGTGATAACCTCGGACAACCCCAGAGGCGAGGACCCCATGGCCATAATCGGCGAGATCAGAGCTGGTATCCAGCCCGGTGCCCCCTACCTAGTCATACCGGACAGGAGGGAGGCCATCAGGGAGGCGATAAGGAGGGCGGAGGAAGAGGATGTGGTGCTCATAGCCGGCAAGGGTCATGAGGCCTACCAGATCATAGGGTCTGAGCGGTATCCCTTTGACGATCGACAGGAAGCAAGGAAGGCCCTGGAGGAATTCGGGTGGATCTGACCATCCGGGAGATATGCGAGGCCACAGCGGGCAGACTCCTTCAGGGGGACCCTCGAGCACGGGTCCGCGGGGTCTCCACCGATTCCCGCACCCTCAAACCGGGGCAGATCTTCTTCGCCCTGAAGGGACCGAGATTTGACGGTCATAGTTTTGTGGAGGAGGCCAGAAAGAAAGGGGCCAGTGGGGCGGTGATCGAAAGGGAGATGCCTCAAGAAGGGGAATTCCCCCTCGTGAAGGTCAATAGCACCTTGGTGGCCCTTGCGAAGATGGCCTCCCACTGGAGGCAACGGCTTAAGGGCCAGGTCATAGGGATCACCGGCTCCTGTGGCAAGACCACCACCCGGGAGATGATCGCTCAGATCCTGCTTTCAGGGGGCAGGAGGGTTTTTTCGAGCCCGAAAAACTATAACAACCACATTGGGCTTCCCCTCTCCCTCCTTTCGGCATCTCCCGAACACGAAGTGGTGGTCCTCGAGATGGGGATGTCTGGCCCCGGTGAGCTCTCCCATCTGAGCCGAATTGCCCGTCCCGATATAGGCATTCTGACCAATATCGGCCCGGTCCACCTGGAGCGGTTCCGGGATATCAGGGGAATTCAGGAAGCGAAGGCCGAGATCCTGGAGGGTATGGGTCCGGACTCCACCCTGGTTTACAATGCCGACGATCCCCTGGTTGAGGAGATCGCCAATAGGTTTAGGGGTCCCAAGGTCTCCTATGGGACCTCATCTTCTGCCCTTCTAAGGGCCAGGGATACGGAGCTTTTCCCCGATGGTACTTCCCTCCTGCTGGAAGGTCCCTTTGGGCGGTTTAGGGTGAAAATAAAGGTACCGGGTGAAGGCGGGATTTATTGCAGCTTGGCAGCCTCTGCCACAGCCCACCTTCTGGGCACCGATCCTGAGGCGATTCGGGAGGGCCTTGAGGCCTTTCTTCCTCCTCCTCTGAGGATGCGGCTCAAGCGGATCGGTAATATCCGTGTGATAGAGGACGCTTACAACTCGAACCCTATGGCCTTAAGGTGCGCCCTCCTAGTCCTCTCGCGATGTGAGGGTAGAAGGGTAGCGGTCCTTGGTGATATGGCCGAGTTGGGGCGGTGGGCCCCCCATTATCACCGCGAGGCGGGAAGGTGGTGTGCGGAGTTGGGCATTGATCACCTGTTCCTTTTGGGCGAATGGTCCCCCTTTGTCGCCGAGGGGGCGAGACAAGGGGGATTTAAGGGCGAGATCTTTATGGCCAGGGACCATATGGAGCTGGTCTCATCCCTCAAGGATTTCCTCCATCCCGGGGATTGGGTGCTTGTGAAGGGTTCAAGGCGCATGGAAATGGAGAGGGTGATCCGGATGCTGGAGGAGGCCAATGCTTTATGAGTTGCTCTATCCCCTGAGCGATTACTTCATCGGCTTTAACGTCTTCCGCTACATCACCTTCAGGACCATCGGGGCCATCCTCACAGCCCTCCTCATCTCCCTCGTGATCGGACCTTGGCTCATAAACCGGCTCAAACAAAACGATATAGGACAGAGGATAAGGGAGGATGTCCCCCTTCGGCATCGGGCCAAGGAGGGGACCCCCACCATGGGCGGGATCCTTTTGATCGTTTCGGTCCTCGGTTCCACGGTCCTTTGGGGGAGGCTCTCAAACCAATATCTGTGGATTGCTGCCTCTGCCCTTCTGGGATTCGGGCTCATAGGCCTTTGGGACGACTGTCTCAAGCTCAGGAGGCGGAAGGGGATGTCGGGTAAGGCGAAGCTGCTACTTCAGGGGATCCTTTCGGCCCTTTTGAGCCTCTGGATATGGACCACCGAGGGCTTTCAGCCTACGCTCACCGTCCCTTTTTTCAAAGGGCTTTTGCCCGACCTCGGCCCTTGGTGGATACCCTTTTCGGTGTTCGTCCTCGTCGGTACTTCCAACGCCGTAAACCTCACCGATGGCCTGGACGGACTCGCCATAGGACCGGTGATGGTCACCGCGGGGACCTTCGGCATCTTTTCCTATCTCAGCGGGCATTCCGAGTTTGCCCGTTATCTTTTGATCCCCTACATAAGGGGGGCCGGGGAGTTGACGATCCTATGCGGTGCCATCCTCGGCGGGGGACTCGGGTTTTTGTGGTTCAACGCCTATCCGGCCCAGATCTTCATGGGGGATGTGGGCGCCCTCGCCTTAGGCGGAGGACTTGCCACGGTGGCGGTGCTCTTGAGGCAGGAACTGTTGCTGATCATCGTGGGAGGGGTATTTGTGGCCGAGACCCTATCGGTGATCCTGCAGGTTCTGTCCTTCAAGCTCAGGGGGAGGAGGATCTTTCGCATGGCCCCTCTGCATCACCATTTCGAGCTCAAGGGATGGGCGGAACCCAAAATTATCGTCAGGTTCTGGATAATATCGATAGTGCTCGGGCTTTTGGCTTTAAGCACATTGAAGTTGAGATGACGTTGGAGGGAAAGAGGGTCATAGTGGTGGGAATGGGAAGAAGCGGTCAGGCGGCCTCAAAGCTCCTTAAGGCAAAGGGGGCTGAGGTCCTTGTGACGGACATGAGGCCGGAAGGGGAGGTTGCGGCCGCCAAAGGAGAACTTGAGGCCCTGGGGATAGAGGTGAAGGCAGGGGGTTACGACCACGACCTGTTCAAAGGGGCATCCCTGGTGGTGCTTTCCCCAGGGGTCGACTCCAAGGAGGTCCTCTGGCAGGAGTTGAGGGGGGAGGGGATCGAGGTGATAGGGGAGCTCGAAATGGCCTCATGGTGGGTGTCCGAGCCCATAATCGCCGTAACCGGTACCAATGGAAAGAGCACCACCACCTCCCTCATCGGGCATCTCTTGAGGATGGCCGGAAAGGAGGTATTTGTGGGGGGTAATATCGGCGCACCCTTGAGCGAATATGTGCTTGACGGGAAGGGGGCGGAATTGCTGGTCCTTGAGGTCTCGAGCTTTCAGCTTGAGACAATCCGGAGCTTCAGGCCCCACATCTCGGTCTTTCTGAACATAAGTCCGGATCACCTCGACCGCCACGGGGACTTCCGCGAATACCTCCTGGCCAAGGCCAGGATCTTCGAAAATCAAAGGGAGGAGGACTTCGCCGTCCTGAACCGCGATGACCCCTGGATATGGGGACTTACCCCCGGAATCCGTGCTCGCCTCATCCCCTTCTCCAGGACGAGGGTGCAGGAAGGGGTCTTCGTGGAGGGGAAATCCATAAGGTGGTCCCTTTGGGGGGAGGAGGGAGAGGTGTCCTTCGGAGGGCTTCCCTTAATAGGCCCCCACAATCTTGAAAACGTCATGGCCTCTGTGGCGGTGGCCCTGATATGTGGGATTGAGGGAGAGGCCATCCAGGAGGCCCTCACGAACTTCAAGCCCCTTCCCCACAGACTACAGTTTGTGGGGGAATTCAAGGGGGTGAGTTTTTACGACGATTCCAAAGCCACAAACCCCGATGCCACACTGAGGGCCTTGGAGGCCTTCTCAAGGCCGGTGGTGTTGATAGCCGGAGGGTTGAACAAGGGCCTTGATCTGGAGATCCTCAGGGAGGGGGCAGATCGCCTCAGGGCAATCGTGACCATAGGCGAGTCCGCTCCCAAGCTGGAGGAGGTCCTGGGAGGGGAGGTACCCGCGGTCAGGGCCTGTAGCATGGACGATGCGGTGAGGAAGGCCTTCCTGCTGGCACGGCCCGGAGACATTGTGCTGCTGTCCCCTGCCTGTGCCAGCTTTGACATGTTCCGGGATTACAAGCATCGGGGTGAGGTGTTCCAAGAGGCCGTACGGAGGTTGAAGGGGTGAAGGGAGGTTACGATCGTTTAATGCTCGTCGCCCTGTTGATGCTTCTGGTCCTCGGGCTCATGGCCCTTCTGAGCGCAAGTGCCCCGAGGGCGGCCTCCCAGTTCGGGGACCCCTTTTACTATTTCAAACGCCAATTGTTCTACCTGGGATTGGGATTGCCCTTGTTCTTTCTGGCCACAAGGATTTCCCCGGCCTTCCTGAGGAAGGTCGCCCATCCCCTTGTGGGGATCTCGGCGTTTTTGCTCCTTCTGGTCCTAGTGCCGGGTTTCGGGGTCAAGGTGGGGGAGGCGAGGCGATGGCTTTCCACCCCCTTTGGCACCTTTCAGCCCTCAGAGGGGGCCAAGCTCGCCCTTGTGCTGTTTTTGGCCAAGAGGGGGGTCGAAGGGGATAAGGACAGTCTGGGGGGCTTCCTCAAGCCCCTTCTGGTGGTCGGGGTGGTGTTGGGCCTGTTGCTCCTTGAGCCGGATTTCAGCGGGGCGATCTTCTTGGGGGGGCTCTCCCTTTTGCTCATGCTCAGCTACGGGTGGAAGCTCTCCCATGTCCTTCTGGCCTGCCTTATGTCCCTGCCCCTCCTGGGGGTGGTGGCCCTCTCGAAGGATTATGTCCTCAAGAGGTTCATCGATTACTGGACCTTCCTGAGCGATCCCTCCAGGGGCAGCTATCAACTCCAGCAGGCCTTCATCGCCATAGCGAGGGGAGGAATCTTCGGTGTGGGTATCGGCCTCGGCAAGCAAAAGCTCTTCTTCCTTCCCGCCCCCCACACGGACTTCGTGCTCGCCAACCTGGGCGAGGAGATGGGCTTCATAGGGCTGAGCCTCGTCATGGGCCTTTATGGGGTGATCTTCTTGAGGGGGATGAGGATCGCCCTGAAGCACCCCGATGCCTTTTGCTCGAATCTTGCGGCCGGTTTGACCTTCATGCTGGTCCTTCAAGCACTGCTTAACATCGGGGTCGTCCTCGGGGTGTTCCCCACCACGGGGTTGCCTTTGCCTTTCATGAGTTACGGGGGGTCATGCCTCATAACCTCCCTTGTGGCGGTTGGACTTCTGCTTAATCTCTCGCGGGGCGTGGGGGAAAGGAGATGGCACCGAAGGTGATGATAGCAGCCGGGGGTACCGGGGGGCATGTGTTCCCTGCCTTGGCCTGTGCCCAGGAATTCATCCGGAAGGGATGGGAGGTCTGCTTCGTGGGGACGGGAAGGGAGATCGAGGTAGAAATCCTCTCGCGACTTGGGCCTTATGGGGTCCTTCCTGTGAGGCCCATCAAGGGCAGGGGATTTGGGAGGAAGGCCAGGGCCTTCTTGGCGCTGATCCCGGGGATCATCAGGGCCCTGGGCCTTATGAGGAAGATGAAGCCCCACCTGATCCTCGGCTTCGGCAGTTATGTGTCGGGACCGGTAATAGTTGCAGCAGCGTTTCTGCGGATCCCCAGGGCAATTCATGAGCAGAATGTTCAGCCGGGGTTGGCCAACAGGCTCAGCGCCCCCTTCGCCCAGAGGATCTTCGTTTCCTTTGAGGAGACCCTTAGGCATTTTCCCTCGGGGAAGGCCGAATTGACCGGCAATCCGGTGCGAGCCTCGCTTCTGGAAGAGGCCAGAAAGGAGGTGCGGAGGGAAGATGCCTTTTCACTGCTTGTGCTCGGAGGAAGCCAGGGGGCTTCAGTCCTGAACCGGGTGGTGGTTGAGGCCATCGGGGACCTCAAGGGTATGGGGGTTCACCTCATGCACCAGACAGGCTATGGAGACTACGATTGGGTAAGGGAGAGCTATAAGGGGATGGACCTTAATATTGAGGTCTTCCCCTTTGACGAGCACATAGGGCGCTTTTACGGGAGGGCCCATCTGGTGCTTTGCCGTTCGGGTGCCCTGACCCTTGCGGAACTGGCTGCGGTCGGGCGGGCCTCGATCCTGGTTCCCTATCCCCATGCGGCCGATGGCCACCAAATGAAAAATGCCGAGGTCTTCCGGAGGCACGGTGCCTCAAGGCTCATCCCCCAGCAGGACTTTCGGCCAGGGGTATTCCTTGATACCCTGAGGGAGCTGATATCGAGGGAGGACCTCCGGAGGGACATGGAACAGAAGGCGCTGGCTCTGGGGAGGCCAAAGGCGGCAGAGGTGATAGTTAAGCGCTGTATGGAGCTTTTGGAAGGATGTACCGGGGCAAGATAAGGCAAATACACTTCGTGGGTATTGGCGGTTCGGGCATGAGCGGCATAGCCGAGGTCCTTCACAACCTGGGATATCGGATCACCGGTTCGGATCTCAGGCCTAACAAGGCCACAAGACGCCTGGAGGCCCTCGGATGTCAGGTCTTCTACGGCCACAATCCCCGTTATGTGGACGGTGCCGATGTAGTGGTCGTCTCCTCAGCGGTCCCCTCGGACAACCCCGAGGTCCAGGAGGCCCTGAGGAGGAAGATCCCCGTCATCCCCAGGGCCGAGATGCTGGCCGAACTCATGCGGATGAAATACGGCATCGCTGTGGCAGGAAGCCATGGAAAGACCACAACGACCTCCATGGTCGCCCAGGTCCTCGCCCACGGGGGCCTCGATCCCACGGCGGTCATAGGGGGGAGGGTCAAGGGGATAGGGTGCGGCGCACGGCTGGGCACCGGGGAGTTCCTCGTTGCCGAGGCAGACGAAAGTGACGGCTCCTTCATGAAGCTCACCCCCACCATCGTCATAATCACCAATATAGATCCCGAACACCTGAACTTTTACGGGAACTTCAAGAGGCTGAAGGAGGCCTTCTGCGAGTTCGCCAATAAGATCCCCTTTTACGGAACCGCCATCCTCTGCTGGGACCATCCCACCGTCAGGGAGATCATCCCCAGGGTGAAAAGGAGGGTCATCTCCTACGGGATTACCGAAGGAGCCAATATACGCGGGATCATCGAACGGATGGAGGGATGGGAGAGCACCTTCAGAGTGCAGCTGGGGGACGGGGTCCTGGGAAGGGTGAAGTTGAGGGTCCCGGGCGAACACAATGTGCAGAACGCCCTGGCAGCCATAGCCTGTGGCCTCGAGTTGGGGCTTGAGTTCGAGGTGATCAGGGAGGCCCTGGAGGGGTTCGGCGGGGTTGAAAGGAGGCTCGAGAACAAGGGGGAGGTCAGGGGGGTGCTTGTGATAGACGACTATGCCCATCACCCCACCGAGATAAGAACGACGCTTAAGGCCGTAAGGCCCCTGGGCAGGAGGGTGGTGGCGGTCTTTCAACCCCATCGTTACACAAGGCTCAGGGACCTCTTCGAGGAATTCCTCACTTGTTTCGATGACGCTGACCTCCTATTCATCACCGAGATCTATCCGGCAGGGGAGGACCCCATCGAGGGGATTTCCGGCCGTCGCCTCTACGAGGCCATAAGGGAGAGGATGGGAGAGAAAGTGTTCTTCGTCCCGGAGAGGAAAGGGATTCCCGAAGAGATCCGGCGATATCTGAAGGAAGGGGATCTGGTCATAACCCTCGGGGCGGGCAATATCTGGGAGGTATCCGAGGAGATCTTGCAGCTTCTGGGAGGATGAAGGCGCTGATAGGTGAGATCCGCAAAAGGGGGATAGGAGAGGTCAAGGAAGGGATGTCGATGAGGGAGCTGACCTCCTTCAGGATAGGGGGCCCCTTTCCCCTGCTGATAAGGCCCCTGCACGAGGAAGGCCTTGCCGAGATCCTGGACCTCCTCTGCAGAAAGGGCGTTGGCATGAGGGTCCTCGGCAGGGGGACAAACCTCCTGGTGGATGATGGGGGAATAGGGGAGGTCATCATAGATCTGAGCCTGTGTTCGAAGTACATCTTGGTGGAGGGCGAACGCGTGATCGCCGGTTCGGGGGTGAGTATCGGGGAGCTGTTGAGGCTTTGCGCCCGTGAGGGTCTGTCGGGCCTCGAAGGGCTGTGGGGGATCCCCGGTTCCCTGGGAGGGGCCATAAAGGGAAATGCCGGCTCATGGGGCTTCCAGATCGGGGATCGGGTGCAGTACCTGGTGGTTTACGGCCCCAGAGGGGAGAGGAGGGTGAGGGGAAGGGAGGTCCTTGACTTTGCATACCGCAAAGGGCCCCTCGCCCCCGGCGAGATTGTTTGGGAAATCGGCCTGGGGCTTTACAGGGATGACCCCCGGGAGGTGGCAGAGAGGATGCGGGGGTTTGGTGAGGAGCGCAGGAGGAGGCAGCCCTTGGGGTTTCCCTGTGCCGGCTGCATCTTCAGGAATCCCCCATCGGGTCCGCCGGCAGGCTATCTCATAGAGAAGGCCGGCCTTAAGGGGAGGAGGCGGGGTGGAGCCAAGGTGTCCGAGATCCACGCCAATTTCATCGTCAATACCGGTGGGGCCACCTTTTCGGATGTGATGGGATTGATAGAGGAGGTCCGCGAGGAGGTGATCAGGACCTTCGGCGTGGAACTCGAGCTGGAGGTGGAGGTTTGGAGCTGAAGGGGAAAAGAGTCGGGGTGCTCATGGGGGGCAAATCGAGCGAAAGGGAGATATCCCTCAAGAGCGGCATGGCCGTCCTTGAGGCCTTAAGGCGCAAGGGCATTGATGCCTTCGCCGTTGAGCTGGACGGGGATGTCGTCCAGAAGGTGCTCCAGAACCCCATGGATATCGCCTTTTTGGCCCTCCACGGAAGGCTGGGGGAGGATGGCACGGTGCAGGGACTCCTTGAACTTTTGGGGATCCCCTATACGGGATCGGGGGTCCTGGCGAGTGCCCTGGCCATGGACAAAGTAAAGGCAAAACAGGTCTTCCTATCGATGGGAATACCCACCCCGGAGTTCGTCCAGTGGCAGGAGGGGCTCTTCCCCCCCTTTGAGCCCCCGTGGGTGGTCAAGCCGGTATCGGAAGGATCGACCATCGGGGTGAGCATAGTGAGGGAGAAGGGGGAACTACGACGGGCTGTGGAGAAGGCCTTGGCCTGCGATTACGAGGTGTTCATCGAACGCTTCATAGAGGGAAAGGAGATCACGGTGGCGATCCTCAATATGAGGCCCCTTGAACCCATAGAGGTGATACCCGAAAGCGGGTTTTACGATTATGAGGCCAAATACACGCCGGGGAGGACCGAATACCTCGTTCCTGCAGGGATAGACAGGGCCTTGAGGGATAAGGCCAAGGAGATAGCCCTTTCGGCCTATCAGGCCCTCAAGTGCAGCGGCTGTGCCCGCGTGGACATGAGGCTTGATCGCGATGGCAATTTCTGGGTGCTGGAGGTCAACACCATCCCCGGCATGACCCCGACCAGTTTGGTCCCAAAAGCCGCTGCTTACGAGGGCCTAAGTTTTGAGGATCTGGTGCTGGAGATATTGAGGGGGGCTTCCCTGAAGGTGAGGAGATGAGGGGGATATTGTCCTTTCCCTTGACCGTTGGCATTGTCGTCTTTGTCTTTCTCCTGGCGAAGGCCTCCCTTCCCCCCATCCGACAGGTGGAGATCGTGGGGAACCGACAGGTATCGGCCGCCGAACTCAAGAGGCTCCTCCTGCCCCTGATCAGGGGGAGGAACATCTTGGAGGTCAGCACGGGGGAGATCGCCAGCGTATTGATGGGGCATCCCCTCATAAGGCAATGTGAAGTGTGGAGGAGGTTTCCCGATACCTTGAGGATCAGGATCGAGGAGTCCGTGGTCCCCTTTGAGGACGGTGGGGATGTTGACCAGAAGGCACTGCTTGAACTCATAAGGGTGATCAGGGAGTTTGGACACATGGAGCTTAAGGAGGTTAGACACCGGGACGGCTTCCTGACCCTTGTTGCGGGAAACGGGGCTTGGCTGAGGATAAAGGAGACGGAGATCGAGGAGGGCCTTCGGCCCTTGAGGGAAGTGCTCAAGATCCTCGGAAAGCGTGGGTTTAGGTACTTGATCTTTGTCGGCCCCGACAAGGTGGCCGTCGGCCTCCGAGGGGGAGAGCGATGACAAGGGAGAGCTTCATAGTTGGGTTGGATATAGGCACTACCAAGGTATGCGCCCTGGTGGGAGTCCCAGGACCCCATGGGGTGGATATCATAGGGATCGGTACCGCTCCCTCCAGGGGGATACGCAGGGGAATGGTGGTGAACATCGAGGCGACGGTCGATGCGATCCGCAAGGCCGTGGCGGAGGCCGAGCGCATGGCCGGATGCGAGATCCGGTCTGCAGTTGTGGGGATTGCCGGTGCTCACATTCAGAGCTTCAACAGCAACGGAGTAGTGGCCTTGAAATCGGGGGAGGTCACCGAAGGGGACATAGCGCGGGTGATCGATGCGGCAAAGGCCCTGGCCATACCCAACGACAGGCGCGTCATCCACGTACTTCCCCAGGAATACATCCTGGATGGTCAGGACGGGATCAAGGACCCAAGGGGTATGAGCGGGGTGAGGCTGGAGGTGAAGGTCCACATAGTGACCGGGGCGATCACCGCCACCCAGAATCTGGTCAAGTGCGTTTACAAAGCGGGACTTGAGGTGGAGGACATCGTGCTTCAACAGCTGGCTTCAAGTGAGGCGGCCCTCACCCAGGAGGAGAAGGAGTTGGGGGTGGTGCTCGTGGATATAGGAGGGGGTACCACCGATATCGCAGTTTTCCACAAAGGCAGCATAAAGCACACCTCGGTCATCCCCTTTGCCGGCGACCACATAACCCAGGACATCGCCTTCGGCCTGAGGACCCCCATCGAAGAGGCCGAGAGGATCAAATGCAGATATGGATGCGCCTTGCAGGCCATGGTCCCTCCCGAGGAGACCTTCGAAGTGCCCCCGGTGGGAGAGGGGCAAAGGCCTAGGGTCGTTTCCAGGCAACTGCTGGCCGAGATCATCGAACCCAGGGTGGAGGAGATCCTGAGGATGGTGGGTGAGGAGATCAATAGGACCGGCTATATGAAATTTGTCCCGGCAGGAGTCGTCCTCACAGGGGGAACGGCAGCAATGGAGGGGATAATCGATATGGCCAGTGACATCTTCGATCTGCCCGTACGGCGGGGTTATCCGAGGGGCGTGGGGGGACTTGTGGACATAGTACAGAATCCCCAGTATGCGACGGCCGTGGGGCTGGTCATATACGGATCGAGGGCCGAGAGGGGACGGACCTTCAGGGTGCGGGAGGAGGGTTCGAGGTTCAGGCAGCGCTTAAAGGAATTCCTCAAGGATGTCTTCTCCAGCTGATTTAAAGGAGGGGAAGATGAAGGAAGGTAAGCTTCCCGAAAAGGAATTCGCCAAGGAGGTTTTGGGGATCTTCGAACTGGACCGCAGCAAGGACTCCACAGCCATCAAGGTCATAGGGATAGGTGGGGCCGGTTGCAACGCCATAAACACCATGATCACCTATGGCCTTGAGGGTGTGGATTTCATCGGTGCAAACACGGACCTTCAGGCCTTAAGCCGTTGCCTTGCCCCGATAAAGGTCCAGCTCGGTGAGCGCCTGACCGGGGGACGCGGAGCAGGGGGCGACCCTCAGGTGGGGCGGGATGCAGCCAAGGAGAGCATCGACCTCATAAGGGAGGTTCTGGAGGGGGCGGATATGGTCTTTATAGCCGCAGGCCTCGGGGGCGGAACGGGCACGGGAGGGGCCCCTGTTGTGGCCCAGGTGGCAAAGGAATTGGGGGCCCTTACTGTGGCCATTGTGACGAAGCCCTTCCGCTTCGAGGGGAAGAAAAGGAGGAAACAGGCAGAGGAGGGATGGCACGAGCTCAAGAAGGTCACCGATACGATAATCACCATCCCCAACGACAGGCTCTTGGCCATAAGCGACAGGAACACCCCTTTACTTGATGCCTTCAGGAAGGCCGATGAAGTGCTCTATCAGGCCGCAAAGGGCATATCGGACCTGATCCTCATGCCCGGACTGGTCAACCTGGATTTCAACGATGTAAAGGCGGTCATGTCCGAGATGGGAATGGCCATAATGGGGATGGGGAAGGCCTCGGGCGAAGGACGGGCCATCGAGGCCGCTCAGCAGGCCATCTCAAGCCCCCTGCTTGAGGACATCTCCATCCAGGGGGCCAAGGGTGTATTGATAAACATCACCGGCGGTCCGGACCTGACCCTGCATGAGGTCAGCGAGGCCGCAGAACTGATCCAGGAGGAGGCAGACGAAGACGCCAACATCATCTTCGGGGCCGTGGTGGAGGAGGGACTGGAAGGGGAGATGAGGGTTACGGTCATTGCCACCGGCCTCCAGGAGGTGAGCGAGAGCAGGGTCAGTCGCCCCTCTGTGGACCTGCCGGAGGAGGAACTAAACAATCTGGACCTTCCCGCCTTCGTCCGCAGGGGAAAGGGTCTCGAGGATTTTTCGGGCTTCAGATTCAAGGCGAAGAAAGAGCCCTTGCGCGAACGCAGCGATCTGCCCACCTTCCTAAAGGAAGGCGTCGATTGAGCCGATGTCCCAGGCCCTAAGGCGCTACTACATCGAGATGGTCTCCCGGGAAAGGGGAACCATCCGGAAGGACTGGGGAGGGAAGGTGACCTTCTGTCTTCTCTTCCCCAATTACTACAGGGTCGGGATTTCCAATTTGGGCTTTCAGTTCGTCTACGCCCTTTTGAATCTGCGCAAAGATGTGGTTTGCGAAAGGGCCTTTTTGCCCGAGCCATGGGCACTCCGCGAGCACCAACGGACCAACACCCCCCTCCTTTCGGTGGAAAGCCTCTCGCCCCTGAACCGGTTCGACGTGCTGGCCTTCTCCCTCCCCTATGAAAACGACTACCCCAACGTCCTGAGGATGCTCGAACTCGGCCGCATACCCCTTCTGAGCGAACAGAGGGGGCCCCACGATCCCCTGGTCATCGCGGGGGGCGCAGCCATAAGCATGAACCCCGAACCCATGGCCCCCTTCTTCGATTGCATCCTGGTAGGGGAGGCCGAAGGGGTCCTGGACAGTTTCGTCGATGCCCTGGTGAGGCATTGGGGATCCTCCAGGGAGGAAATGCTCAGGGAACTGGCAGGGGTGGAGGGGGTTTACGTCCCTTCCCTTTACGGGATGTCACTGAAGGAAGACGGGACCTTGGAGGGACTGTACCCCCGCTCTGGCAATCTCCCCCCAAAGGTCAAAAGGAGATGGCTCAAGGGCCAGCCCCCCTTCCTGTCAGCCCCCCTTGTCAGTCCCCAAGGTGAGTTCGGGGAATCGGTCCTCATAGAGGTGGCCAGGGGATGCCCTTACAGATGTAAGTTCTGTTCGGTCCGCTCCCTCTACCACCCCTTTCGCCCAATGGCCTTCGAATCCCTCAAGGAGGCCGTAGCCGAAGGGATAAGGAGGACTGGGAAGGTGGGGCTGCTGGGAGCGGCCGTGGCGAGCCATCCCCACTTCGAGGAGCTGTGCCAGCTGGTCGTGGACCTTCGGGGACGCCTTTCGGTTTCCTCCCTGAGGGCCGATCGGGTTACCCCCTCTCTTGCACGGATCCTCTCGGCCTCGGGCCAGAGGACGGCCACCCTGGCCCCCGAAACGGGCTCGGAGGACCTGAGGTACGCCCTCGGCAAAGGTATCTCCAACGATAGGCTTCTTGAGGCCGTTGAAACACTGGCACAGCAGGGGATCACCAACCTCAGACTTTATTTCATGGTGGGTCTGCCCGGCGAAAAGGAAGACGACCTGAAGGCGACGGTTCGATTGATCAAGGAGATCGTCCACAGACAGAGGACGATCCTTAAGAGGGACCGCTCCGAGATCACCGTGAGCCTCAGCCCCTTCGTTCCCAAACCCTGGACGCCCTTTCAGTGGTGCTCCTTCGAGGGCTTGAGCCAGATCAAGGCCAAGTTGAAGGTGATAAGAAAGTCCTTGCGAGGGATAAGGGTCCACCACGATCTTCCCAAATGGGCCTACTGGGAGGCCCTCTTTTCCCTGGGGGACAGAAGGCTGGGACTGATGCTCTATCGGGGATACACCGAGGGAGACTGGATAGCTTATCTCAAACTCTCCCCCCTAAACCCCGATTTTTGGGTCGTCAGGGAAAAGGGAAAAGAAGAGACCTTTCCCTGGGAAATTGTGGATTACGGAATAACCCGTGAAGCCCTATGGGAGGAATTCGCGCTGTATGGGCGCTAATCCCCTTTTTTTGGTTCCTTCTCCTCCTTTTTCTCCTTGTCCTTGTTTTTGTAATCGGTGGCGTACCAGCCACTGCCCTTCAGATGAAAATTGGCCAGAGAGATCACCCTCCTGGCCTTCCCATGGCAGTGCTTGCAAATGGCAACCGGGGGATCGTCGAACCTCTGCAACAACTCGAACCTCTCACCACAATTGGTGCACTGGTACTCATAAATCGGCATGAGGGACCTCCTTGTTGGACTGGATGACAAAAATAAGCCCAAAGGGAAATCCTTTCAAGGAAATCGGTTTTAAAAGGTTTGGGCTTGACACTTTTCAGGATTCCTTGTTATTAAATGCACAAAGTTTGAAAGGAGGGTGGCTATGGATTTTGCATTCACCGAAGAGGAAAGGATGGTCCAAGAGATGGCGCGAGATTTTGCTCAGAATGAGATTGCCCCCACGGTGGAGAAGGACGAAAAGGAGCACCTCTTCCGCAGGGAGATCGTCAAGAAGATGGCGGAGCTGGGGTTCTTCGGCTGTATTGCTCCCGAGGAGTACGGTGGTAACAACATGGGGTATCTGGCTGCGACCATTATAACCATGGAGGTTGCCAAAGAGAGTCCGTCCTATGGGCTTCCCTTTAACCTGCAGATGAATTCCATTCAGTCGGTCCTTCTGGAGTTCGGTACGGAGGAGCAGAAGAAGAAGTGGATCCCTCCCTTGATTTCGGCAGAACTTCTGGGCTGTTTTGCCCTTACTGAGCCGGATGTGGGTTCGGATGTGGCTTCTATGAAGACGACCGCCAAGGAGGTATCTGACGGCTGGATCATAAACGGTACCAAGATGTGGATTTCGGGGATACCGGTTGCCGATGTGGGAATCGTCTTTGCCATGACCGACAGGGAGAAGAGGCACAGGGGGATGTCGGCCTTCATAGTGGATATGCACTCCTCTGGTGTTACCCAGAGGGCCATCGAGGACAAGCTGGGATTGCATTGTGCTCCCACCGGGGAGATCGTCTTCGAGGAGGTGAAGGTTCCCAAGGATGCGATCGTGGGCAAACCCGGTGATGGGTTCAAGATAGCCATGTATATGCTGGATCGCACGAGGCTTTCCTGTGCAGCCCGTGCCGCTGGTGTGGCCGAGAAGTGTTTCGAGCTGGCCAAACAGTATGCCAATGAAAGGGTTCAGTTCGGGGTACCCATAATCCAGCATCAGATGATCCAGGATCAGTTGGCCAGGATGTGGTGCGAGCATGAGGCTGCCAAGCTTCTGGTGTTCAAGGCCGCCTGGATTTTGGATCAGATAAGGCTCAAGAGGACCTCGGAACGGCCCACCCTTCATATATCCACTGCCAAATATTACAGTGCGGAGGCGGCCGTCTTTGCGGCCAATGAGGCGATGAAGATCTATGGCTCTTACGGCTATTCGGCCGAGTATCCCATCGAGAGGTATTACAGGGATGCCAAGAGTTATCAGACGGTGGAAGGGACGTCGAATATCCAGAAGATAATAATTGCGAGGCACTTCATAGAACAGCAAAAGTAAAGGAGGAGGCAGGATGGAAGTAACGGTACCAATGGTGGGTAAAGTCACCAAGATCTTGGTCAAGGAGGGGGATCAGGTGAAGGAGAACGATCAGGTGGCCGTGGTAGAGGCCATGAAGATGGAGATGCCTGTGGTGGCCCCGATATCGGGTACTGTGAAGGAGATAAAGGTGAAGGAGGGGCAGGAGGTCACATCCGATACCGTCATCATGATCATCGAATAGGCGAGGGTGCCATGAGGCTTCAGGGCAAAGTAGCCGTGGTCACCGGGGGAAGTCGGGGGGTTGGGCGAGCTGTCTGTCTTGCCTTTGCCCGTGAAGGGGCCGATGTGGTGGTGAATTACGCTACCAGACCCCAGGCTGCAGAGGAGGTGGTGGGGGAAGTCGAGAAGATGGGTAGGAAGGCGGTGGCGGTCGGTGCCGATGTGGCGAGCTGGCAGGGGGCCGAGAGCGTGGTTAAGGCGGCCATCGACAATTTTGGGCGGATTGATGTCCTCGTGAACAATGCGGGATTCATTCGGCCGGCCATGCTCCACAAGATGAACGAGGAAGATTGGCAGGCAGTAATTGACATCCACCTGAAGGCGCCATGGCTGTGCATCAAGGCCGCCTTCCCCTACATGACCCAGCAGAAGTCTGGCTCCATCATCAATGTGACGTCCGTAGCAGGGGTGGTCGGCACAGTCGGGCAGATAAATTACAGTGCGGCCAAAGGGGGGGTGATTGCCCTCACAAAGTCCGCTGCCAGGGAGTTGGCCCAGTATGGCATAAGGGTGAACTGCATATGCTTGGGGATAGTGGAGACCGAGATGAGCGAGAGGATTCGCACCGACCCGAAGCTGGTGGAGATCTACAAGCGCAGGATATTGCTGGGTAGGTTTGCCACCCCTGAGGAGGCGGCCGAAGCCTTCGTCTTTTTGGCCTCTGATGCTTCTTCATACATCACCGGCCAGCTCATCATGGTCGACGGTGGCTACGGCATGACTTAAAAAGCCAAAAGGAGGGTGAAGATGGGTGTGCCAGAAAGGATAGAGACGTGGCAAATGGTAAGGCCATGGGGAAAGGATGAAAAGGGAAATCCCGTCCCCGGGGTCATTGAGCGGACCTCCATCCCTGTCCCCGAGCTTAAGCCCGGAGAGGTGCTGGTGGAGGTGAAGGGGTGTGGAGTATGCCATACCGACCTCGGGTATTTCTTCGATGGCGTCCCTACGGTGAACAAGCCTCCCTTGACCCTGGGCCATGAGATCAGCGGGGTTGTGGTGGCCGGAGACGAGGAGTGGATCGGCAAAGAGGTGATCATCCCGGCGGTTATGCCCTGCAGGAAGTGCTACATCTGTAAGATCGGCCGCGGCAACAGGTGTCTCAACCAGCGGATGCCCGGAAACAGCCTGGGCATTTATGGGGGGTTCTCAAGCCATATTCCCGTGCCCTCGATTGATCTGTGTGAAGTCAGGAACCGTCCCGCCGACATGCCCCTTGAAAAGCTCGCCGTTATAGCCGATGCTGTGACCACTCCCTTTCAGGCGGCAAAGAGGGCGGATCTTCAGCCGGGGGATCTGGTCGTCATAGTGGGTTGTGGAGGAGGGGTCGGTGTCTATATGACGCAGATTGCCAAGTTCGTCTTCAACGCCGGGGTGGTCATAGGTATCGACATTGACGAAGAGAAACTTCAGCGGGCCTTAAAGTACGGGGCCGACTTTGTGATCAATTCCGCCGGAAAGAGCCCGAGGGATGTCCGCGATGAGTTCCGCAAAATTTGTAAGCAGAACGGGTTGAGGAATTACGGCTGGAAGATCTTCGAGGTGTCAGGTGTCAAACCGGGCCAGCAGATTGCCCTTGAGCTTTTGACCTTCATATGCAGGTTGATTGTGGTCGGTTATAGTCCCCAGACCAATGAGTATCAGATCTCGAGGCTCATGGCCTTTGACGCTGAGATGATAGGTACATGGGGATGTCTGCCCGAGCATTATCCGGTGGTTTTGGACATGGTCCTTCAGGGGAAGATTCAGATTGAGCCCTTTGTGGAGACCAGGCCCATGAGTCAGATCAGGGAGGTCTTTGAGGAAGTGCACAGCAAACCTCCGATGAGGAGGGTTGTTCTGGTTCCCGATTTTTAACAAATGCAAAAGGAGGTAGGAGATGCCCCGGGATTATGAGAAGGAGTTCAGGGAGAAGCTCCAGAAGTATGGTTACGATTGGGAAAGGCACATGAAGATCTTCAGGGGCAGGCCCCCTGAGGAGTTTGACTTTAAGGAGATCATCTACGAGAAGTTTTATGATAAATGGGCGGCCAGGATCACCTTGAACAGGCCCCACAGGTATAACGCCTACACGGGAACCGAGCTCTACGAGATCTGCCAAGCCTTGGAAGACGCGATGGCGGACGATGGCATAGCGGTGATCGTTGTGACGGGTGCCGGTGACAAGGCCTTCTGCACAGGTGGTGATGCCGGGACCTATTCGGTGATTTACCCCGAGAGGCCCCATGAGTTTTACCATTGGTGGACCTATTACGAGAGGATGCTTTATCTCATAAGGACCTGCGGCAAACCCGTGATCGCCAGGATCAACGGAGTGGTAGCGGGGGGAGGAAATGAGATAAACCTGGCCTGTGACATCTCCATTGCGGCCGAACACGCCCGTTTTATACAACCCGGCACAAGGACTGGCAGCGTCTCCTCAGGTGGTGCCACCCAGTGGTTGCCTCTGACGATAGGGGATAAAAGGACCCGATGGATGGTCATGGTGGGGGACGAGATCGATGCCAAGACCGCCCTCGAGTGGGGATTGGTCAACGAGGTGGTCCCCTACGAGAAGCTCGATGAGGCCGTGGACAGGGTCATAGAGAAACTGGTGAACAAGTTCCCCGACTGCATGCGCTACACGAAGGTCCAGTGTAACTTCTGGGGCGATCTTGCCTGGACCACCTTCCAGCATGCCCGTGACTGGCTGACCATTCACTATGCCACCGGTGAACCCATCGAGGGGTTCAGCGCCTTCCTGGAGAAGAGGAAGGTCGACTACATAGGGTTGAGGAAGCTTTCCAAGGAAGGGAAGAGCCATACGTATTATCCCTGGGGTGCCCCGATCAAGTACTGCGAGAAGTGCGGAGCGAAGTATCTTCCTCAGGAATTCGAATATTGTGGAAAGTGTGGGGCTAAGTTAGAGTGAGCGAAGATGGGAGGACCCGAAGTCCTTAAGGCCTTGAGGAGAAGGATCGAGGATCGGCAGTACAGGAGTGCCCTGGGGTTTTACAAGGAACGCGAAAAGGACGAGGTGATACTGGAGGTAAAGGACGACGGGTCCTCCCTCTATGTGGAGATTCCCACCCATTTGAGGAATCGGGCCGAGATCGTAGTCGGTTCAAGGCTCAAGGGGAAGATAAAGGCCATCTATAGGAGGGGAGGAAGGGAAAAGGTCAGAATCCGAAGGCCCTTTGAATGGGAGGTGGAGGGATACTGGAACGAACTGCACCTTTCCCCCGATGACGTCTCGGCCCTTTCGATTGCCGCCGGGGATTATCTGGAGCTGGTCTTTGAGAAGGTAATAAATTACGGAGAGGAAAGCCCTCTTTAGAGTTCCCAGAAAGTTCGAAGTTGTTCCCTGACCGAATCAAGGAAGGGACGCACCTTGATGTAGTCTTCGTCTTCCTCCTTTTCGCACTTTTGGGCAAGGGGTCCTTTGCGTTCCTGACATCTCTCCAGCACCTTCAGGGCGGATCGGTAAAGGGCTTCGGGATGGTGTCCCCCCTCTAAGGCAAACACCACGCGACCGTCGCAGGTCTCCTCGGCAGCCTCAAGGACCAGATCTGCCAGGCGCCAGAATCCCTCATCGCTCAAATACATCTCCCCCAAAGGGTCCAGATGGTGAGCGTCAAAGCCTGCCGAGACGATGATCAGCTCCGGACGAAACTGGCGCGCGATGGGCAAAAGAATGTGGCGAAAGATGTTCCCGTAATCGGTATCGCGGCAGCCCAAAGGCAGGGGGACGTTTACCGTATAGCCCTCCCCATCCCCCTCCCCTATTTCATCGTAATACCCCGTATCGGGGAAGAAGGGATACTGATGGACGGAGAAGTAAAGGACTTTGGGGTCACGGTAAAAGATTTCCTGAGTACCATTTCCGTGATGTACATCCCAATCGACCACCAGGACGCGCTTAAGCCCCTGGATCTCGAGGGCGTATCGGGCACCGATGGCCACGTTGTTGAACACACAGAAGCCCATCCCGCGGTCCCTTCCCGCATGATGTCCGGGAGGCCTCACCAGGGCAAAGGCCTGTTTCGCCCGCCCCCCAAGGACCGCCTTGATCGCCTCCATCACCCCACCGGCAGCAAGGGCGACCACCTCAAATCCACCAGGGGGGACCCAGGTGTCCGGGGAGAGCCTCCCCCCCTTTTCCGAGAGGGCCTTTACCTCCTTTATGTAATGGGGATCATGGACGAGCTCGAGCTCTGCTTCGGTGGCCTGCCGCGGAACGATTTTCTCAAACCAGTCCCCCCTGGCCAGGTGGTGGTAGAGGGGGGCGATGCGATCGGGATTTTCGGGACAGAGGGGCTCGGATTCGTAATCCAAAAATCGAGGATCAAGAATTACGGCTTGCCTCTTCACCGAACTTAATCCTTCAAACGGAGGCAGAGGTGGATCATATCGCCCTTCTCGAAACCCATTTTAGCAAAGAAACGCAAAAGATCCCAAGACCTCCACTCCACAAAGGTGTATATGGTCGTTATCCCGACCTTTCGGAGATTTTGCAAAAGTCTCCTGAATAACAGAGTGGCAATCCCCTTCTTTTGGTAATCCGGATGCACTCCTATGGTGTCGATCCAGGCAACGGTATCCGGAACCCCATATTCCCATCCTGCCACCTCGCCAATTATAAAGCCGATGACCTTGCCGTTGACTTCGGCTACCAGAGAGGCCATGGGGGATCTCTCTTCGGACAGCTCGATCTTCATGAGCCAATAATCCTTCCTGTCCTTTCCCAGGATGAGCCTCTCTATTTCCACGATGTCATCGAGGTCCTTATAATCCAGCACCCTTATCTTGACCCCTTCGGATCCCATGGTCCTCCTCCTTTCGCCAGTATAGCCCAAAAGGAGGGGATGTCAAAAAGACCTTCTTTGAAAGAGGCCATAAAAGGAGTTAGAATCTAAACAAATACTGTGAAGGAGAAAAGATATGCTTATTTCATGACGACAAATGTCATCATTGTGTTTCCTGATACCTTAATGGTGGAAGCGGGAAGGATTATGGAGTTTCACAATATTCAACGTCTTCCCGTTGTGGACAAGGGGAAACTCGTGGGCATCATTACGAGGAACAGGCTCCTCAGGAATTATCCCTCTCAGGCAACCCCTTTGAGTCATTGGGAACTCAATTATTTACTGGCCAAAATAAAGGTCAAAGATATTATGAAGAGGGAATTGGTGACTGTTCCCCTTGATGTAACCGTTGAGCAGGCCATAGCCATAGCTCAGAAGAACAAGGTGGGGTCCCTGTTGGTTGTAGAGGATGGGAGGCTGGTGGGCATAGCCACGACCAACGATTTCTTTTACAGAATCCTCAATCCCCTAATGGGTATAGGGGAGGAGGGGGAGAGGATAATCGTCTATAGGGCCGGTGAACCCGAGGCAACCGCAAAGGTCATCACGATGCCATCCCTTGAGGGAGCTTCCGATCTTGTGCTGCAGTTGGTTGAAAAGGATGTGACGGGCTTGATCAAAGAATTGAGGGAGATGGGGCCTCTCGGTGGATCTTAGGCCTCACAAGGCCTAAAACCTTTAGGAGGAAGGGACGATG
>CAYVAU010000003.1:0-3040 GCA_964448445.1 uncultured Thermodesulfobacteriota bacterium | reverse complement strand
CTCGGTGGATCTTAGGCCTCACAAGGCCTAAAACCTTTAGGAGGAAGGGACGATGCGTCCTCCCCTTTGTGGAGAGTTTAGCCAAAAGGCTTGGCAGTGAGGCGATTTTCCTTCTGGTGGTATCGCAGGACAAAAAGGCCCTTGATCGCCCGCTGAGGGCCTATGTGGAGAAACGGGTTTCGGAATTTGAGTCCCTTGGGGTTAAGGCGAGCGGGATGATCATTTATGGGGAAGATCCCGCCGAGGAGATATTGGCCTTTGGCGAGAAAGCCAATGTGGGGCTTATAGCGCTTTCGGCCTATGGACAATCGGGAAGCAAGTGGAGGCTGGGAGGGGTTGCCAGCAAGATATTGCAGTGGGTGCGAATTCCCGTGCTCCTAACCCGGACCAGTTCCTTTGATGAAGCTCTGGAGCAACGCAGCTTCTCCAAGGTCCTGGTTCCCCTGGATGGTTCCAAAGCGGCCGAGGACATCCTCCCTTATATAGGGGAATTGGTTAAGGGCACGGATTCGGAGATAGTGCTCCTTCATGTCCTGGAGCCCCTGCGGATACCCAGTTATGTGGAGCCCATCATAGAGACGACGTTAAAGCCAGAGGAGGGGGAGGACTGGAAGGAGCGCAAGGACAGGGAGAGGCAGGAGAGCGCCTATCAGTACCTGAGCGAAGTGGCCCAGGGACTCAGGGAGAAGGGGCTCAAAGTGAAGGAGGTTCTCAAGGTCGGCGACATCGCCGAGACGATTTTTTCCTTTGCGGATCAGGAAAGGATTTCCCTTGTTGCCATATCCAGCCATGGGCAGCGGTCCGGCGTGGCCAGGTGGCTGTTTGGTGGTGTTGCTGCCAAAATAATAGAGGGGGCCACAAAGCCCCTGTTCCTACTACACAAGAGAAAGGGGCTCTTCTTTGCCGAGTATCAGTAAAGGGAGACCCCCCGGAAGATCCCTCATGTTTGCCCTCGGCGATCTGGGACGGATAGGACTTTTCTCTTTCGCCTTTGCCACCCCTTTAAGCAAGAGCATAAGCACCATCCTGATGGGGATCGTGGGGGTGGTTTTTTTGGTCGTGCTCCTGCGAAGGCCCAAAGGGTTGGTCTGCCTCTTGCGGGATCCTGTCTTCTGGGCCACGATCTCCCTCACCTCTGTTTACCTCTTAGGATTGCTGTGGACCGAGGACCTTGCAGCGGGCCTTAAGATCTCCCGCAGGATTTCCTATATCCTCGGGGCCTATGTCCTGTGCGCCCTTTTCCTGAGAGGGGCTGAGGATGGCCTTAGGATGGTAAAAGCTCTGGTGCTGGGCACAGTCCTTCTGGATATCCTCGGGGTTGGAAAATTCTTGGGGTTTGGGTCTCAAAGGGCCTTCACCCTGCCCAGCGCGGTGATCATGAATCCCATTTGGTTCGGAAATGTGTCGGCCATTGCCCTCTATGGTTCCCTTTTTTTATTCCTCCACCACCTTGAAGGGGAAGGGAAGGCCTCTTACCTTTGGGGGGCTTCAGCCCTGTTCAACCTCATGGGGGTATTGCTCTCCAACTCCCGTGGGCCCTATGGGGCTGCAGCGGTAGTGCTCCTCTTTCTCCTCTTCCCCCTCTTCTGGCGTCAAAGGTTGGGAAAGGCCATCTTGGCCCTCTGTCTGGCCCTGCTGGTCCTTCTTCCCCTTCATCCTCGCTTCCAGAGAAAGCTGTGGATCGTTGGACGTGAGGTGAAGGCCTTCCTTTCGGAGGGAAAACCCAAGGGTTCGGTGGGCAGAAGGCTCGGCATGTGGAAACTCTCCCTGGAGATGTTCCTGGATCATCCGGTAATCGGGGTGGGCACCGGGGATTATGAACTGGAAGTGGAAAGGAGGACCGCGGGTGAGTGGGTCCTTTTGAGGAAGTACAATCAGCCCCATAGCATTTACTTCCATGCTCTGGCTATGCAAGGTCTATTGGGGATAAGCACCCTTTTGTCCTTCTTCGTTGTGGTCCTCAGGGAATCGCTGGGGCAGATTAGGGAAGGGGGCCTTGAGAGGATCTTGGGATTATTTGCCCTGGCTGTGTCAATGCATTACCTGATTGCCGGCCTGAGCGAGACGGTCCTCAAGATCCATGTGCTCGTGCTGATGCTGGGGATAGTGGTCGGTGCTTGTTTTTCGTGGAGGACGGGTTTTGCGAAATCCTCGAAAGATGTTTAATATTCCTTTTGGGAGGGTCGGTCAGGTGGCCGCCGGAGGTAATTCCTCCGGAGGAAAGTCCGGGCTCCAGAGGGCAGGGCGCCGGGTAACGCCCGGAGGGGGTAACCCCTGGAAAGTGCCACAGAAAACAGACCGCCCCGCATAGGGGTAAGGGTGAAAAGGTGGGGTAAGAGCCCACCGCTTCCTCCCGAGAGGGAGGAAGGCACGGTAAACCCCGCCCGGAGCAAGGCCGCATAGGGGGGCGCCAGAGGGTGGCCCGCCCGATGCCCCCGGGTAGGCCGCATGAGCAGTCGGGTAACCGACTGCCCAGATGAATGGCCACCGCCCTGGCATCAGGGTCACAGAACCCGGCTTATGACCGGCCCTCCTTTTTGTTGTGGAGATGAAGGAGTATTTTTTGGCCCTGATCCCCATCTTTGTGGCTATGGATGCCATAGGGGTGCTCCCCATCTTCCTTTCCCTTACAGAAGGTATGGACAAATCGGAAAGGTCGAGGGTGATAAAGGCATCAATCCTTACCGCCTTCACGGTCGGGGTGGGTTTCCTGTCCCTGGGGAAGTTCGTCTTCGGCGTCCTCGGGGTGACGGTTTCGGATTTCAAGATTGGGGGAGGGCTCATCCTTCTGATCCTTGCCGTCCACGACATACTCTTTCCCGAAAAGAGGAGGAGGTCAGCGGGGGAGGCCGTGGGTGTCGTCCCCTTGGGCGTACCCCTGATAGTGGGTCCGGCGGTTATGACCACCCTTCTGATCTGCCATGACCTTTACGGGCTTTTCCCCACCCTCTTTTCCTTGGTCCTCAACCTCCTCTTCACATGGGCGGTCTTCAGGGAGGCCGAGTGGTTCGTGAGGGGATTGGGGGAGGGGGGTGTACGG
>CAYVAU010000002.1:29733-57668 GCA_964448445.1 uncultured Thermodesulfobacteriota bacterium | reverse complement strand
GGAGGTGGTCTCATTTGACGCTAAACTGTCTCACATGTACCGAGCCCCGACACCACCTTGACATCGGAACCCGGCTCGCGTATGCTTTCATTGGTGCCGAGGTAGCTCAGGCGGTAGAGCAGCGGACTGAAAATCCGCGTGTCGGCGGTTCGACTCCGTCCCTCGGCACCACCTTCCGGGAGGAAAAAATCCTGGCTATCTCGGGTTGCCCCACAAGATATACGGGAGGTCGAAGGTCCCTTTTTAGGGTGTCTATTTAAACCCAAAGAAAGGAGCTCATGGGTGAAATTTGGAAGGAAGTCCTTAATTACCTAAAGGGAACCCTTGCCTTCAACGCTTATGAAACGTGGATAAAACCCCTCAGGGCAAAGGTCGAGGGAAATACCCTCGTGATCGCCACTCCCAACAAGTTCTTCCGCGAATGGGTAAAGGAACATTACATGGAACACATCCGTGAGGCCCTAAACCGTATGCAACGGGGCTTCCTGGATGTGGAATTCATCGTTGAAAAGGCCCCCGAACCATCCACACCCACTGTGGAAGACGACGAAAGGATTAAACAGGCCCTCCAAGCCTTCCACCCACGCTACACTTTCGAGAATTTCGTCGTCGGAAGCGGAAACCAACTGGCTCACGCAGCGGCACTAGCCATAGTGGAAAAACCGGGACAGAGATATAACCCCCTTTTCATCTACGGAGGAGTGGGCTTGGGAAAGACCCACCTGCTTAATGCCATTGGACAACAGGTCATAAAAGAAAGAAAAGTAAGCGACCCTTTGAAAGTGTGCTACATTTCAGCCGAAGAATTTACTAATGAACTTATCAATTCAATTCGCTATGAGCGGATGGATAGCTTCAGGAACAAGTATCGAACTATGGATGTTCTGTTAATTGATGATATTCAATTTATTGCCGGAAAGGAACGCACTCAAGTTGAATTTTTTCATACCTTTAATACTCTTTATCAGAACAAAAAACAAATAGTGATAACTTGTGACAGATTTCCAAAAGATATCACCAACATTGAGGAACGATTAAGATCGCGTTTTGAATGGGGGCTTATAGTAGACATCCAACCTCCAGATGTTGAAACCAAGGTGGCTATCCTTAAGAAGAAGGCTGAAATAGAGAATATAGAGCTTCCTGACGATGTTGCTTTTTATTTAGCATCGAAAATAGATTCATCGAATATAAGGGTATTGGAAGGATGCCTCATAAGATTGGGAGCTTATGCCTCTCTTACCCGGAGGAGAATAGATATAGAATTGGCGAAGGAAGCTCTCAGGAACATAGTAAAGGATGATCAACCCATAACGATAGAGAGGATCATTCAGAAGGTTGCTTCTTATTTTAATTTGAAGCCGAAGGAACTGACTTCGCAAAGACGCCTTCAGAAGATTGTGTTGCCCCGACAGGTAGCGATGTATCTGGCAAAGAAGTATACCGAAGCCCCTTTGGTGGAAATAGGCAGGAGGCTCGGAGGGAGGGATCACTCTACTGTCATTTATGCCATAAAGAAGGTTGAACAGAAACTGCAACGAGATCGCGTCTTCGGTGAGATGATCGAGGAGCTCGAAAGGATGTTGAAAAGTTGAGGATGTTGATTTCGCCATTTGCTTTTCCGACAAATATTTTCGCGCATTTTCGGGGTGTTTTCGAGTTTTCAACATTTTCAACATCGTGAGGAGGAGTTATGAGAGTAACCCTTTTAAAAGAGGAACTTCAGAAGTCCCTTTCTAGGCTTCAGGGGGTTGTGGAAAAAAGGACCATTTATCCTATCCTTTCCCATGTGCTGATTTCAGCAGGGGAAGATGGCATCTTCATTGAGGCCACCGATCTTCAGATAAGCCTGAAGGAAAGAGTCAAGGGCGAGATACAGCAAGAGGGAAAGGTATGCCTTCCCGCGAGGAAGTTCTACGAGATTGTCAGGGAGATGCCCCATGGAGAACTGGCACTGAGTCAGGAGGAGAACTTTTGGGTGAGCCTTTCCAGCGGGAGGATATCCCTGCGGATGCCGGGGCTTGATCCCGCGGACTTTCCCGCCTTTTCTTCCCCGGGAAGGGATTTCTTTTCCATCAACTCGGGGCTGCTGAGGAAGATGATACGCAAGGTGGCCTTTTGTGCATCGTCGCAGGAATCGAGCATGAACCTGCACGGTGTCCTGTTTGAAGCGGAGGGGGATAGGCTGAGGCTTGTCGCAACCGATGGTCACCGGTTGGCCCTTTGCGAACGACCTGTGGAGGTCGTGTGGAACGAGGGATCCGTGGTCCTTCCTCGCAAAGGGATGATAGAGATCAGGAAGGTCTTTCATCAGGAGGAGGTTTTAAAGGTTTATCAGGCGGAGAATCTTGTTCAGTTTACAGGGGGGAATTCAGTGCTTTCTGTTCGCATCCTTGAGGGGAAATTCCCAGAGTACCGGTATGTGCTTCCAAAGGGCCTAGAAAACAGGACCCTCCTGGACAGGTCCCTTTTGCTGGCTGCTTTGAGGAGGGCTGATGTCTTTGCGAGCGAGAGGGGGGAAGGCGTGAGGATGGATTTGTCCCCCGAAGGGGTTCTGGAACTCAAGGCTGGAGGGGGAGATGCGGGGGAATTCTCCGAGGCCGTTTCCGTAGATTATCAAGGACAACCGATGAGCATAATGTTCAATGCCCGGTATCTGATCGAGGCCCTAAATGTCATGGATGGGGAGAGGGTCAGCCTCGAATTGAGGGACAGCGAGAGCGCAGGGCTGTTGAAGGAAGAGGGATCAGATGAGTACCTTTATTTAATAATGCCCATGCGAATGCTGGAGTAAAGGTGCAAAGGACTTACACAGCCAGCAGCATAAAGGTCCTTGAGGGGCTTGAGGCAGTCAGGAAGACCCCGGGTATGTACATCGGGAACACCGGGCTTGAAGGGCTCCATCATCTTGTGGAGGAGCTCGTCGATAACAGCATAGATGAGGCTCAGGCCGGATTCTGTTCGCGGATAGAGGTCACCATCCACATGGATAACAGCATCACCGTGAAGGATGATGGAAGGGGCATTCCCACTGAGGTCCACCCGCAGGAGGGGAGGTCGGCCCTTGAGGTGGTCCTGACGAAACTTCATGCTGGGGGAAAGTTCGACGAAGGGGTTTACAAGATCTCGGGAGGGTTACACGGGGTCGGTCTATCGGTGGTAAATGCCCTCTCCGAATATCTCGAGGTGGAGATCTATCGGGATGAAAAGGTGTATTACCAGCGTTATCAGAGGGGGAAGCCCGTAACGCCCCTTGAAGTAAGGGGATATACCGATCAACAGGGGACATCCATACGGTTTAAGCCCGATCCGGAGATCTTCGGTGATCTGGAGTTCAATTACGAACATCTCAGCCACCGTCTGAGGGAGCTTGCTTTCTTGAACAGGGGTATTTCCATCACCCTTGAAGACGAAAGGACCGGGAAGAAGGTCTCCTTCTGTTACGAAGGCGGAATTGTCGAAATGGTGAAGCAGCTGAACAAAAACAAGGAAGTCATAAACGAGGAGCCCATCTACATCAAAGGGGATAGGAACGGTTGCTTGGTGGAGGTGGCCATTCAGTACAATGAAGGTTTCAACGAAAATATCCTGTCGTTTGCAAACTGTATAAAGACTGCCGAAGGCGGGAGCCACGTTGTGGGTTTCAAATCAGCCCTTACCCGTACCCTCAATGCCTTCTTTGGCCAAAAAGGGGGACACAAGGACCTGAAGGAAGGGCTGACAGGGGATGATGTGAGGGAGGGGCTCACTGCGGTAATCAGCGTCAAGCTGCCGAGGCCTCAGTTTGAGGGCCAGACCAAGACGAAATTGGGAAACAGCGAGGTCAAGGGAATAGTCGAGTCCATTGTGAATGAAGGGCTTTCGGATTATCTGGAGCGTAACCCCCAGGAGGCCAGAAAGATCCTTTCCAAGATCATCGAAGCCGCTAGGGCGAGGATAGCGGCTCGCAAGGCGCGGGAATTGATGAGGAAGAAGGGGACCTTGGAGAATACCTTCCTTCCCGGGAAATTGGCCGACTGTCAGGAAAGGGATCCCGACAAAAGGGAGCTTTTCATCGTGGAAGGAGAGAGTGCGGGGGGATCAGCTAAACAGGCCAGGGACAGGCGCTATCAGGCCATCTTGCCCATAAGGGGAAAGATCATTAATGTAGAAAAGGCGAGGGTCGACAAGGTCCTTTCCAATGAGGAGATAAGAACCATCTTTTCAGCCCTTGGAGTATCGACCCTGAGAAATGACTTTCCCCCTGAGGACTTGCGGTACCATAAGGTCATAATAATGACGGATGCCGATGTCGATGGTTCTCACATAAGGACGCTCCTTCTCACCTTCTTCTTCAGGCAGATGGCCCCCTTAGTGGAGAACGGTTACCTTTACATCGCCCAACCCCCCCTTTACCGGGTGAAGGTCGGGGAGGAGACGGTGTATCTCAAGACCGAATCGGACCTTGACGAATTCGTGATCCAAAGGGCTGTAAAAAAGCTCGACCTCAGGGGGAATGACGGGACTGAGATCGATGGGAAGGAATTATCGGGATTGTTGAGGAAGGTCTTCGAGTTCAGGCGCTTGATGGGGATATTGGAAAAGAGGGGGATCCCGAGACAGCTGGTGATGGCCATGCTCGGTGTCGGTATAAGGAGCAGAGGGGATTTCTCTCGGAGGGAGAAGCTGGAGGAGATTGTCGAGGAGATAGGAGGAGATGTACAGGTGAAGGGGATAGAGGAGAGCGGGGGGCTTTATTTTCTCGTCTTCACCGATTTGGAAGGACGTACCCGGAGGATGGGGTGGGACTTTGTGGAGTCCAAGGAATACCGTCGGATGCTCGCCCTTTACAGGGAACTCAAGGATTTTTTGAGGCTCTTTCCTCTCGTGTTGAGCCATGACGGTCACAGGGAAAGGATCGGTGAGATCTTCGATCTCACCGACAGGGTCCTGGAGATAGGCCGAAAGGGCCTTTACATCCAGAGGTATAAAGGCCTTGGCGAGATGAATCCCGAGCAACTCTGGGAGACCACCATGTGTCCGGATACCCGGTCCCTTTTGCAGGTCAAGATCGAGGACGCTGTGGCCGCCAATGAGATCTTCAGCGTGCTGATGGGTGAACAGGTGGAGGAACGCAGGAAGTTCATAGAGGAAAACGCCCTGAGCGTGGAGAACATAGACATCTGATATTCCCTTGGGGAAAAGCCGAGATGGTTGTGGCCGTAACGGGAGGTATATGTACGGGAAAGACCGTGGTCGCCCAGCAGCTGGCTAAGGCCTTGGGAACCGCATTCATCAGTTTAGATGACCTTTCCCGGGAGGTTACAAAGAGGGGGTCTGAGGGCTATCGGAGGGTGGTGGAGGCCTTTGGCCGGGAGATCCTCGGGCCTGAGGGGGAGATCGATCGCAAGGCTTTGGCATCTCTGATCTTCGAAGATCCCGAAAAGAGGGAGATGTTGGAAGGGATCGTTCATCCCCTAGTGGAGGCGGAGTTGAGGAAGACCCTCGAGGAGCTGGGGGGCAAGGCCGTGCTGGAGGCACCCCTTCTCATTGAGAAGGGGATGCATGAGGAGGTGGACTTCACGGTGTTGGTCTATTGTTCAAAGGAAGTGCAATTGCGAAGGCTTATGGATAGGGACCATCTTGAGGTGGAGGAGGCCGAGCGCAGGATTGGGGCGCAGCTGCCACTACAGCAGAAGGTAGCCTTTGCCGATTATTTGGTAAACAACGATGATGGCCTCGATTACACCAGGGAGCAGGTATTGCGGATTGCCCGAGACATCCTGAAGAAATCCCCAGGAGGGAGTCCATGAATGCCCTGCATCTGACCGAGCTGAAGAAGATGAAGGTGAATGAGCTCATAAAGCTTGCCCACGATTTGGGGGTTGAGAATCCCACGGGTATGAGGAAGGAGGAGTTGATTTATTCAATCCTTCAGACCCATGCCCAAAGGGACGGGGTAATTTACGGAGAAGGGGTGTTGGAGATATTGCCCGATGGGTTTGGATTCCTCAGGTCCCCCGAGAACAGTTACCTTCCCGGTCCCGATGACATTTACGTTTCACCGTCTCAGATAAGGCGCTTCAACCTCTTGACAGGGGACATGGTGAGCGGGCAGGTCAGGCCTCCAAAGGAGGGTGAGCGCTATTTTGCTTTACTGAAGGTCGAAAAGATCAACCACGAGGACCCCGAAGGGGCAAAGGAAAGGGTCCTCTTTGATAACCTCACGCCCCTCTATCCCATGGAAAAATTCAATCTGGAATACGATTCAGAGGACTACTCCACGAGGGTGATGGATCTTCTGACCCCTGTCGGCAAGGGACAGAGGGGGCTCATAGTATCTCCACCCAGGGCCGGAAAGACCATGCTCCTTCAGTCGATAGCCCATGCACTGATGAAGAACCACCCCGAGGTCCATCTCATCGTGCTGTTGATAGACGAACGACCCGAAGAGGTTACGGATATGGAACGGACGGTCAAAGGCGAGGTCATAAGCTCCACCTTCGATGAGCCCCCCCAGAGGCATGTTCAGGTAGCGGATATGGTCATTGAGAGGGCGAAGAGGCTCGTCGAGTACAAAAAGGACGTGGTGATCCTCCTTGATAGCATCACGAGGCTGGCCAGGGCTTACAATGCCATTGTCCCATCCAGCGGGAAGGTCCTTTCCGGGGGTATTGAGGCCAGTGCGCTTCAGAAGCCCAAGAGGTTTTTTGGGGCCGCCAGGAACATCGAGGAGGGGGGGAGTTTGACCATCATAGGCACTGCTTTGATTGAGACCGGCAGCAGGATGGACGAGGTGATCTTTGAGGAATTCAAGGGCACCGGGAACATGGAATTGATCCTCGACAGGAGGCTTGCCGACCGCAGGATCTTCCCCGCCATCGACATCACCCGTTCTGGAACCCGCAAGGAAGAGCTACTGCTGGACGAATGGACGCTGCACCGCGTCTGGCTCCTGAGGCGCGTGCTCCTGAACATGACTCCCATTGAGGCGATGGAATTCCTTTTGGATAAGATGAGGGGAACCAGGTCCAACAAGGAGTTCTTGGAGAACATGAACCAATAGGCATTGTCACAGCCCGAAGAAAGTGTTATCCATTTTAAGGGAAAGGAGGACAAAAATGAAAAAGGGAATACATCCTCCCCTTTACGAAGTGACAGTTACTTGTGCCTGTGGTGCGACCTTCAAGACCCTTTCCACGAGGAAGGACTACAAGGTGGACGTTTGTTCTCAGTGTCATCCCTTCTTCACTGGCAAGCAGAAACTGGTGGATACGGCGGGCAAGGTGGAGAAGTTTCAGAGGAAGTATCGCAAGTTCTTCGAGCAGCAGGAACAGCAAAAGAAGCAATAGTCCCCCCTTAAGGGTCCCGTGCAGCAGTTCTTAGAAAGGCTTCAGCAGGTGGAGGACCGTTTGCGGGAATTGGAGCGGCTTATGCTCCAAGAGGATGTCATCCGCAATCCGGACCTCTACCAGAGGTATGCAAAGGAGCACGCGGAGCTCAAGCGGATAGCCGAGCCCTATCGGCGGTTCAAGGCCCTGAGGGAGAAGCTCCTTGAGGCCGAGTCCCTCCTGGAGGACCCCGATGAGGAGATAAGGCGGATGGCCGCCGAAGAGAAGGAGAGGCTTATGGAGGAACTGGAGAGGGTCGAGCGGGAGTTGAAGGTGGCGCTTCTGCCGAGGGATCCTCGGGATGAGCGCAACGTGATCCTCGAGATAAGGGCAGGGACAGGGGGGGAGGAGGCGGCCCTTTTTGCCGCCGATCTTTTCCGGATGTACAGTCGCTATGCGGAGCGGAAGGGGTGGAAGGTCGAGGTATTGAGTTCCCATCCCACGGGTCTGGGGGGATTCAAGGAGATCGTGGCCTTGATCCAGGGAAGGGGTGCCTATAGCCGTCTGAAGCACGAAAGTGGGGTGCACAGGGTCCAGAGGATACCCATCACCGAATCCCAGGGGAGGATCCACACCTCGACGGCCACAGTGGCGGTATTGCCCGAAGCCGAGGATGTGGAAGTGCAGGTGGATCCCAGGGATCTGAAGGTGGAGGTCTTCAGGGCCTCGGGCCCTGGGGGGCAACACGTCAACAAGACCGAGACCGCCGTTCGGATAACCCATATCCCGACCGGTATTGTCGTTCAGTGCCAGGATGAACGATCCCAGCACCAGAACCGCGCCAAAGCCATGAAGATCTTGATGGCCAGGCTCTTGGAGCTCAAACGGAGGCAACAGGAAGAGCAGATCGCTCAAGAGCGCAGGACTCAGATAGGCACTGGCGAGCGCAGCGAAAGGATCAGGACCTACAATTTTCCCCAGAGGAGGGTCACCGACCACCGAATCGGCCTCACCCTTTATCGCCTGGAGGAGGTCCTTGACGGGGAGCTTGAAGAGATCATCGAGGCCTTGATCGCCCACCATCAGGCCGAGGCCTTAAAAAGGATGGAGGAGGCCTGAGGACCGTGCAGAGGCCAACGGTCCTCACGGTCCTTAGGGTTATTTCCGAGATCCTCGAACAAAAGGGGATCGAGTCCGCGAGGCTTGAAGCGGAGGTACTGATAAGTCATCTGTTAGGGATATCGCGTGCAGATCTTTACACGCAGCCCCAGAGGAGGCTAAAGGAGGAAGAGCTTTTGGTCCTAAGGGAGATGGTCCAGAGGCGGCTGGAAGGGGAACCCGTGGCCTACATAGTAGGGGAAAAGGAGTTCTGGTCTCTCAAGTTGAAGGTGAACCCCTCCTGTTTGATTCCGAGACCGGAGACGGAGCTGCTCGTGGAGGAAGCCCTGAAGGTATCGGCCTCCTTGGGGAAGCCCCTGAAGATCCTGGAGATAGGGACCGGCTGTGGAGCCATAGCCATAGCCTTGGCAAGGGAACTCGGAGATGCCCAGATCTGGGCCACAGAAATCTCCCCCTATGCCCTCCAAGTGGCCAAGGAGAACGTGGAGAGGCACGGCTTGGGCAAACGGATAAAGCTCCTTCAGGCAGACCTTTACCCTCCCGAAAGGGGCTTTTCCCTCATCGTCTCCAATCCTCCGTACATCCCCACGCAGGACCTCTTCAAACTCCCACCCGAGGTCAGGGATTACGAACCCCTTGAGGCCTTAAACGGGGGTCCAGATGGTCTTTCGATAATAAGGAGGATCCTGCAGGGGGTAGGGGAATACCTGGTTTGTGGCGGCTGGCTCCTGTTGGAGGTCGGCTATGGGCAGGCCGAAGAGGTCATGGCCTTGTTCCGAGAGGGGGGTTTTTCGGAGGTGGAGACCGTAAGGGATTATAACGGGATCAAGAGGGTAGTGAAGGGAAGGCGGTCATGAGCAGGGCGTACCGTATTGAAGGGGGGTACAGATTAACGGGGGAGGTGAAGATAAGCGGAGCGAAAAACGCGGCCCTCCCCCTTATGGCCGCCTCGATCCTGGCCCGGGGGCCGGTGGTGCTAGAAAATGTCCCGAGGGTCAAGGATGTGGAGACCTTCTGCCTGCTGCTGCAGGGGATGGGTGTGACTTCTAGGTGGCTTTCAAAAGGGGTGTTGGAGATAGATCCCTCGGGCCTTTCAGATATAACGGCCCCTTATGAACTGGTCCGAGCAATGAGGGCTTCAATCCTGGTCCTTGGTCCCCTGCTGGCTAAGACTGGGGAGGCGAGGGTTTCCCTCCCCGGAGGGTGTGCCATAGGGGCGCGGCCAGTGGACTTGCACCTGCGGGGCCTTGAGCAGCTGGGAGCAGAAATCAGGGTCCAGCACGGTTATATCCATGCCAGGGCAAAAAAACTTAGGGGTACCAGGATCTACCTAGATGTACCCACGGTCACGGGGACCGAAAACCTGCTCATGGCTGCAGCCGCAGCCGAGGGGGAGACAGTGATAGAGAATGCCGCCAGGGAGCCGGAAGTGGTGGACCTCGCCCAGGCCTTAAAGGAGATGGGGGTGGAGGTGGAAGGGGAAGGTACCGGCGTGGTCAGGGTAAGGGGGAAGGGGGATTTTAAGGCCTTCAGACACCGGATCATCCCCGACCGTATAGAGACGGGGACCTTCATCGTCGCTTCGGCCATAACGAGGGGTAATGTGCTGATCAAAGGTGCCCGCCTCGATCATCTCGATGCGGTCCTCAAAAAGGTCAGGGAGGCCGGAGTGGAGGTTAAGGAATATGAAGATGGATCCCTACGGGTCCTGGCCCTCGATAGGCCCAAGGCCGTCGATGTCCGCACAGCCCCCTATCCGGGCTTTCCCACCGATATGCAGGCCCAGTTCATGGCCCTCATGTCCATAGCGAGGGGCTTAAGCGTGATCACCGAGACGATTTTCGAGAACAGGTTCTTGCACGTGAGCGAACTCAAACGCATGGGGGCCCAGATCCGCATCCAGGGGCAAAACGCCATAGTGGAAGGGGTCCCCTATCTGACCGGTGCCCCTGTTATGGCCACCGATCTGAGGGCAAGTGCATCCCTGGTGCTGGCAGGACTTGTGGCGGAGGGGGAAACACTGGTTACTGAGATCCATCACCTTGAAAGGGGCTATGAGAGTTTCCGGGAGAAGCTTTCGGGGCTCGGGGCCAGGATCGAGGAGATTGAAGTGGATGAAGTGGCTTAAAAGCTTCGAAGGAGACTTCGAATCGAGGTGGCGAAAGGTCCTGGAAAGAAGGACCTCTTCTTTTGAAGAGGTCGAAGTAGAGGTGCGGGAGATCGTCAAGAAGGTGAGGGATGGTGGGGATGGGGCCCTTGTGGAGCTCACCAAATGCCTCGATGGCCTAGATCTGAAGCCGGAGGAAATCGAACTGCCGAAGGAGGGATGGCAGAGGGCCTCTCACGTCATCGGTCAAGACTTGAAGGAGGCCCTTCTCCGAGCGAAGGAGGAGATCGAGGATTTCTGCCGCCGGGCGTTGCCGCGGGACTGGATGGATGTCAAGGGAGGGATGGTCAGGGGCGAGATCTTTAAGGCCGTTGAACGCGTAGGGGTATATGTCCCCGGGGGGAAGGCCCTTTATCCTTCTTCAGTCCTTATGGGGGTTATCCCGGCGGTTGTGGCCGGGGTAAAGGAGGTGATAGTGGTGACCCCACCCCCGGTCAGCCCTGTCATCCTCTATGCCTGTGAGATAGCCGGGGCAACGCGGCTATTCCAGGTGGGAGGGGCCCAGGCCATAGCGGCCCTTGCCCTTGGCACCGAAAGGATCCCCAGGGTCGATGTGATCGTAGGGCCGGGCAACAGATATGTCACAGCGGCGAAAAAAATCCTCTATGGCCAGGTAGGGATCGACATACTCGCTGGACCCTCCGAACTCCTGGTCCTTTCCGATGGGAGCACTTCTCCTTGGAAGGCGGCCCTTGACCTTTTAAGCCAGGCCGAACATGACCAAGACGCTTGGGCGGTCCTTGTGACCCCTGATGAAGGATATGCGAGGGAGGTTGAGGGATCCCTTTACCGATTGGCTTCTCAGGCCCTGCGGAGGGACATTGTGGAGAAGAGCCTCGAGAAGAACGGCCTGATAGTGCTCTGTCGGGACCTCGAGGAGGCCTTCAGGCTCTCCAACGAGTTTGCCCCCGAACACCTCGAGTTGCACCTGCGGGAACCCTGGGAATGGCTCGGGGAGGTGAAAAACGCGGGTTCGGTCTTCGTGGGGGAGGACACCCCCGTTGTCCTCGGCGATTACTGTGCCGGGCCCAACCACATCCTACCGACAGGAGGCTCGGCCCGTTTCAGTTCTCCCTTGGGGGTGTTAAACTTTATGAAACGCATCCAATTCCTCAGTGTGACCGCTGAGGCCCTAAAGGGGCTCTGTCCCGTAGGGGCAAGGATCGCCGAAGAAGAGGGGCTTGAGGGGCACATCCTGGCCTTGAGAGGGAGGATGAAGGATGGGGAGGAAGGCTCGGATCAGCCGGAGGACCAGGGAGACCGAGGTTCAGGTCAGCCTTGAGCTTGATGGTAGCGGCCAAAGCACAATCGAGACCTCTATAGGGTTTTTCGACCACATGCTGGAACTGTTTTCCCGCCACGGGCTCCTCGATATGGAAGTCAAGGCCAAAGGAGATCTCCATGTGGATTACCATCACACGGTCGAAGATGTGGGGATCTGCCTCGGCGAGGCCTTGAAACTTGCCCTCGGAGAGGGGAAAGGGATCAGGCGCTTTGGGCATGCCCTTTTGCCGATGGACGAGGCCCTGGCCATGGTGGCTGTGGACATCTCGGGTCGTCCCTATTTGGCCTTCCAGGCGGATCTTAAGGGGAAGGTCGGGGAATTTGACGTGGAATTGGTGGAGGTCTTCTTCAGGGCCTTCTGCACCCATGGGGGGTTGACCCTTCATGTGAGACTCCTTTCCGGGGGCAACCTCCACCATTGTGCCGAGGCCCTCTTTAAGGGATTGGCAGTGGCCTTGAGGGAGGCCATCCAAATGGACCCGAGACAGAGGGGAATACCTTCGACCAAGGGGGTCCTTTGAAAAGGATCTGGTTTCTCTTCCTGCTCCTTCCCATGGCAGCCGGGGCCCAGACGGTTTCCATCCCCCCGGTGTGGGTCCCCTCAAGCCCAGGGGTCACAAGGAGCCTTTCCGGTCCATACCTGCAAGTGCGACCCATAGGCCCTGGGGCCCCAAGGACCCTGAGGCTGATCGTCGCCAAAGAGCTTGAAGCCCTCAACTGGAAGGTCAGGCCCTTGGAAGAGGGGACCCTGCAGGGCGATCCCGTGGAAGCGGCAAGGACCTGGGCCCTTGGGCAACGGGCCTCTTTTGCCATGCTGGTGATCCTCTACCGGTGGACCGAAAGGGAAGGCAGCGACTTCGGGGTTGAGCGCCCCGCAGAGGTGGCCTTTGAGTTGGCGCTCATAAGGACCCGCGACGGCCGCCTCCTTTGGGTGAGGCTTTTGAGGGAACGGCAAAGGTCCCTCAGCGAGAACCTCTTGAAGCTGGGCAGATTCTTGCGGAAGGGGCCCAAATGGCTCAAGGCCGAGGAACTGGCCGAGGCCCTTGTAGAAGAGGCCTTGGGAGGACTTGCAAAGCCGAACAGATGGTGATCCTTCCTGCCATTGACATAAAAAGGGGACGGTGCGTGAGATTATTGCAGGGGCGATTCGATGCCGAAACGGTCTACGCAGAGGATCCCGGCGAGGTGGCCAGGAGATGGGAGAGGGCGGGGGCAAAATGGATCCATGTGGTGGACCTGGATGGTGCCCTTTGGGGCCGCTCCGTAAACGAGGAGGTGGTGCGAAGGATCCTCAAAGAGGTGAAGGTCGATGTCCAACTGGGCGGGGGCATAAGATCTATGGAGGCCATTGAGAGATGGCTCTCTTTGGGGGTGAAGAGGGTGGTCCTTGGGACGGCAGCCGTGAAGGACCCGGGATTTCTGAGAGACGCCGTGAGGGAGTTTGGAGAGCACATTGCATTGTCGCTCGATGTCAAGGGGGGAGAGGTGATGCTTGAGGGATGGAGGAAACCAAGTGGCATCAAGGCCCTTCAGATGACCGCAAGGGCTAAGGAGATGGGCCTCAGTCTCCTGATTTACACCGATATCTTGAAGGACGGCACTTCTTCGGGGCCGAACCTTGAAGGGGCAAGGGAAATCGCCTCAGTTGGCATCCCCGTGATTCTGTCGGGGGGGATTGCTTCCCTTAAGGATTTGGAGCAGGCCTCCGAGATCCCCGGGATTGTCGGGGTGATAATCGGAAGGGCCCTTTACGAGGGCAGAATCGACCTGCGGGAGGCGATAAGGAGGTTCGGGGATTGAGGGGGTGGCTGCTTCTTGCCACATGGTGGGGGGTAGGGAAATGTCCCGTGGCCCCCGGAACGATCGGTTCCATAGCTGCCCTCCCCGTAGCCATGGTCCTAATGCAGCTGCCCCTCTGGGGCTATGGGGCTACGGTGGGGGGACTCTTTTTTCTGGGCGGGCTTGCGGCCAAAAGGGCGGAGTCACTTCTGGGCAGGAGGGATCATCCCTCCATAGTCATCGACGAAGTAGTGGGAACCCTTTTGGCCCTAATGGGGCTTAAGGGCTTCCTTCCAATGGCCCTTGTGTTTTTCCTCTTCCGGGCCTTTGACACCGCGAAGCCCTTTCCCATAAGGAGGCTGGAAGGGATCGGGGGGGGTATGGGAATTATGCTGGATGACCTGCTGGCGGGGGCTTACGCCCGGTGTGCGATGGCCATCCTGTTTGCCTTGAGGGGGAGCGCGTAGATGTTTAACTTTCAAAAAGACCAGCTGGAGGACGAGGTATGGAAGAGAAGGAGAGAAAGGAGGAACAGCCGGTTCCCGAAGAAGAGGAAAGGGTCGAAGGGGATCCCAAGGCGGTGATAGAGCGACTGAAGAAAGAGTTGGAGGAGGCCAAGGCCAAAGCCAGCGAGAATTACGACAGGTTCCTCCGCCTCTATGCGGAGTTCGACAATTACAGAAAGCGCGTCGCCCGTGAAAAGGCGGAGTTGGTCAGATACGGAAACGAGGAATTGCTGAAGGAACTCCTCCCCGTTCTGGACAATCTGGAGCGGGCCTTAGAGCATGCCAAAAGGGGAGGGGACCCCAAGGCAATCGTCGAAGGGGTCGGGTTGATCCTGGACCAATTTCAAGCCGTGCTCAAACGCTTCGGCGTTGAACCCATCCGGGCCATAGGGGAAAAGTTTGACCCCGAAAGGCATGAGGCCGTGGGGGAACAAGAGGCCGAGGGGGTCGAGCCAGGGGAGGTGATCCTGGAGGTGCAAAAGGGTTACATGCTCAATGATCGCCTCCTGAGGCCCGCAAAGGTCGTAGTCGCCAAGGCAAAACCCGAGGTCGAAAAGGCCGAAACCGATTAGGGCGGCCATCTTGACCGATTCCCTTCCCCAGTTTATATCTGCGGCTCAAAGGAGGGAGGATGGCCTATCGGGTTGAGGTGGCCCTAAAGGAGGGGTTTTTCGATGCCCTTTCCGAGGAGATAAAAAGGGGGCTCCGAGATCACCTGGGGCTCAAAGTGGAAGGGGTAAAGAGGATAGAGGTCTACACGGTGGAAGCTTCCATCGATCGTTCCAAGCTCGAGGAATTTGCTCAGGGGGCCCTTTGCGACCCCGTAACCCAGGTCTTCAGCATCGACAAGCCCCTGGCCCGGGACTTCGACTGGATCATAGAGGTGGGGTTTCTGCCCGGGGTTACGGATAATGTCGGCCGCACGGCCCGCGAGGCCTTGGAGGCCATGCTTCACAGACCCCTTTCGCCTGAGGAGGGCATCTACACCTCCACCCTGTACGCCATTCGGGGCGAACTCACCCAACAGGAGGCCATAAGGGCCGCCAGGGAGTATTTGTGTAATCCCTTGATTCATCGCTTCCGCGTCCTGAGCCGTAACCAGTGGGATCCCCAAAAGGGTCTTCCTCCCGAGGTCCCCAGGGTAAGGGGCCTCGTTGGGGGAAGGGTCGAGAGGTTCAGGCTTCAGGATATGGACGATCAAAAGCTCCTGGAGCTCAGCAGATCTCGGCTCCTGGCCCTGAGCCTTGAGGAGATGAAGGCCATAAGGGATTACTTCAGGGATCCCCAGGTCCTCAGGGAGAGGAAAAGGGTGGGGCTTGGTGAGGAGATCACAGACGTAGAGCTTGAGGCCATCGCCCAGACCTGGTCCGAACACTGCAAACACAAGATCTTCCGGGCCGAGATCCATTACGTGGACGAGGAAACGGGACAGCATGAGGTCATCCAGGCCCTCTTTGACACCTACATACGGCGATCCACCGAGGAGATCCGCAAGATCCTGGGCCCTAAGGATCGCTGTGTGAAGGTCTTCACCGACAACGCCGGCATCTGGGCCTTCAATGACCGGTGGCTTCTCACCATAAAGGTCGAGACCCACAACACCCCTTCAGCCCTTGATCCTTACGGAGGGGCCCTGACCGGGATCCTCGGGGTCATGCGCGATGCCTTTGGCGCCGGAAAGGGGGCGAAGTTGATCTTCAACACCGATGTCTTCTGCTTTGCCCCTCCCGATTACGATAAACCCCTTCCACCGAAGATCCTTCACCCCAGGAGGATCATCGAGGGGGTCAGAAAGGGGGTTGAACATGGCGGAAACAAGATGGGGATCCCCACCATAAATGGCTCCATCGTCTTCGACGAGCGCTATCTCGGAAAACCCCTGGTTTATTGCGGCAGTTGCGGGATCATGCCGCGGGAAATCCTGGGTGAACCGGCCCACCTGAAGCGAGCCGAGCCGGGGGATATGGTGGTGATGATCGGGGGCCGCGTCGGCAAGGACGGGATTCACGGGGCAACCTTTTCTTCGGAGGGGCTTCACGAGGGCTCTCCCTCCAGTGCTGTGCAGATCGGCGACCCGATAACCCAGAAGAGGATGTTCGATTGTCTGCTACAGGCGAGGGACAGAGGGCTCTATCGTTCCATCACCGACAACGGCGCAGGGGGCCTTTCATCCTCGGTAGGGGAAATGGCCCGGGACCCAGGGGGATGCGAGCTCTGGCTGGAGAGGGTACCCCTAAAGTACCCAGGCCTTGACCCCTGGGAGATCCTCCTTTCGGAATCCCAGGAGAGGATGACCCTGGCAGTCCCTCCGGAGAAGCTCTCCGAACTGCTGGCCCTCTGCCAGAAGATGGAGGTTGAGGCGACCGTAATAGGACGTTTTACCTCCTCGGGAAAGTTCCACTGCCTCTGGAAGGGGAAAACGGTGGCCTATCTTGACATGGAATTCTTTCACGAAGGACTCCCCAGGATGAAACTTGAGGCCAGATGGAGGAGACCTTTCCATCCGGAGCCTTCCTTTGACCCCCCCGAGGACCTTTCCCGGACCCTGGAGGGGCTCCTCTCCCGCCTCAACATCGCGAGCAAGGAATGGGTGGTCAGGCAATACGATCACGAGGTCCAGGGGGGCAGCGCCTGTAAGCCCCTTGTCGGTCGCTGGGATGACGGTCCCCAGGATGCAGCTGTCATAAGGCCCCTTCTGGATTCCTTAGAAGGGGTGGTGGTCTCCCACGGCATATGCCCAAGGTACAGCGATATAGATGCCTACTGGATGGCGGCCTGTGCCTTGGAGGAGGCCATAAGGAACAACGTTGCAGCAGGCGGTGATCCCGAAAGGATGGCGGCCCTGGATAACTTCTGCTGGCCCGATCCGATTCCATCGGAGAAAAACCCTGATGGTGCTTACAAACTTGCCCAATTGGTGAGGGCCAACAAAGCCCTTTATGACTTCACCCGGGCCTTCCTCGTGCCCTGCATCTCGGGAAAGGACAGCATGAAGAACGATTACATCGGAGGAGGCATAAAGATCTCGGTCCCGCCCACCCTCCTGTTCACCGTGATAAGCAAGATCGACGATGTGAGGCACGCAATGACCATGGACGCCAAGGAGCCCGGACACCTGGTGTACGTCCTCGGGATGACATATCCGGAACTCGGGGCTTCCGAATACTTCGCCATGATGGGGGCCTTGGGAAACCGGGTCCCTCGGGTCAGGCCCGAGGTGAGTCGCGAGTTGTTCCTGAGGCTTCACGGGGCCATAAGGGAAGGACTTGTGGCATCCTGCCACGATTGCTCCGATGGCGGCCTCGGGGTCGCCCTGGCCGAAACGGCCTTTGCCGGGGACCTGGGCATGGAAGTGGACCTGAGGGATGTGCCTCGTTCGGATGTCGATCGGGACGACTATCTGCTCTTTTCCGAATCCCAGGGGAGGTTCGTGGTAACGATTCCGCCCGAAAGGAAGAAGGCCTTCGAAGAAATCATGAGGGGACTCCCCTTCGCCGAAGTGGGCAGGGTCAGGGAGCATAGAAGTTTCAAGGTCCTTGGCCTTTCGGGCAAGGTGGTGATCGATCGCCCAATAGATGCCTTGAGGGAGGCGTGGAAGAGGCCCTTTGGGAGGTGGTGAAGAAATGGCGAAATGGGAATTCGGCATAACGATGCTTGTGGTGGGTATGGGGGGGACCCTTGCCACCTTGGCCCTTTTTAGTATTGTGATGGGTTTGCTGAAAAGGGCCTTCCCTTATAAGGAAGGAGAGGGATAAACCCGATGGAAGAAGCCATACTGAAGGGATTGGCGAGCCTGGGAGCTGGTTTTTTGCATTTTCACTGGTCCAACCTCCTCATGATAGGGGTGGGGGCGCTTCTGATCTATCTGGGGGTGAAGAAGGATGTGGAGCCGATCCTCCTGGTACCCATCGGGTTCGGCTGTATTTTGGTGAACATACCCCTTTCGGGGATGATGGACGAAGGGGGATTTCTGAGGCTGCTTTATGAGGTGGGTATCTCTACTGAGCTGTTCCCCCTTTTGATCTTTGTCGGCATTGGGGCCATGACCGATTTTACCCCTCTTTTGGAAAATCCCTATACCTTCCTACTCGGAGGTGCGGGGCAGTTTGGGATCTTCCTCACCCTCCTTTTGGCGCTCCTTTTGGGCTTCAGTTATACGGAGGCGGTGACCATCGGCATCATCGGGGCCTGTGATGGTCCTACCACCATCTATGTGGCCTCTCAGTATGCGCCGCACCTTTTGGGACCGGTCTCCGTTGCCGCCTATTCTTACATGTCCCTTGTGCCCATCATCCAACCGCCCATAATGCGCGTCCTAACCACCCAAAAAGAGAGGGTGACTATCATGAGGATCAGGGGACGCAGCGTCTCCAGGACCACGAAGGTCCTCTTTCCCATAGTGATCACCCTCATAGGAGGTGTTATTGCCCCCCGGGGACTTCCCCTCATTGGAACCATAATGCTTGGGAATTTCCTGAGGGAATGCGGAGCTGTGGAGAGGCTATCGAAGGCGGCCCAGCAAGAGATCGCCAATGTGGTGACCCTCCTTCTCGGGCTCACCATAGGCGCTACAATGAGCGGTCCGGTCTTTGTGAGACCTGAAACCGCCATAATCTTCGGCCTCGGATTCGTGGCCATCTGTTTCGATACGGCCTGCGGGGTTCTCTTCGGAAAGCTCCTGTATGGGCTAAGCGGCGGAAAGGTCAACCCCCTGATAGGGGCGGCGGGGATTTCGGCCTTTCCCATGTCCGCAAGGGTCGTCCAAAGGGAAGGACAGAAGTACAACCCCAAGAATTACCTCATCATGCATGCAATGGGCGCAAATGCAGGGGGACAAGTGGGCTCGGTCATTGCCGCCTCCATCATGCTGTCGGTCCTCCAAGGGATGGGGATTGTCTAAAGATTGGGGTTACCGAGGAAGCGCTCCTTCACCCTTTCGGAGCATCCGGAATAATCCAGGAGCTTCAAGGCCTCACGGTTCCTTTCTCCCCGCAAGGGGAAATAACGCCCTGTGGCAGTTGTACAAATATGCCCTTCCTTTAGGTCCTGGATTTCCCCCTCGGTTTCAATAAGTCGGGAGTCAATGCGGGTAACTTTGCCAACGGCTCGAAAGGAATGCTCCAGGAGGGCCGGCTTCTTGTAGCGCACCGTCATATCGGTCGTGAAACACGCCCTTCTGCTGTGCCAGGCAGCAGCCCACCACATGACCTCATCCAGAATCCCCGCCAATATCCCTCCGTGGATTATCCCCTCATACCCTACGAAAGCCTCCTCGAGCCTGAACTCCGTGACCACAAGATCCCCCTCCAGGAACAACCTGAGCCTCAACCCCTTGGGATTCCCGCTACCGCAGAAAAAACAGCGGCCGTAACTGGGGAGCCTCTCCATGAGACTCAAAGATACCACAAAAGGAACCAAAAACGAACAAACCACGGGAAGGTGAGCGTCGGGGAACGACAGGCGTGTGGCGAGGCCGAAAGAGGCCGTCTTTGACTTTTGGGTACCGGTTTCGACTCCGAGGGCTTTCTGACAACGGTTCGGAGTTTGAGGGGGAGTTTGGCAAATTGCTGAAGGAGAAAGGTCTTGACACGCAGTGGACCCTGTGGATGAAATACGGCCCGAAGACCTTAAATTCCAAGGGAGGAGGGATGGGGAAAGACAGGGTTTACAAAATAGCCCTTATACCCGGCGACGGCATAGGCCCGGAGGTGATCAGGGAAGGGGTGAAAGTGCTTCAGGCTGTGGCCCGCAAGCAGAATTTTGGGCTTGAGTTCGTTCATTATGACATCGGCGGGGAGCGCTATCTGCGAACCGGGGAGACCTTACCTGATAGCGTCCTTGAGGAACTCAAGGGGATGGACGCCATTTACCTCGGGGCTATAGGCCATCCCGACGTAAAACCGGGGGTGCTCGAGAAGGGGATATTGCTGCGGATAAGGTTCGAATTGGACCAGTACATCAACCTGAGACCCGTAAAGCTCTATCCCGGGGTCGATACCCCTTTAAAGGACAAAGGTCCCGAGGATATCGACTTTGTGGTGGTGAGGGAAAACACCGAAGGTCTTTACGCTGGCTCGGGGGGCTTCCTGCGGCGCGGCACCCCCTATGAGGTAGCCATCCAGACCTCAATCAACACCAGGATGGGGGTCGAACGTTGCATTCGCTTCGCCTTCGAATACTGCAGGAAACGCAACAAAAAGCGCAAGCTCACCCTCTGCGGAAAAACCAATGTGCTGACCTACGCCTTCGATCTCTGGGAGAGGGTCTTCCACGAGGTGGGGCGGGAATATCCGGATATCGAAAGGGATTACGCCCATGTGGATGCCATATGCATGTGGATGGTCAAAAACCCCGAACAGTTCGACGTCATAGTCACCGATAATATGTTCGGCGACATCATCACCGATCTAGGGGCCATCATACAAGGGGGGATGGGTATAGCCGCCGGGGCCAATATAAACCCCGAGGGGGTCTCCATGTTCGAACCTATCGGGGGGTCTGCCCCGAAGTACGCCGGAAAGGGTGTCGCCAACCCCTTGGCAGCCATCTGCGCCGCCGGGATGATGCTTGAACACCTAGGCGAAGAGAAAGCAGCCCAAAGGATCGAAAGGGCCGTAAGGGAAGTAGTCGCTAAACACCTTAAGAGCCTCTCTGCTGGCCAAATGGGCTACAGTACCTCCGAAGTCGGGGATCTCGTGGTCAAATATGTGGAAGAGGATGGAGTTTAAAATTGGTGCCTGGAGCGGGACTCGAACCCGCACGGGGAACAACGCCCCAAGGGATTTTAAGTCCCTTGCGTCTGCCAATTCCGCCATCCAGGCCCAAGGTTAATTTTCTTCTCCTTCGATTCCCTGTCAAGGCCTCAAACACCCCTGGAGGACTTCCTTTAAGGCCTCTGCGCGCTCGGGCGGGAGGGTTCCCTTACCAACCCCTATGGGGATGGTCTCCATGCCGAGTTCGGCATAGAGCCGAAGTAGCTCGGGAACTCTCTTCTTAAGGGCCCCTATGTGTCTCTCTATGGTGATCAGGTCTCCTCGGGCTATGGGCCCTGTAAGCCCCTTGGGAATCCCCAGGTTCTCGATATTGGTCAGGGTACCGTGAAGGAGCGGAAGGAGGAGCTTCATCCCGGAATCCCTCTCGATATCCAGGCGCTCCAGGAGCCTCAAGGCCACATCCACTAAGGTGACAAAGTAGTTGCTGGCAAAGACAGCTGCAGCATGATAGAGAACCTTCCCCTCGGGGGGGACCGGTACATATGAGCAGCCTATATCCTCTGCCATACGTTCAAGGAGGACCCTCAACCCCTCCGATGAGGCCTCAATGCCGATGGTCGACCCGGGCAAATTCTCCAGGGCCTGTTCGATGGTGGCGAAGGCCTGACAGGGATGAAAAGAGCCCACCTCCGCTCCGGCCCTCTTCGCTCTCTCCAGCACATCGAGGGAAAGGGCCCCGCTTGTATGAACCACCTTGTGCCCGGGACGCCATGGAAGGCCTCCCACCACTTCCGCTATGGCATCATCGGAGGTGGTCACAAAGACAAGCTCCGATGACCGAAGGACCCCTTCCGGATCCTCCCATACCTTGGTCCCAGGGACATACTGGAGGAAGCGATCGCGACTCTCGGGGCTGCGACTCCATACATCTGTGACCCTATAGCCGACCTCCTTAAGCCTCGCCCCCAAGGCCGTTCCCACCCTTCCAGCGCCTATAAAGCCAATCTTTACCTGCCTCATCCTCGACGGGCTTCCCTGAGCCTGGGTTCATAGAGGTGTAAATAATACCGGCGGTATTCCCCGCTTATCACCCTTTGCAGCCACTTCTGGTTCTCCAGATACCACCTAACCGTGATCCTCAACCCCTCATCGAACCTCACCCGGGGCTCCCAACCAAGCTCTTGCCTGATCTTCGAACAGTCAAGGGCATAGCGATAATCATGGGCCTCACCGCGGGGATCGGGAATATGGCATATCAGCTTCATGTAAACCTCAGGATCCTCCCCTGTTTCCTCAGCAAGTATCCGGCAAATCGTCTCAACCACTTCTATGTTCCTCTTCTCGTTCCCACCACCGATATTATATACCTCCCCTGGTCTCCCCTCCCTCAGGACGAGGTCGATGGCCCTACAGTTATCCAGCACAAAAAGCCAGTCCCTTATTTGCTTCCCCTCGCCGTAAACCGGGAGTTCCCTTCCGGAGAGGGCATTTCTAATCATCAAGGGGATGAGCTTTTCAGGAAACTGGTAGGGGCCATAGTTGTTGGAGCTCCTGGTTATGAGCACCGGAACCCCATAGGCCTTAAAATAGGCACGGCAGAGAAGGTCGGCTGAGGCCTTGGATGCCGCATAGGGGCTGTTGGGCATAAGGGGGCTCAACTCGGTAAACTTGCCCTCATCCCCAAGGGACCCATATACCTCATCGGTGGATATCTGAACAAAACGCCCAACTCCATGGCGCCTTGCCGCCTCAAGCAAGACTTGGACCCCTTTCACATTGGTCTCGATGAAGGGGCCCGGATCCAGGATGCTTCGGTCGACATGGGATTCGGCAGCGAAGTTCACCACCGCATCAAAGCGTTCGCTTCCGAAGAGATCGTCAACCAAGTTCCCTTCGGCAATATCGCCCTTGACGAACCTGTAACGGGGATCCCCTTCGAGCTCTTTCAGGTTTTCGGGGTTCCCCGCATAGGTCAACTTATCCAGATTCACGATCTTCCAGTCGGGATGCTCCCTGAGGACGTACCTTATGAAGTTACTGCCTATGAAGCCACAACCCCCTGTAACCAGCAGTTTCACGGCTACCTCCCATAAAGGAAGCGGTTTTCTGCCTCCGAAAGCCTCGGCCAGCGGCTGTCCCTTTCGGAGAGGATTGGGTTCCCAATGGGCCACCTGATCCCTATCTCTGGATCGTTCCAGATAATCCCCGCTTCGTATTCAGGAGCGTACTCCTCGGTGGTCTTGTAATGGACCTCCGCATAGTCGCTCAACACGCAGAAACCGTGGGCGAACCCCGGGGGTATGTAAAGCATGAGTCTGTTCTCGGAAGAAAGCCTTACCCCAACCCACTTACCGTAGGTCGGCGATCCCCTCCTTATGTCCACTGCCACATCGAATATCTCCCCCTGAAGAACCCTCACCAGCTTTCCCTGAGCCCTGGGGGGATTCTGATAATGGAGCCCTCTCAAGACCCCCTTGACCGATCGCGAGTGATTGTCCTGCAGAAAATGCTCGGTGATTCCGAAGGTGGAAAATTCCGAGTACTTGTAGACCTCCATGAAGAACCCCCGTTCATCTGAAAAAACCACCGGCTCTATGAGCACCACCTCTGGAATTTCCAGCCTTTGGAACCTGAAGGGCATCAGATCAGGACCTCCGCATCATCGCCGATCATGAGCCTTAAGGCCTTGCTGTTGAGGGATTTCGATTCCACACGGGCGTTTTTTCCGATCACACTGTCCTCTATTCGCTCTATCCCCAGAAGCCTTGCTCCGTCCAGGACCACCGAATGTTCTATGGCGACCCTCTGGAGGTGACAACCCCTGCCGATGCTTGTGTAGGGGCCGACGAAGGCATCCCTTATGATCGCATCCCCTCCTATGACCACAGGTCCCCTCACGGTGCTCCTTTCGACCTTTGCTCCCTCCTCAAGCACCACCCGCCCGAGGACCTTGCTTTCCGAATCCACCGAGCCCTCTACCCTGCGTCGGATGAGCTCATCGAGCACCACGCGGTTTGCCTCAAGAAGATCGTCCTTCTTTCCGGTATCGAGCCACCAGCCCCTGAGGATCGAACACCTCACTTCCCTTCCCTTCTCGAGGAGCCGCTGGATCGCATCGGTTATCTCCAGTTCTCCGCGCCAGGAAGGCTTAATCTCGGATATAGCCTCATGAATCGCCGGCGAGAACAGATAGACACCGACAAGGGCAAGATTGGATGGGGGGTCCTTAGGCTTCTCCACGAGCTTGACGACCCTCCCCTGCTCGTCCACCACTGCCACACCGAACATCCTCGGATCCTCCACCTCCTTGAGCAGGATCGAGGCATCCGGCCCTGTAGCCCGGAACTCCTCCAAGAACCCCTCGAGGGTCTCGCCCACAAGGTTGTCACCCAGGTACATCAAGAAGGGTTCCCCACCCAAGAACTCCCTGGCAACGATCACCGCATGGGCAAGGCCCCTGGGCTCATCCTGCAGGATAAAGGTGAAGGACAACCCCCATGGGTTCTGCCTAAGGGATTCCTTGATCTGTTCCCCGGTCTCCGGGGCTATGATCACACCGACATCCCTTATGCCACAGCGAGCGATCTGATCCATCACGTAGTGGATGATAGGTCGATTGGCGACCGGAACGAGTTGCTTGGGGAGGGTGTAGGTAAGGGGCCTGAGCCTTGTGCCCTTCCCTCCGGCGAGGACAAGGGCCTTCACAAAAAACCTCCTTCCTTTATTTCCTCCACAAACCTGCCAAGGGATTTCCGCCAATCGGGCATCACGTTAAGCCCCTGAACCTTTAGCAAAAAGTTTTCCAGGACCGAGTTTCTGGGTCTTTTGGCCGGCCTGGGAAACTCCTCGGTCTTCACCGGCTTAAGTCGAACGGCCTTACCTTTTATCCTGAAGACCACCGTTCCATCGGCCCCTTCTTCCTCTTTGTTTCCCAAAAGCCCCAGGAGCTCTCGGGCAAACTCAAACCAGGTGCAACTGCCCTCCGAAGATGCATGATAAAGCCCGTAGGCCTCGGTGTTAATGAGATCCTTTATCTGTCTGGCCAGATCCCTCGCCCAAGTGGGGGTTCCCTTCTGGTCGTTTACCACCCTGAGCTCATCCCTTTGCTGGAGGAGGGAAAGGATGGCCCTCGGGAAATTTTTCCCCCTCCTGCCATAAAGCCACGCCGTCCTCAAGATGAAGGATTCGGGATGCTGTTCCTTGACAAATCGTTCACCCAAAAGCTTCGACATCCCGTAAGCATTTATCGGCCTTGGGGGGTCAAACTCCACATAAGGCCCTTCCTTGGTCCCATCGAAAACATAATCGGTGCTTATGTAAACGAGCTTCGCCCCCACCTTTCGGGCCGAAAGGGCCACATTCCTGGCCCCGATGGCGTTGACCAGAAAGGCCCTCCGGGGATCTGATTCACACCCATCGACATCGGTCCAGGCCGCACAATTTATGAGCGCTTCGGGGCGCAGATCGCGGACAAACCCTTCCAGACGGGAAAAATCCGTCACGTCAAGTTCTTCATGCCCCTTCGCAACGACCTCATAATCGGCCAATACCTCAAGGAGCTCGGTCCCAAGATTCCCCTTGGCCCCAAGCACAAGTACTCTCATCTTGCACCAGTTATAACCCAACAGATTCGGAAACAAAACCCCCTCAACCCCTGAGGGGAGCAAAACACGAAAAGCCTTTTGACTACAACTTTTTAACCGCTTCCGAAACCTGCCTTGCGCTCAGACCAAACAGGGAGGATCAAACCTTGTATTCCGTGGAGAAGGGATTGTTTTGAGGAAGAGTCGATTGTCTTGTGCGCGGGGAGGTATTGTTGTAAAACCAGTGCTGTGGCAGCAAGAAGGCTTTCCTTTTCCCTTAAGGAAAGAAGGCTAATTTTGGGGGTCTTGGATCTGTTGGCCCTGAACGTGGGTCTTTTATGGGCCCTTTCGTTAAGGCCTCAATATGGGTTTGCTTTCGACCTCGTGTTTAAGCACCCTCACTGGTTCGGGATCTTGAGCTTTTTGTGGCTCCTTTGGGCCTGGGCCTTCGATGCCTATGACATCAGGACAACGGCGAGGTTCAAAAACTCCGCTCGGGCCATCGCCTTGGCCACGGTGGTTGCAGTGGGGATCTTCCTCCTCATTCCCTATGTGACCCCACCCCTCCCCGTTCGGCGGTCCCTGCTTCTTCCTCTGCCTTTTTTACCCCTCGGGCTCTTGCTTCTGGGCAGGGGCTTTTATTCGGCTGTCTTACGCCAGCCTATTTTCGTTCGTCGTGTGCTCATCCTGGGGACGGGATGGGCTGGGGAGACGATCCTCGAAGCCTTGAGGGAAAACGGAGGGGAGACCTTCAGGATCATAGGCTTCATCGATGACGATCCCCGAAAACAGAACCAGAATATCAATGGCTATCCGGTCCTGGGAGGGCGCTATCAGCTGAAGGACCTGATTTCTGAGCATCAGGCAAACACCATTGTAGTTGCTGTCCCCGAAGAGGTGGATGGCGAGTTGTTGCAGATACTTATGGACTGCCTTGAGCTCGGCATAGAGATCATCCCCATGCCTCTGCTTTACGAACAGCTCACAGGGCGCGTTCCAGTGCAATTTGTCGGCAACTCATGGTATGTCGCTATGCCCCTTGATCATCCCTTAACAAAACCCCTGAATCAGGCAATAAAGAGGATGTTTGATGTAGTGGCAGCATCCCTCGGGCTGGCCATCCTTGCCCCCTTCTTTCCTCTCATAGCTCTCGCCATATACTTGGATTCTCCGGGTCCTATTTTTTACACCCAATGGCGGGTTGGAAGGGGAGGCAAGCCGTTCAAACTTTACAAGTTCAGATCGATGGTGCCCGATGCAGAAAAGGAAAGACCTGTTTGGGCCCGAGAGAGGGATCCTAGGATCACAAGGGTGGGACGAGTCCTTAGAAAAACGCATCTAGATGAGTTTCCGCAACTCCTCAATATCTTGAAGGGGGACATGAGTGCAGTTGGACCAAGGCCTGAACGACCCGAATTCGTTGAGGAGCTCTCAAAGGAAATTCCCTTCTTTCGGGTTAGACACGCTGTAAAACCGGGAATGGCCGGATGGGGTTTGGTAAAATATGGTTATGCCTCCTCAAGGGAGGACTCCCTTCATAAACTCCAATACGACCTCTACTACATCAAACACTGGTCCCTGTGGCTCGATATGGTGATTTTGCTAAAGACAGTAATAGACGCCATAACCTTCAGGGGACGATAATAAACAAGCTCAGCCAGACTCACCTTCACACTTCAATTAAGCACATACTCAAGTTCATTGGCTATAGTGGGCTCTCCTGTTCCGCTCATTTTATAAAATTATGCTTGATATAATTGACTATAACTTTACAGCATTCCTCAGGAGTCAAAACTTCGGTATCTACAACAATTTCTGCATTTTTGGGCTCTTCATAAGGATCAGAAATGCCGGTAAAATTTGGAATCTCTCCCCTCTCTGCCTTCCTGTATAACCCTTTGTAATCCCTTGTCTTGCAGGTATCAATGGATGCCTTCACATAAACTTCAACATAGTTTTTACAAATTTGTCTGGCAAACCTTCTGGCTTCTTCGTAAGGGCTGATGAAAGAAGCTACCACCGATATCCCGTTCTTTTCCAAGATGCTGGCAAGATAAGCCACCCTTCCAAGGTGCCTCAGCCTTTCATCCCTTGTAAAACCGGCTTTGGGGAAAAGGGACCTGACCTGTTTGCTGTCCAATCTTTCCACCTTCAATCCCATGTTTTTCAATTTGTTATAGACAAGATCGCCAATAGTGGTCTTTCCCGAGAGGGGCAAACCCGTAAGCCAGATGACAAAGGGTGTGGTCTCTTTTCTCCCCCATCTAATTCTGTTCCAGAGCCTTTCGTGGACAAAATAAAGGAAAATCTCCGAAAAGGATTCCACTCCACCAACTGCAATGGCCAAGCTCAGCTTGCCGAAAAAGAGAAAGGCTGTAAGCGCAGTAGTAGCTGTAGCCAGTAGCCGCCACGAAAGGGCCGTCTCCAGATACATCGACTTTATGCAAACTTCTTCTAAGCACCCCTTATCGAAC
>CAYVAU010000002.1:0-29633 GCA_964448445.1 uncultured Thermodesulfobacteriota bacterium | reverse complement strand
CGTCTCCAGATACATCGACTTTATGCAAACTTCTTCTAAGCACCCCTTATCGAACTGCTTTTCAGGATCGGGTTTTAGCAATTAAAACAAACATCAGAGGGGTGGTCAAGGAGGGTCCCTTATGGTGTCGGTAAATAGCAGGGTCTAAGTTACTTATGGCCTTGCGATTGCTTTGGCCGAGCTCATCTCGCGATTATGGAGCTACCTTTCGGGAGTGCCGCACCGGCGATCCCGCTGGTAGACCCAAACGACTTCTTTACGAAGCGTCTCCCCGAACCGACCCCTCTTGATGACTTCTCTCCATTCCTCCAGTGTATAAACCAGGAGATCTGCCGGAACAGGGAGATCCGTAGTATCCCATTTGCCAGCCCGCTGCGTGAGGGGAAGGTCGGACCGCTCGATCACCATGACGATATCAAGATCACTGCCCACTCCCCAATCCCCACGGGCGTAAGACCCGAAGTAACCAATACAGACCACCCTTGGGGTTTTTCTTACGATTTCCTCGGCCCACTTCCTGACCGCGCGGTCCACCGCCTGGGCATCAGGCCATTTGAGCACGGACGAACTCAAGGATCTCACTGGCATACCGGATCGCCTCCTCGCTTTGAAGTGGGCCGTAATGTTCAAAGGGAGCACCCTCGGGGTGGCTATTGGGATAGCGGGTGGGGATGTACATGTTGTCGAGGAACCGGGCCTTCTCCACTAGCTCATCTGGCACGGAAACATCTGGGGGCAACTCACGGAGAAGCTTTGCCACCACATGTCCCCATGCCTCCTGGCCAAGATGCAAATGAAGCGCCTTGACGGCCTTCTCGGCCGCCTGGTGAGCAGCGAAGCACGCCCATTCATGGCGCCCCTGTATGCGAGAATCCCGCGCTTGGGCGAGATCCCGTTCTGCCTGCGAAAGCCAGTCTCGAGCCCGGTTAACCATTGCTCCTCTTAATCATATAAGGTCTTTTACAGAAACAGCTGGCAGATAGCAACCGAGAACAAGGGGATCATGGACGTAAACCTCACATCGGTAAGTTCTGAGCTCCCCGATGAGGTCAAATACCTGGGAATTTGGCGTGTCCCGCACGGTATTAAGCCCCAAGCGGTGAAAGAGCATCGCCAGCTCGTTCATCAGGGCGATGTTCAAATCACGATGTATGGCCGCAAGTCCGGATTCCCGCTCAAGGAGGGGAATACACACCTGCTCAGTGCATCCCGGAAACACCGTGGACTCAAACACAAGGCGTGTCGCCTCCACAAGGGGCGACAAATCCGGCATTTTGGCCCGATCAGTAGGGGTGGGCACTGCCACTATGGTGAAATCCGCCTCCCGAAGGATCTGCTGTGAAGGAGATCCTTTCCCGAGAACCTTCCTTAGGCAAGCTCGATCTCCCTCGCCCAGTCCCTGTTCCGCAGGTACCAGCTCACCGCTTGATACAGGCCCTCCTCAAGGGCTGTCCGGGGTTCCCACCCTAGGATCCTTCTGGCCCGGGAGATATCGGCCCATGTGGCGTGAACGTCTGTCGGGTGGCCCGGTGCATATTGGATCCGGGCCTTCCGTCCCATAAGCTTTTCCAGAAGCCCTATGATGTGTCGCAGGGAAAAGGGACGATCACTGCCGAGGTTCAGGATCTGGTATCCCGTAGGCTTAAGGGCCAGGACAGTGCCCCGGGCAATGTCGTCAATATAGGTGAAATCCCGCTGCTGGGTGCCATCGCCGTAAAGGATTACCGGTTCGCCTTCGGCAATCCAGCGGATGAAGCGAAAGATGCTCATATCGGGCCTCCCAGCGGGGCCATAAACGGTGAAATAGCGAAGCACGGTAATGTCCAAGCCGTAAAGGTGGTGGTAAGTATGGCACAGCACTTCGGCCGCTTTCTTTGAGGCAGCATAGGGAGAAAGGGGACGACTTGTATCGGCATCCTCCCTGAAGGGACGGGGATTGTGGGCACCGTAGAGGCTTGAGGTTGAAGCAAGGACAAACTTCCGGATGCCATATCTCCGGCAGAGCTCAAGGAGGTTCAAGGTCCCGGTGACGTTGGTCTCAAAGTAGCCCTGGGGATCCTCCACACTGGCCCTCACCCCCGCCCGGGCAGCCAAATTCAGCACGGCATCAAAGGGCCCCTCCTTCTCAAAGAGCCCTCCGAGGGCTTTCTGATCGCATATGTCAAGCCGGTAAAAGGAAAAATTCGCAAACCCTCTCAATTGATCAAGGCGCCAGTTCTTGAGCCGGGGATCGTAAGCCTCACTGAGGTTGTCCACTCCTATGACCTTCTCACCGCTTTGAAGCAGCAACCTGGCAACCTGCGACCCTATGAAACCTGCAGCCCCGGTGACGAGATACCTCATCCTATTTTCTGGCGCACAAACTCCACCACTTCTGTGGCAAGCCTGACCGCCTCCCTGGCGGCATCGGCTGTATAAACCCTGGCCGGGATACTATCAGGGAGGCTGTTGGGATATCGCGTCGGCACATAGTAACCATCCAGGATCGACCACCTCCCCAATTTCTCCGAAAAGGAATTGTCAAATTCTGATGCGTCCCGGCAGAGCCTTTCAACCGATTTCCTTCTTCAACCGGGTTCCTTCTCATAGATGACTTCTCCTTCCTCCAGCACCTTCCTGAAGAAGGGAGCGAATTTCTGTTCCTCGAACTCCTCAGGGGTCAAACATATGAGATCCATATCCACCGGCAGGGAAAGCCTTTGATAAAGCCAGCGCAAACGCTCAAGGGGACTGAGCCCGGTTCGCATCACCACCAGCACATCAAGATCCGTCAGCAGATCCCGCCTCCCCCTGGCATAGGAACCAAAAAGTATTACCCGCTCGACATCAGGGATGCGGGATAACACCTCCCTCAGGCGATCCACCGCTTCTTGGAGCCTCTTCACATATTCCTTGCGTCTCAGGGAGAGGTCCACTTTTCAACCGAAAGGATAAGGCCTTTGAGGCCCCCGAGCAAGTCGGCCTGGACTTCAATGGATCTCGCCCCAGCTCCTCCCCCAGGCCACATTCACCTCGAGGGGAACTTCAAGCCGTGCAACACCTTCCATGAGCTCCTTCACCCTCGGGACCAGGGATTCGACCAGATCTTCCCTCACCTCAAGGAGCAATTCATCGTGGACCTGCAAGATGAGCTTGGCAGCGAGCTTCCTCTCCTTTATCTCCCTGTAGATTGCGATCATGGCCTTCTTTATGAGGTCTGCGGCCGTCCCCTGAATGGGGGTATTTATCGCTGTGCGCTCGGCAAATTGCCTCTGGTTCCTGTTTGGGCTGTTGATCCCGGCAATGGGACGTTTCCTTCCAAACATGGTCCTTGCAACCCCGGTCCTTCTGACCTCATCCAGGGTCCTGTCGATATAGGCCTTCACCCCCTGGTGCCTCCGGAAGTAGTCCTGGATATAGCGATCGGCTACCTTAGGTTCCACGCCCAGCTCCTTGGCCAATCCATAGGGGGTCATCCCGTAAACGATCCCGAAGTTTATGACCTTGGCCTGGCGGCGCATCTCAGGGGTGACCCGATCCTGCGGGACGCCGAATACCGCCGAGGCGGTCTCGGAGTGAATGTCCCTTCCGGATCTGAAAGCCTCAATGAGGGCCTCGTCTTGGGAGAGGTGGGCCAGGATCCGGAGCTCGATCTGGCTGTAATCGGCCCCAAGTAAAACCCATCCCGGTTCAGACACGAAGGCCTCCCTAATCCTCCTCCCCAACTCCCCTTTAACGGGGATGTTCTGAAGGTTCGGCTCGCTGGAGGAAAGGCGTCCTGTGGCTGTGGCCATTTGGTTAAAGGAAGTGTGAACCCTGCCCGTTTCGGGGTGGATGAGTTTGGGCAGCACATCCACATAGGTGGACTTTAGCTTGCTCAAGATGCGGTGCTCAAGGATAAGCCTTGGGACCTCGTGAAGGAAGGCAAGGGTTTCCAGCACCTCGGTGTCGGTCGAGTAGGCCCTCTTGGGGGTACGCTTGACCACCGGTAATTTGAGCTTTTCAAACAATATGCGACCTACCTGCTGAGGGGAGTTGATGTTGAAGCGCTCACCGGAAAGATCGCATATTTTCGCCTCGAGCTCCTTGAGCCTTGAAGAAAGCTCGCAGGAAAGTCCCTCCAGTCTCCCCGCATCGACCTTCACCCCCCACAGCTCCATCTGGGCTAGGACCTCTATCAAGGGAAGTTCCACCTCGAAATAGAGCTCCTCAAGACCCTCCTCTCGAAGCCTCTCGAGCAGCTTCTCGGACAGCATATGGACCACCTGGGCCTCCTCACAGGCGAAATCCCTGGCCTGGTGCAGCTCCACTTTCCTGATCCCCCTCGAGGTAACCAGGTCCCTCACGGCCCCAAAGCTCACCGAGAGGTACTGACCTGCAAGGGTTGGCAAGCTATAATCCCGGCCCTCGGGATCGAGAAGATATGCCATAAGGGCCGTATCAACCCTCAACCCCCTCAAGGAGAGGTTCTCCTTGAGAAGGAGCCTCCACTGGGGCTTGGCATCATGACAATAAAGGGGACCCGAATCCAGGATCTTCGCCATCTTCTCCAGAATACTTCGTGCTTCAAGTCCCTGTGGGGGGCCAAGGGGAAGGTAACAGGCACCGAGTTGGGGTTCGTAGAGGGAAATCCCTATGGGTTCCTGCAGGATGGGATCATCGCTTGAGGGGTAAAGACAGAGGGAAAAGGGCCTTCCCTTGACCTTCCCGAGGACTTCTTCGAGCTCCTTTTCGTTGGATAGAAGCCTGTAGTTTTTCCCCTCTATGGGCTTGGAAGGCAGAAGCTCCCTCAAGAACTTTTTGAATTCAAGCTCCTGAAAGATCTTCCTCAACCGCTCCTCATCCCATGGGGCAAGTAGAAACTCTTCCCAGCGCACCTCCAGGGGGATGTCCCTCCTTATCTGGGCGAGGCGCTTGCTCAAAAGGGCCTTGTGGGCTCCCTTCCTCAGCTTCTCCTTGAGGCTTGGCTTGAGTTCCGAATCCGGGATCTGATCAAGCCTCCCCAGCAGTTCCTCAAGGGTCCCGTAGCGTTCGATGAGCATCCGCGCCGTTTTTGGCCCTATGCCCTCGATACCGGGGATGTTGTCGCTTTGATCGCCCATAAGGCCTATGAGATCCGGTATCCTTTCGGGGGGGACGCCGAATTTCTCCCTTACTTCCCGGGGGCCGAAGCGCTCATCCTTCATGGTGTCAAGTTCGGTCACCTGATCGGACACCAATTGCAGCAGATCCTTGTCGCCGCTGACTATTACGACCTCAAGGCCTTCCCGCTTCGCTCTCTCGGTCAGGGTCGCGATGACATCATCGGCCTCAAAGCCCTCCACCTCAAGGACCGGTATCCTCATGGCCGAAAGCACTTCCTTCACATAGGGTATCTGGACCTTTAAGTCGTCAGGGGCAGGAGGCCTCTGGGCCTTGTAGTCGTTGTAAAGCTCCTTTCTGAAGCTGGGCTTGGGACCGTCAAAGACCACGGCCATGGCCTGGGGTCTGTGTTCCCTCAAGAGTTTGAGGAGCATGGAGGTGAAGCCGTAGACCGCGTTGGTGGGCAGTCCCCGGGATGTGGAAAGCCTCGGAAGGGCAAAAAAGGCCCGAAAGAGATAGGAAGAGCCATCAATGAGGTAAAACCTACTGAAGGGCGGCCTCGGCATCTCTGGGCTCCCAAAGGCAATAGGGCTCTTCGGCCAAGAAATCACCGTGGACCGCAAGGGCCCTCGCCCTGCACCCCCCGCACACGAACCTGTATTCACACCTTCCGCACTTGCCCTTGTAGTTTCCTGGATCCCGCAGGGCCAAAAACACCTCCGATCTCTCCCAGATCTCCTTAAGGGGTTTCTCCCTCACATTTCCGCAAATCACCTCAAAATAGCCGCAGGGCTGAACATCCCCTGTGGAGGAGAGGAAACAAAAGCCCACACCTGCAAGGCAACCCCGGCTGAAACCGAAAAACCCCCTCTGATCCCGCCTTCCAAGCTTCTCCCCTTTCTGGACCAGGATCCTGTAAAACTGGGGGGCGCAGGTGGGCTTGATCTCGATCCTTCCCTCCTTCATCTTCCAATAAAGCCAAAGCAGTGCCTCCTCATAACCCTCGGGAGAGAGTTCCCTTCCCTGGAGCTCCTTCCCTCTGCCTGTGGGAACGAGGAAGAAAAAGTGGTGGGCCCTGGCTCCAAGTCGTTCCGAAAGGGCCAGAAGGGGCTTGAGTTCGGCAAGGTTGTCCCTTGTAACGGTGGTGTTTATCTGAAACTCCACACCCCCCTCCCTCAGATACCCGATCCCTTCCACGGCCTTCTGGAAGGCCCCTCGGGTTCCCCTGAACCGATCCTGTCCCTCTGGGGTGGACCAGTCCAAACTCACGCTCACCCTCCTTATCCCCGAGGCCTTTATCTCCCTGACGATCTCGGGGGTGAGGAGCGTGCCGTTTGTGGCCATAACGACCCTCAGGCCCTTGGAGGTCCCGTAACGGGCTATCTCGAAGATATCCTCCCTCATGAGGGGCTCGCCTCCCGAGAGGATCAAAACAGGCCTTGCCCAAGAGGTGAGCTCGTCGATAAACCGCATGGCCTCCGGGAGGTCGAGTTCCCCTTCTGCAGCTTCGGGGGTGGAGGAAGCCCTGCAGTGGCTGCAGTGGAGGTTGCACCTCTTTGTGACCTCCCATGCGAGCATCCTGAGCTCCGCCTTCATCGGCCGATCTCCCTGGCCATTTCCTTGGCGAAATAGGTGATGATGAGGTCTGCCCCTGCCCGCTTTATGGCCGTTATCACCTCAAAGATGATCCTCTTTTCGTCGATGAACCCCTCTTTGGCTGCGGCCTTAATCATCGCATATTCTCCGCTGACGTTGTAAGCCGCAATGGGGACATGGAAGCTCTCTCTGGCAAGCCGAATGATATCCAGATAGGCGAGGGCAGGCTTCACCATCACGATATCGGCCCCTTCTTCAATGTCCAGGGCCATCTCCTTTAAGGCCTCACGGGCATTGGGAGGGTCCATCTGGTAACTGGATCTGTCCCCAAACTTCGGGGCCGATTCGGCAGCTACTCTAAAGGGTCCGTAAAAGGCCGAGGCATACTTAGCGCTGTATGCCATGATGGGGATGTCCTGAAATCCTTCCCGATCAAGGGCCTCCCTTATGGCCCTGACCCTTCCGTCCATCATGTCAGAAGGGGCGACCACATCGGCCCCTGAGCGCACATGCGAAAGGGCCACCTTTGAAAGCAGCTCCAGGGTGGGATCGTTAAGGACCTTCCCGTTTTCCACAACCCCGCAGTGGCCATGGCTTGTATATTCGCAGAGGCACACATCGGTTATGACAAGGAGTTCGGGAACCTCATCCTTTATGGCCCTTACGGCCCTCTGCACAATCCCATCCGGGGACCAGGCTTCAGAACCCAGCTCGTCCTTCCTTTCCGGGATCCCGAAGATGAGCACCGCGCGAATCCCCAGGGAATAAACCTCCCGGGCCTCCTTCCCCAGCATATCCACCGAGTACCGGAACTGGCCTGGCATGGAGGGGATGGGCTCCTTGATCCCCCGGCCGGGTCTCACAAACAGCGGATAGATGAGATCCTGAAGGGAAAGTCTCGTCTCCCTGACCATCTCCCTGAGGGTTGGGTTTTGCCTCAAGCGCCTGGGCCTGTGAACGGGGAACATCCTCATACCTCCTTCAGGGATTCCGCCAGGGCCAGATACTCCTCAAGGCTCAGCGTTTCGGGTCTCCTCATGGGGTCTATGCTGGCCCTTTCCAGCAACGATCTGATCCGTTCCCGCGGTCCATAACCCACTCGTAGCAGGGCATTGAGGATGGTTTTCCTCCTTGAGGAGAATAACCCTTCCAGCAATCCCTTCATGGTCTCTATATCCCCTTTGGGTTGCTCATGCAACCTGAAGCGGACAACCCCCCCTTGAACTTCAGGCCGAGGCCAAAAGGCCCCACGGGGGACGCGGAACAGGAGCCTGGGTTCGGAGAAAAGCCTCACGGTGACGCTCAAGGCCCCGTATCGCTTCGTCCCAGGAGGTGAGACGATCCTCTGGGCGACCTCCCACTGGAACATCAGGGTGATGTCCTCAAGGTAGCGGTGGGCCTGAAGCAATTTAAAGAGGATCTCGGTTGACACACCATAAGGTAGGTTTCCCACAGCCTTAAGCCTCCCGTAGCGGGAGAAGAGCTGAGAAAGGTCAATCCGCAAAAAATCTCCCTCTACCACCTCCAGGGGTAGTCCTTGGGCCTTCTCCCTTAGGAAGGACGCAAGCCTCGAATCCAACTCAACGGCTACAACCGCCTTTGCCTTCTCCAGGAGCGCAAAGGTCAAGCTTCCCAATCCGGGGCCGATTTCAAGGACCGCGTCCTCGGGAGAAATGCCAGCTTCACGGACGATCCTCTGAGCCATCTTCTTGTCCAGGAGGAAGTGTTGCCCGAGGGACTTCTTCGGGACTATCCCCCTTTTTAGCGCCTCCTTCAGCAGTTCCCTCGGATCGAGCATCAGAGCCTGCCAAGGGGCCAGCGGGACAGGGCGTTGATATCCCAGGGATCGCGTCTTCCCGCCTTAAGGAGCTCGTATCCGGCAAGGGCGATCATGGCAGCATTGTCGGTGCAAAAATGCGGCGAGGGGAAGTAAACCTTAAGACCCTCTCTTTGGGCCTCCTCGAGAAAGCGCTCCCTCAGCCTCGAGTTGGAGGCGACCCCTCCGGATACAACTATCCTTTTGACACCGTAGGTCTTTGAAGCCCTCACGGTCTTACCCACGAGGACATCACATACGGCCTCCTGGAAAGAAGCTGCCACATCGGCCAATTTCCTTTTGTAGTCGGGGTGTGAAACGATGAAATTCCTTACGGCGGTCTTGAGGCCACTGAAGCTAAAGGAGAAACCCTCATCGAGCATGGGCCTCGGGAAGGCTATCGAATGGGGATCCCCTTCCCTTGCCAGCCTGTCTATGATGGGACCACCGGGGTAACCGAGGCCCAAAAGCTTTGCCACCTTGTCGAAGGCCTCCCCTGCGGCATCATCCCTTGTCTCGCCGAGCACCTGATAATCCAGAAATCCCTTAACTAGGTAGAGGGAGGTGTGTCCACCCGAAACCACAAGCCCCACAAAGGGAAACGGCACTTCCCTTTCCAGAAACACCGCAAGAAGGTGCCCCATTAAATGATTGACGCCCACAAAGGGAAGTCTACGGGCAAAGGCTATTGCTTTCCCCATCATCAACCCCACAAAGAGCGAACCCACAAGGCCGGGACCCCTTGTGACAGCCACCGCATCAATGTCCTCGATCCCGACCCCTGCCTCAGCAAGGGCAGCCCTCACCACGGGGACGATGTTCTCCATGTGACGCCTTGAGGCAAGCTCGGGCACCACCCCTCCGTACCTTCGGTGAACCTCCTCCTGTGAGGAGACCACCGAGGAAAGGACACGCCTTGGTCCCTCCAGGACACTTGCAGCCGTATCGTCACAGGAGGTCTCGATGGCCAAAAGGAGCATGAGAAAATTCTGCTCAATGGACCTATTGGAGGTCAACCACCATGGCCATCTGCCAGGTCTTTGTGCTTCCAAAAGCTGGTATAATTTCTTAAAAAAGCATGAGGAGGGCAGGATGAAGGAGGCTCAGGACCTTCGAGAAGGTGATGTGCTGCTTCTTGAGGGTGAACTTTACAAAGTGGTTGGGGTCTCCCGCCACGCGGGCAAAGCCCAGTTTTCGGGCCTTATCAAGGCCACCCTCAAGCACATGGGATCCGGCAGGGTGAGCGAGTCCCGGTGGGCACCCGAGGAGAAACTTCAGGATGTGGAACTGGAGAGGGTGGAAATGGAGTATCTCTATCAGGACAGGGACGAGGTGGTCTTCATGAATCCCGAAACTTACGATCAAGTGGCCCTTCCCCGTTCCTCGGTGGAGGATTATCTGCCCTTCATGAAGGAGGGTTCAAGGGTGAGGATAGAACTCTACGATGGGAATCCCGTGGGGATCGACTTTCCCAAAACCGTCCAGCTTAAGGTCGAATCCACGGGTTCCGGGATCCGCGGCCAGATGGACAACACCTGGAAGGAGGCAACCCTGGAGAACGGAATGACGATCATGGTCCCCCAATTCATCGAGAGCGGGGACCTGATCGTCGTGGATGTGCAGACCAAAAGATATGTGGACAGGGTAAAGAAGGCTTAAGGGATCACCTTCTTAGGTTCACCACCTCCCCGAGCATGTCATCGGTGGTCGTGATGATTCTGGCATTGGCCTGGAAGGCCCTCTGGTAGATGATGATCTTGGTGAACTCCTCGGCCAGATCCACGTTGGACTGCTCAAGGCTGTTGGGAACGATGGTGCCAAGGCCTCCACTTCCAGGGGTACCGATAAGGGGTTCACCGCTGTGGGGGGATTGCATGTAAAGGTTTCCGCCTCTTTTGGTCAGTCCTGCAGGGTTCACGAAATCGGCAAGGACGATCTGATAAAGTTCCTTGGTCTGCCCGTTGGTGTAATGGCCGTAGATGATCCCGTCGGTCTCAATAGATATCCCTTCCAGGAAGCCCGTGGGATAACCATCCTGGTACTGGTAGAGGGTTGAGAAATCGGCAGCATACTGGGTGCTTGTGGCCACATCGGGGGAGAAATCCACGGTGATGCTCTGCGAATCCAGGGTGATGGTGCCCGTGTCACCGCTGGTCAGATTGCCGCTTTGATCGAACTGAAGGGTCCCGTTGCCCAACTGGGTGCTGAGGTCAGAGGTTTCATATGCGTACCAGTTCCACTGATTGTCGTCGGTCTTCACAAAGTAAATCACCAGCTGGTGCCTGTCGCCCAAGGAATCGTAAACCGTTATGCTCGTCTGGTAATTCCACGTACCCTCCGTGTTGGGATCGAAGTTGCTGGGATCTAACACACTGGCCCTTGCATCCAGGTTGACCGCGATGTGAATGTTCTGGGTGGCCTGGGCTGCCGAGGCGGCGGTGTCTACCACCACATCTGTGAGGGTGTTGCTCCCGATGGCCCACCCCTGAAGGATGTACCCCTCCGGATTTACCAGCTTGCCGTCGGGGTTGAGCCTGAAGTGACCGGCCCGGCTGTAGAAAATCTGCTGACTATTTGGGTCCCTAAGGATGAATAGACCGTCGCCGTTTATGGCAAGGTCCGTCGGCGCATTGGTGGTCTCGAAGGACCCCTGGGTGAACATGAGGGCCACATCGCTGACGATGACCCCTCGACCCACCTGGGATGTCCCTTGGGCGGTGGCAATGAGTTCGTTCAAGGCATCCTGAAAGGTGATCCTTGAACCCTTGAAGCCGGCCGTGTTGAGATTGGCGATGTTGTCGCCCGATACCGATATGGCCGTCCCGTAACACCTGAGACCTGTAACCGCCGAATAAAGGGAAGTGGTGAGACCCATCTTCTCACCTCCTTATCTTTCTTTGACCATGATTATGGAGGAAAGAGGGACGGGGAGCTCATCAAGAAGCACAAAGCACCCTCCCCCTTCCTCCTGCTGGATGCCGTTGACCTTTCCCCGAATGTAACTAGAAACAACCACAGGATTTCCAGCAGCATCCAATCCCTCGACCTCAAAGTAATACTTCCCCGAAGGGACCTTGTGTCCACTGTGGTCGCTTCCATCCCAACGGTAGGTCATCTCGGTTCCCCGCGGTTCGAGCTCAACAACCCGGATGGGCTCAAAGGCCTCATTGAAAAAGGTAATCCTCAACCTCCTCACCCCCTCAGGGACCTCCATCCCTATCTCGGTGGACTCCTCACCGTTAAACCAGATCGCATTCTCCCGAGCCTTCACTTCCTTGCCCATCAGTCCCGTTGTAGCAGCAAACAAGGAGTGATTCACCAACTCTCGAAGTCCTTCGACCTCATCCCCGAGGTTCACCAATTGTTCCACCTGCGAAAACTGGGCAAGTTGGGATGTGAGCTCGTGGGTGTCAAGGGGCTTTAGGGGGTCCTGGTTCTCGAGCTGGGTCAGGAAAAGCTTGAGAAAGTCCTCCTTTCCCAGGTTCCAGGTGACCTTTTGTGCCTCCGAACCATAAGCATCCCCTAAGATGGCCTCGACAATCGCCATGGCACCCTCCTAAACGGTCATTTCAAAAACTGCCTCCCAACCCCCACGTTCCCTCTCCCTTCTCGGCTCCTGCTGCTCCTTCCTCCGATCCCCCTCCCTCTGGGTTTCGGTTTCCGAAAGCGGGACCATGTTGATGTCAACCCTCACGAGCTTTATCCCCTGCATCTGCAGGGCCCTCTGGATCTCAGAAAGGTGAGCCTCAACCAGGCTTTTCACACCTTGGGCAAAAGTGGTGATGTTTGCCTTAAGCCCCTCATCCGAACGGGTGATCTTTACCCTCAACCCTCCCAGTATCTCGGGCCTGAGGTGAACTTCGATCCTCCAGATCCCCTTGCCTTCTGCCACCTTTACCCTCTGGACGATCTGCGTCACGAGCTCCTGCACCAGGGAACGTACCCCATTTCTGTGGTAAACCCCCTTGGCACCTGGCAGGGGACCGGAATCCTTGGAGAAGACCCCGGCCAGGGGTATTCCCTTCGGGAGCAAAAGGGTGTTGTTATCAGCCGGTGGCTTCCGCCCAGAGGGAAAACGAACAGCGACCTCCTCTTTCACCGCCGAATCAATGGGTACCTCAAAGCCCCTGGTCAGGAGGAAAGTCTTTCCCTCGGATGACGCGGGAAGACCCCCCTTGGAGGCCTTCCAAAGGGTCGGTTCCTTTTTGGAAGTCTCCAGCAAAGGGATTATCCTCAAGTCCCTTGAGGGCACCCTTTTGGGGGTCTCCTCGGGGTTTCCGGTCCTTAAGCCGGGATCCTGCGGATTGACCTTTGGGGTTTGTGGAGAAAGTTCAGTAGGATCCCCCTTTGGGGTAACCCCGCGATTTTGTCTTTCAGGGGAAGGTGTTATGGAGGATTGCCAGAGGTAGTCGGGGATTTTCGAGATACAATTTTTGGCTTCGGGAAAAGGTGGTATCCCACCCTGCTGCTTGACGGCCTCAGGACCCGCGTTGTAAGCGACCAAGGCCAGCACAAGGTCGCCGAACCTGTCCAAGAGCTCCCTCAGATACCTGACCCTTGCCTCCAGATTTTCCTCGGGATTGAAGGGATCCCGAACACCCAGGGGCTGGGGGGTGGGGGGCATAAGTTGCATCAATCCCATCGCCCCCTTCGAGGAAAGGGCCTCGGGATCAGAATCCGATTCGACCTTTATGATCGAGAGGATGACCCCAACGGGTATCCCGTATTTGGAAGAAAGCTCCCTGATGAAATCCAAAAAAGGCCATCCCTTTTGGGGTCCACCCTCTCTCAGCATCCCCGAGAGCAGGGTCTCAAAATCCATAACTTCTCGGGGACCTCCAGAGGGAGGATCCATTTGGGGTACCCAATTGAGGAGAACCGCCGGGATCATGGCCTCAGTACAAAAGCAAAGGGAATGCCAAAGGAAGGAAGGTTTCGGGGAAAGCCTTTTCTTTTATTCTCCCAAGGAATCCCTTTCCCCTTCAGGGGAGTTTCTTTCCCGTCTGGTTCAGTTCATCTCGCCCTGGGCCATATGGTCCTCAAAGAGGGCCTCGAGTTCCCTGAGGCTTGTCTCGAGGTCTACTTTCTCCTCCCGATCCTGGCGGATGTAGGAGAGCATTGGTTCTAACTTCTCCAAGGCGTAATCGAGTTTTTTGTTGCTACCGCGATTGTAGGCCCCGATGGTTACGATGTCCTCGTACTGCTTGTAGGTACCCATGGTCTCTACGAAGATCCTGGATAGTTCAAGTTGCCTCTTGGGCACCACGTTGGGCATGACCCTGCTCAGGCTCCTCAGCACATCCACTGCCGGATAGCACCCTTGGGAGGCCAATTGCCGGGAAAGCACGATGTGGCCGTCAAGGATGGCCCTCGAGGAATCGGCAATGGGGTCATCTTCCAGATCATCGTTCTCCACAAGTACCGTGTAAAAGCCAGTTATACTTCCCTTACCTTCAACCGCTCCTGCCCTTTCGAGAAGCCTTGGGAGGGTAGCAAAGACCGAAGGGGTATATCCCTTCCTGGTAGGAGGTTCGCCTATGGAGAGGCCCATCTCCCTCTGGGCCATGGCGAAACGGGTCAAGGAATCCATGAGAAGGATCACGTCTTTGCCCCGATCGCGGAAGTATTCGGCTATGGCGGTGGCCACAAAGGCTCCCCTCATCCTTATGAGGGGGGACCGGTCGGAGGTGGCCACTACCACCACCGCCCTCTTCAAACCTTCGCCGAGGTCCCTCTCTATGAATTCCTTGACCTCCCTGCCCCTCTCCCCGATCAGGGCTATGACGATCACATCAGCCTTGGTGTATCTGGCGATCATCCCCAAAAGGGTGGACTTTCCCACCCCGCTTCCCGCCATTATCCCCACCCGCTGCCCTTTACCGCAGGTAAGAAGCCCGTTTATGGCCCTTATTCCCACATCCAAGGGTTCTGTTATCTGCCTGCGCAAAAGGGGATTTATCGGTTCCGAGTAGAGGGGATAATGGGTCTCGGCCCCAATGGGACCCCTCCCGTCAAGGGGCTCTCCGAGGGGGTCTATGACCCTGCCCAAAAGCCCCCAGCCCACCGGGACCGATGCCTTCCGTCCCACCGGTTCCACTAAGCCCCTTGGGGCCAAACCGCTTGTCGGCCCCAGGGCCATCATCAGAAAGGAATCCCTCCTGAATCCCACGACCTCGGCCACCGTCTGCACCTTCCCCTCTCGGTCCACTATCCGGCAGATATCCCCCACGGCCATGGGGATCCCCTTGCCCTCTATTACCAGTCCCACCACCTGGGTTATCCGTCCCCTTACCTTGATGGGATCGATCCTTTCGAGCCTCTTGAGCAATCGCTCAATAGCCATTCTTTAGACTTTCCACCAAGGTCTCGATCTGGGTCTCAATCCTCGCGTCCACCTCGGCAAACTCGGTCTCCACAAAACACCCTCCCGGGGAAACCTCCGGATCGGGGTAAAGGACGAGTTTCTTGGATTCTCCCAATTCCTTAAGAAGCTCCTCCCGGTGCCGCCTGACCAGGTCCAGGTCTTCCGGGGATACGTGAATCCTTATGAGATCATCCTCGGTCACCCTCCTTATGGCTTCCCTTATCACCTCCAGGATGCCGCTTCTATCCAGCTCCAGTTCGCGCCTTATGACCTTCTTGGCAACGGCAACCGAAAGCTCGAGGATCTGCTCTTTGAGGGATTCCAGGGCCTGTTTTCTGAACTCCTCAAGATCCCGCAGGATTCCCTCGAGGCTTTTCACAGCCCTCTGGATTTCCGAGGATGCCTGTCTTTTGCCTTCGCTGTAGCCCTCACGATAACCGAGGTCAAAGGCTTCTTTGTATACCTTCTCCCTCAGCTGCTCGGGAGAGGAATCGGCGTCCTCAAGGGATGGAAGACTGAAGGGCCTGAGATCATACGAGGACTTCCTCTCCACCTTTCCCCACCAGGATGAGTTCTCCCTTCTCCATCATGGCCCTCGCTAGGGCGGCAATTCTCCTCTGGGCTTCCTCGACGTCCTTCACCCGCACAGGACCCAGGGCCTCCATGTCCTCTTTGAGCATCTCCACGGCCCTCTCGGACATGTTCTTGAAGATCTTCTCCTGAAGTTCCTCGGGACACATCTTGAGGGCCAAGGCGAGGTCCTCCTTGGAGACTTCGCGCAACAGCTTCTGCAAGCTCCTGTCCTCGGCATAGAGGAGATCCTCAAAGACGAACATGGCCTTTTCGACCTCTTCGCTTATATCGGGATCGGTCTCGCGGATCTTGTCCAGGATCGGTGCTGCCTGACTGCCGAACTGGTTGAGGATTTCGGCCGCAACTTTGAACCCCTTATCCCCTTTGACCGTGGCCACGGCCTTGACCTTGATCCCTTCCCGTAGGGCCTCTTCCACCTCGCGCAGCATGTCAGGGGAAATCCTGTCGATGGTTGCTACCCGTTTGATGACCTCTGCCTGGAGTTCCTCGGGGAAATTGGCCAGGACCTGGGCTGCCTTGGCCTTATCCAGGTAGAAAAGGATCAGGGCTATGGTCTGGGGATGCTCGGTCCGCAGGTAATTGGCCAGAGAAAAGGTGTCTATTTTCTGAAGGTAGGAGAAGGGCCTCTCTTCTTCCTCCCCCATTACGCTCTCCAGGATCATCCTGGCCTTTTCCATCCCCAGGGCCTTTGCCAGGACCTTCTCCAGATATTCCCTGTCGGCAAGGACCTTCTCCTTTTCCTGATAGGAGCTCACAAACTCCCTCAGGACCTCCATCATCACGTGCCTGGGAACCCCCGAGACCTTCGTCATCTCCAGGATGATCTTCTGGATCTCGTCCTCCTTCAAACGCTTAAGGACCTGACCGGCAACCTCCTCGCCCAGGTAAAGGAGCAAAAGGGCCGCTTTTTGGGGACCCGAAAGCTTCTGAGGCTCCCTACCTTCTTCTGCCACCCTCCTCCTCCCTCAGCCATTTTCTCACCATGCCCACCGTATAATCTATATCCTCCTTGGCAAGGCGCAAAGTCGTTTCGGCAACCGGCGGGGCTTTAACTTCCGCCTCCTCTTCGGCCTCCCTCTCCGGGGGGAGGGCCCGTTGGACCTCAACGCGAGCTTCAAGCACGCTCCTCATCAGAGGCCTTATGATTACAAAGATCACCAGAAGGGCCACAATTAGGGGGACAAGGTATTTCATGGCCCAGAGGATCCTCTCTATAGGGAAGGGTCTTTCGGGTGGTGCGACCTCTTCCTCCTCGACCCTGAAGGGCAGGCTCACCACTGTGATTCTATCTCCCCTCGCCGGGTCAAGCCCCACGGCATCCCTGACGATCTGCTCGATCCTGGAGAGCTCCTCTTGCCCCAGAGGGACGAATTCGACCCTCTTTGCCTCACCCTCGCCCACCGTCTGGTATTTCCCGTCCACGAGCACGGCAACAGAAAGCCTCTTGAGCTTCCCCATGGGTTCGGTAACCTCAAGGAGGCTTCTGCCCACCTCGTAATTCACGATCTCGGTACGCCTCGTGGACCCGAGGGTGAGCTTACCCGCAGTAGCTGAGGCCCTCCGGGCCGTAGCCCCCTGGGCCCTTATATTGGAAGCAACCCCGGGGATCCCGAAGGGAGGAGCGCCGGCGGTCGTCTCCTCGGTTATCTGCCTGCTTCTGACCACGGGCTGGGATTGAAACAGCTCCTGGCGCTGCTTCACCTGCTTCCAGTCCCATTCGCTCGACACCCTGGCGATGACCTTCCCCGGCCCTACCACGGGCTCAAGCAGCGAAACTATCTTCTCCTCCAAGGACCTTTCCCATTCCTTCTGCAAAGCGATCTGACCCGATGTGACCCCCACCGTGGGGCCCTTGGGTCTCCCAGAAAGCAGCCTTCCCTTTGTATCGACCACACTCACGTCATCCGGATCGAGCCCCTCAACGGCACTTGCCACAAGGTGCCTTATGGCCTCGACCTCCTCCGGGCTGAGCCTCCTGCCCATCTTCATATCGAGGATTACCGAGGCCCTCGCCTCAATCCTTTCGCCCACAAAGGGGGAATCCTTGGGTAGGACTATGTGCACCCGGCAATCCCGGACTGCGTCAAGTTTCATAATGCTTCGGGCAAGCTCTCCTTCCAGGGCCCGACGGTAATTGACCCTCTGGACGAACTCCCCCATCCCCAGTTTGGTCTTGTCGAAGATCTCAAACCCCACCTTTCCCCCAGAGGGAATGCCCTTTGAAGCAAGGTCCATCCTCAACTGATAGACCTTCTCAGCCGGTACCATCACCGAACTGGAGAGGGGGTCCACCCTGTAAGGAACCTTTTGTTGTTTGAGATATTCGATGACGGCGCTCATGTCCTCGGGGTCAAGCCCCCGATAAAGGGTCACGTAATCGAACTTCTGGGTTGCCTTGACCGCAAATAGGATAACCCCAATGGTCCCAAGGAGCACCACCAAAAGGCTTATCTTTCGCGAAAGGGGAAGCTCTTTCAAAAACTCGAGGAACCTGCCCATGGCTTAGCCTTAAAGGGGCATCTTCATGACTTCTTCATAGGCCCTGATGAGCTTATTCCTTATTTGCATCATCAGCCTGAAGGAAATATCGGCCTTCTCCAGGGCCAAGATGGTCTCATGGAGATCCCCCTTGCCGAGGGACAGCTCCTTTACGGCTTGATCGGCCTCGAGTTGCAAGCGGTTTACCTCCTTTATGGCCTCCTCCAGGGTCTTGAGAAAATCCTCCTTTTCCCTGGACTCCTTCGGCTCAACTGCGGGAGAGGACCCAATGACCTTCGGATCGAAGCCGACCTTCATCCCTTACCTCCCCAGGATGTCAATGGTCCGCAGGGCCATCTCCTCAGCGGTGGAGATGACCTTTAAGGCCGCCTCATAGCTTCTTGTGGCCAAAACCATATTGATCATCTCCTCCATCAAATTCACATTGGGAAGCCTCACATAGCCGTTTTCATCCGCATCGGGATGGCCAGGATCGTAAACCACGCGAAAGGGCCTCCTTCGATCCTCGACAATCCCCACCACCTTCACCCCCATAGCCTCCCCCTCCACAGGTTCGGCCTGAAAGAGGACATCCCTCCTCCTGTAAGGACCGCCTTGGGGGGTGCGGGTGGTATGGAGATTGGCCAGGTTGGAGGACAACACCTCCATCCTCTTCCTCTGGGCCAAAAGGGCCGATGCCCCTATCTTCATGATCTTATACACATCCATCCCTACCTCCCTCCTTCAGAGATGGTGTATTTCAATCTTTCCAGCTTCCTCTGCAGGATCCTCAGCATGGCCATGTAATGAAGGTAATTTTCGGCAAGTTCAACGGCCTCTTTCTCCAGGTTTACCCGGTTCCCATCCGGGTTCTCCCACTCGCCGCGGTAAAGGATCCGAACGCCTTGGGAGCGCTCCGCAGCCAGGTGCCTGGGATTGGTCCTCAAGAGCTCGATCCCCCCGCCCCTTAAGACCTTTTCAAGCTCAGCCTTAAAATCTATGTCTCTCGGCTCAAACCCCGGAGTCTCCACATTGGCGATGTTGGAAGCCAAAAGCCCATGCCTGAACCAGCTCAGGGCTATCCCCTGCTGCAGCAATTCGATGGTCTTGTCAAACAACTCCATCGCTTCCTCCTTTCGCAAAAATCCTGCCGTCGATCCCATATTCCTTGAGCTTGTTGCGGATGGTCCTGACACTCACCCCCAGCAGCTTCGCTGCCCTGGTCCTGTTCCCCCCGACCCTCCTCAGGGTTTCTATGATGAGCCTCTTTTCCATCTCCCTCAGACTCAGGCCTGCGCCGATTCTCCCTACCCCTATCTCCTCTTCCAGGATTAAATCCTCGGCCGTTATCCTCTCGGATCTTGCCAGAAGCACCGCCCGGTGGATAACGTTTTCCAGCTGCCTGACGTTTCCCGGCCACGAGTACTTGGAGAGCTTCTCGAGAGCTTCGGGGGCAAATTCCTTTACGGGCTTCCCGTTGAGCCTTGAGTACTTCTCAAGGAAATATTCCGCAAGAAGGGGGATATCCTCTTCCCTCTCCCTCAAGGGAGGCAGCTTCAGATGGACCACGTTGAGCCTGAAGTAAAGGTCCTCGCGAAACTTACCCTGGCGTATCCTCTCCGAAAGGTCCTGGTTGCTTGTGGCAATGGGTCTCACATCGACGGGAATGGGCTTAAGACCGCCGACCCTATCTATCTCCCCCTCCTGCAGCACCCGCAACAACTTGGCCTGAAGCGCCAGGGGCATCTCCGAGATCTCATCGAGGAGGATGGTCCCCCCATGGGCGAGTTCGAATTTGCCCTTCTTCTGGCTCACGGCCCCTGTGAAGGAACCCCGTTCGTGACCGAAGAGCTCGCTTTCGAGCAATCCCTCGGGCAGGGCCGCACAGTTTATGGCGACGAAGGGACCCCTCGATCGGGGACTGTGTTCGTGGATGTAGCGGGCCAAAAGTTCCTTGCCCGTTCCGCTCTCCCCCGTGATCAGGATGGGAGCCGAACTTTTTGCCACCTCCCTGGCCATGTCCAAGACCTCGAGCATAAGGGGGCTCTGGGTGATTATGGGACGGCTCTTGGGTGGATCCTGATCCCTGGGGCGCAAGGCCCTTGAGACCACATCCCTTAAGACCTCCGGCGAGAAGGGCTTCTGGAGGAAATCGAAGGCCCCCTCCTTCATGGCCTCCACAGCCCCCTCGACGGTTCCATAGGCCGTAAGTAGTACCACTGGGGTGCGGGGGGAGATCCGCTTTATCTCCTTTAAGAGCTCCACCCCCGACATTCCCGGCATCTTCAAATCCGCGATGACCAAATCGTAGACATTCCGTCGGAATTTCGTCAGGCCCTGAAGACCATCAAGGGCGGTGGAGACCTTCAGACCGAAACGCTCAAGGACGGCACTTAGGGCCCTGCACATGCTCGGCTCGTCATCCACCACGAGGACCCTCGGCTCCATCATGACACCTCCTTCCTGAGCCTGGGGAAGGAGAGGATGAAACGGGTGCCCTTCCCCACTTGGCTCTCTACCTCCACGAGGCCCCCATGGGCCTCGACAATCCTGTGAACCACCGTAAGCCCCAAACCCATCCCCTTGGGCTTTGTGCTGAAGAAGGGCTTGAAGATGTGCCGGAGATGTTCCGGAGGAATGCCCGATCCAGTATCTTGGACCACAACCCGCACAAGCTCCCCCTTGAGCTTGGAGGCCCCTGCGGAGGCCTCAACCTTGAGCTTCCCTCCCTCGGACATGGCCTGAACGGCATTGAGGACGAGATTGAAAAAGACATGCTTAAGGAGCTCCCCATCTCCCTCTATCAGGAGGGGCTCCTCCGGCAGCGCTTTCTCAAGTTCTATGCCGTTTTCCTTCACAAACCTCCCCACAAAGTCCAGGACCTCCTCCAAGGGCTCCCTCAGGTCCAGGGGCTTCAGGTTGGGCTTTTGGGGCCTGATGAAGAGCAAGATATGGGAAATCACCCCCTCTATCTCCTCCACTCCCTTGAGGACCTGCTCTGCGAGATCATGACGAGGATCATCCCTCAGTTCCTCCTCAAGGAGCGAACAGAGAAGCTTCATCACCGAAAGGGGAGTCCGGACCTGATGGGCAAGGTGCGAGGCGACCTCTTCCATCGCGTTGAAGCTTTCACCCCTTACCGCCTGAGAGCGCCATTTCTCAAGCTCGGTTATGTCCTCAAGGACCACCACTTGCCCATTGCGCCCCCTAAGGGGTGAGGCCTGAACCCTTATGACCCTTCCATCGAGCCTCCGAGTGTCCTCCCCCTCGACAGGACCCTGACTCAACAGGGGAAGATCCTCCCGGGGAAGCCCCAGGATGGCCTCCTTGGGAAGGTCCAGGATCTCCTGAGCGGCGGTATTTAAGGCCACCACCTTCCCTTTTTCCACCACCAGGACGCCACTTGAAAGGCTCTCCATGACCTCCTCGAGCAGCTGCGCCATCTCCTCCCGCTCGAGCCTGCTCCTCTCAAGTTCCTCGGTGAGTTCCCTGACCCTTTCCTCCAGCGACCTGTAGTATCGCTGAAGCTCAAGGGACGCCTTCCAGAACCCCTGGAAGGCCTCCTTCAGGAGTTCCTGGGCCTTATTTTCCTTCATCATCCAAGACCCTCCTGAGTTTGGCCCTAAGAGAAAGGATGGCCTCGGAATGGATCTGGGAGATCCTGGACTCGGTAACCCCCAGGACCATCGCTATCTCCTTCATGGTGAGCTCCTCGTAATAATAAAGGGTGATCACCAGACGGTGCTTCTCTGGAAGCTCCTCAATGGCCTCTGCCAGCCGATCCCTGAGTTCGGAAAGCCCTAGGATCTCAAGGGGATCCTTTTGTTCGGAATCGGCCAGTATCTCCCTCAAAGGACGATCCTTCCCCTCCTCTCCCACGATCCCTTCAAGGCTCACCACCCTGAGGGACGAAAGCTCCCGGAGATCCTCATGAAGCTGCTGCAACGTTATCCCCAGCTCCCAGGCCACCTCCTCCTCGGAAGGGGTGCGCCCGAGTTGCTGCTCAAGCTTCATGTAAACGTCCTCGAAGGACTTGGCCTTCTGGCGCCAGGTGCGCGGGAGCACATCATGCGCCCTCACCTCATCAAGAATCGCCCCCTTCACCCTGAAACGCGCATAACTCTCAAACCTTATACCTTTGGAGGGATCGTACCGCTTTACAGCCTCAATGAGCCCCAGGACCCCAGCGTGGATGAGATCGTTGAGATCAAAACCCTGTTGCGGTAGGCGCGAGGCCACATGCTGGGCTATGTACTTTACCATTGGCAAATACTGTTCGACAATTTCCATCTCTTGAGGCCTTAGTCGCTTCAAGGCCGCTCCCATGACCTTTCCTCGGAGAAAAACACTATCTCGGATGGGAGTTCCCCTTCGGGCATTTCGGAGATCTTTCGGGCGATCTCGAAAAGGCAGCTGCTGGCCTTTGACTCGGGGAAGGCCTCCACCACAAGGCGTTTGCGCCTTGATGCCATGGGGACCTTTGGGTCCGAGGGGACGTAGCCGAAGTAGTTGATGGTTGCACCGAGGAAGTGGCTTGCCAGGGTATCGAGGCGCTCGTATATCCTTGAGGCCTCCCGCTCATCCCTGACGTTGTTCACCAAGAGGTCGAAGAGGCGCTTCGAGTGGCTTAAAGCCATCACCTTCATGAGGGCGTAGCTATCCACCATGGAGCAAGGGTCCGGTGAGACGACGACCATGATCTTGGATGCTGCCAGGTTGAAGAAGATCACGTTGGAGGAGATCCCGGGAGCGGTATCGATCAGAAGGATCTCAATCCCGTCTGCCACCGATCGGAACTCCTCGATAAGCAGGAGCCTCTGCTGTTGAGTCAGGGTGGCCATCTCCTCGACCCCTGAAGGGGCCGGGATGACCTTGATGCCCTTTGGCCCTTCGAGGATTATCTCCTTGAGGCTCTTCTCCCCCTTTATGACGTGCTCCAGGGTGTATTTGGGCCTGAGGTCAAGGAGCACATCGATGTTCCCCAGTCCGAGGTCGGCATCAAGGACCATGACCTTTCTGCCCATCTCGGAGAGGGCAAAGGCCAGGTTCGCCACTATGGTGCTCTTGCCGACCCCGCCTTTCCCGCTCGTTATCGCTATGGTCTTCATCCCTCTCTCCCCTCCGAAATCTTCAGGATGAGGTCCACCACTCTGAGCTTGGTTGCCCTCTCGATGTCCTCGGGGACCCGCTGCCCGGTGGTGAAGTAAGAAAGGGGAAGACCCGTGGTGACCGTCTGGTTGAAGATGGTGCCAAAACTTGAAGCCTCGTCGAGCTTGGTGAAGAGCAGGGCGGAAAGGGGAAGGCCCTTCAGGCGTCTCAGAAGCCTTGACACCTCCCCTTCCCTCATGCTGACGCTGATCAGAAGGTGAAATTCCACCCGCAAATTCAAGGACATCACATCCCGGAGCCCGCTGAGCCAGCCGTTGTGATGGTAACTGATCCCCGGGGTATCTATGAGCATGAGGTCCTTGTGGGAGTGACGGAGCAAGGCCTTAAGCAATTCCTCACGGCTTGAAGCGACCTCAACCGTAATCCCGGTCGCCTTTCCATAAAGTTTCAGCAGTTCCGCTCCCCCTATCCTTTCAGCATCTAAGGTAATGATGATGGCCTCCCGCCCGGCTTCCTTCTCCCTCAGGGCGAGTTTCAAGGCCGTGGTCGTCTTTCCCACCCCACTCAGGCCCAGAAGGACAACGATCCTCCTTGGCCTCTCTTTGAGAATCCCCGGCATCCGGTCCATCATCGACCTCGCAAGCAGGGCCCAGAGGGACTTGCCCCCCTTAATACCGGTCCTGTCCATTTTTTCCCTCAACTCCTCCAGCAGCCCCCTGACGATATCTTGACGCACCCCCTGTTCGGTCAGGACCTGATAGGGAGGGATTAAGGGCTTTGGCAACTTCGCCAAGAGGGGATCCCCGCCTGGACCTGCCAAAACCTCGACGATTTCCTTGCCCAAGAGCCCAAAGCGATCCGGTCTGTAACATCTGGTGGAGAGGATGAGGGCATCGGGCCCCATATCCTCCCTTATCTGTTCCATGACCTTCTTCAGGTCCACAGATCTATACTTCCTGATCATCGAGCCCCACCACCGAGAGGGTTTTTATCCTGACCTCGGGCAGGATCTCCCCCGGGGAGAGGACCGGAAGGATCGGGAGCACGTGTTCGATAAGTCGCCTCACATGCCTCCTCAAGTTCGGAGATGTAATGAGCACCACCTGCCCCACCTCCGGAGGGATCCTCTCCATGGCCTCCCTCAGTTTAAGCATGAAACGTTCCGCAAGGACGGGATCGGGGGCCAAAAATTCCCCGAACTCTCCCTTCTGGAGGGATTCCGAAAGGGCCTCCTCAAGTTTCCTGTCCAGCACCAGGGCGTAAATCGTCCCGTCGGTCTGATACATCTTGGTTATGGTCCTTGAGAGGGCTTGTCTCACGTATTCGGTCAGGACCTGGGGGTCCTTTGTGAAGGAGGCGCAATCTCCCAGTGTCTCAAGGATCGTCAGGAGGTCCTTTATCGGGATCCTCTCCTTAAGGAGGTTCTGCAGCACCTTTTGTACCGTCCCCAGGGGCAAGAGGTTAGGCACCACGTCTTCGACCACCTTCGGATAATGCCTGGCCAGGGTGCTCAGGAGGTTCTGCACATCCTGCCTTGTGAGCAGCTCATGGGCATAGCGCCTTATGACCTCCATCATGTGGGTTATGAGGACGGTGGCCGGATCCACCACGGTTGCCCCGAGCCTCAGGGCCTTCTCCCTGTCCTCCGGTCTTATCCACAGGGCAGGGAGCCCGAAGGCCGGATCCCTGGTCTCGATCCCCTTAAGGTCCTTGGGTTCGACCCCGGGAAGGAGGGCCAGGAGCCTGTCGGGCATGAGTTCACCCCGGGCCACCTCGATCCCCTTAAGCAGGATCATGTACTCGGAGGGCTTGAGCTGCAGGTTATCCCTTATATGGATCGGCGGGACCACTATTCCCAGCTCCTGGGCGAACTGGGCCCTCATGGCCCTTATGCGGTCCAGGAGCTCCCCTCCCTGGCTCTTGTCCACAAGGGGTATCAATTCGTAGCCGATTTGAAGCTCCAGCAAGTCCACCTGAAGGGCCGGCTCTATCGTTTCGGGCTCCTCGGCCTTGGGCTCCTCCTCTTCCTCTTTGGGTTTCTGCTCCGAGGTGACATAGGCCATGGCCCCTGCCACAACCGAGAGAAGGAAGAAGAAGGCCTTGGGGAAGCCCGGGACGAAGGCCATCACAAACAGCACCGCCGCAACAGATGCAAGGGCCTTGGGGTTCAGGAAAAGTTGCCGCCCCAGGTCGCGTCCGAAGTCGGTCTCAGCACTGGCCCTGGAGATCACCACTCCGGCTGCCGTCGAGACCAAAAGGGCGGGAATTTGACTGACGAGGCCGTCACCGACTGTCAGGACCGTATAGGTGCGGGTCGCCTCCCCTATGGCCATCTTCTTCTGGAGCACCCCTACGATCAATCCACCGATGATGTTCACGAAGGTTATCACCAGTCCGGCCACGGCATCGCCCCGGACGAATTTCGAGGCACCATCCATGGCCCCGTAGAAATCCGCCTCGGCCTCAAGCTCCCTCCTGCGCCTCCTGGCCTCCTGCTCGGTGATGAGCCCCGCATTGAGGTCGGCATCTATGGACATCTGCTTCCCGGGAAGGGCATCCAGGGTGAACCTGGCCGCCACCTCGGCGATTCTTCCAGCACCTTTGGTGATCACCACGAAATTGATGACCACAAGGATCATGAAGATGATGAGGCCCACGACATAATTGCCCCCGGCCACAAAGGAACCGAAGGTCTTTATGATCTTTCCGGCAGCGCCAATCCCCTCCTCCCCCTTAAGCAGGATGAGCCTTGTGGAGGCCACATTTATCGAGAGCCTGAAAAGGGTCAGCAGCAGAAGCAACGTGGGAAAGACCGAAAAATCGAGGGGCCTCCTGAGGTAAAAGGCCACAAGCAGCGTGAGGACCGACAGGGCGATATTGGTGGTTATGAGACCATCGAGCACCGGGGCGGGAACCGGGAGGATCATGATGGCCAGGATCGCCGCAGCCACAAAGGCAAGGGGAAGCTCCCTCGACATGCCCTGTAGCCTTAAATCCCTCATGCCCTAATCCCCCTCAAGCGATAGACCCAGGCCAGGATTTCGGCCACTGCCCGATAAAGCTCCACGGGGATCGGCTGCCCCACCTCTACGGACCTATAAAGGACCTCGGCCAGAGGCCTGTTCTGCACGATGGGCACCCCTGCCTGTAAGGCCACCTCCCTTATCCTCTGGGCAAGCCATCCCCTTCCCTTGGCCACCACGACAGGGGCCTTCATCTTCTGGCGCCTGTACATGAGGGCCACTGCGAGCCTTGTGGGGTTGGTCACCACTACATCGGCCTCCTTCACCCTGTGAATCATCCTGTGGCGGACAAACCTCCGATGGGTCGACCTTATGCGGGCCTTGACCTTGGGATCACCCTCATGCTGCTTCATCTCCTCCTTAAGTTCCTCGCGGGTCATCCTGAGCTTCCTCTCGTAATCCCAGCGGTGATAGCACACCTCAAGGAGCGAGAGGGCGAGGAAGGCGATGGCCATCCTCCCCATGAGCCCGAGGGCTGAGATCCCCGTGAAGGTGCCGATTTGATAGGGCTCAAACTCAATGAGGGCGGGACACTCCCGAAGTTTCCCCTTCAGGACTACATAGGCTATTGCCCCCACAATCCCCACCTTTATCCCTGCCTTCAAAAGCTCAATGAGCATCCCCAGGGTGAAGAAACGCTTAAACCCCTCAACGGGATTTATCCGGGACAGCTGGGGCTTTAAGGGCTCCAGGGAGAGGACGAACCCCTTGGGGATGAGGTTTCCGGCCAAGGCCCCGAGGATCGAAAGCCCTAAAAAGGGAAGGATCAATTTCAGCATGGCCTTGCCCACTTCATCCCCCAGAGAGGCAAGATCGAGGGACCAGAGATTGGAGAGCACAAAGGCCATGAGATCCCTCAACCCACCGAAGGCCCTGGGACCGAAGAACAAAAGCCCGAGGATCCCCAGGCCCAGGACCATGGCCATCGGCAGGTCGCCGCTCTGGGGGACCATCCCCTTCCTTCTGGCCTCCTCGCGGCGTCTCGGCGTTGCCGGTTCCGTCCTTTCGAAATCCTCGGGCACCTCAGCCTCCCATCAACCTCAGGATGTCGAAAAATTCCCCCCGCAGTTCCCCCGAAAACCTCCCCAGGAAGGAGGCAACATAGGGCAATACAAGCCCCATTCCCAAAAGTCCCAACCCCACCTGAATGGGCAGGGATACCAAAAAGACGTTCATCTGAGGGACAGCCCGGCCCAGGATGGTGAGGGCCGTGTAAAAGAGGAGATTGAGGACGAGCAGGGGGGCAGCAAGTCTGAAGGCAAGGCCAAAGAGCATCGTGCCCGCCGAAAGAAGGGCCCTTAAGGCCTTATCGAAGGTGGCCGTCCCTGGGGGAATGAGCCTGAAGCTACTGGCAATCGAGGCGATATACCAGTGATGCACATTGAAGTGCAGAAAGATCAGGATTGCGAAAAGGGTCATGAAATGGCTCAGGACCGGAATGGAATACTCCCCCTGAGGGTCCAGGATCTCCCCCATGCCGAAACCCATCTGATAACCCATGAGCTGTCCTGCGGTCTGAACCGCCCCAAAGAAGATCCTGACCAAAAGCCCTAAAAGCACGCCTATACCGAATTCGCGGAGCCCCAAAAGCACCGTCTCCCCCAACCCCCAAAACCCCTCCGGTCGGGGCACAAAGGGACCCACCAGCAGGGCCGTCAGGGCCGAAAGGAGCATCCTCAGGGACCAGGGAACGCTTCTGGAGCTGAAGATGGGGACAAAGAGCAGGATCCCGGATGCCCTGAGGAAGGCAAGCACATAGGCCAGTATGTCCCGGAGATCTATGACCATCACCTGATCCAGCTGGGGAAGTTAAGGAATACCTCGCGGGCAAAGTCCGTGAAGGTCCGCAGCATCCAGGGCGAGAAAAACAAGAGGGCCAGGGCCACAGCGATCATCTTGGGGATGAAGGTCAGGGTCATTTCGTGAATCTGGGTCACCGCCTGAAGCACCCCCACCAGGATCCCCACCATGAGGCCGGCCAAAAGGGCTGGGGCAGCCGTCAGGGCTATGACCTTCAGGGTCTCGGACATCATATAGGTCGCAAAATCCAGGGTCATCCGAAACTCCTCACCAGGGAACTCGCCAGAAGGCTCCAGCCGTCAACCAGGACAAAAAGCATCAGTTTCAACGGCAAGGATATGAGCATCGGGGGGAGCATGAATATGCCCAGTGAAAGCAGGATGCTGGAAACGACCATATCTATGACCAAAAAGGGCAGATACAGGAGGAAACCGATCTGGAAGGCAGTCTTTAACTCGCTCAACACGAAGGCAGGAACCAGCACCCTCATGGGGACATCCTCGGGTGATTCGAAGGGCCCAAGGCCCGCCATCCGGGAAAAGAGCGCTATCTCCTTCTCGCGGGTCTGCTTGAGCATGAACCCCTTAAGGGGAGGAACGGCCCTCTGGAGGGCCTCCTGAAGGCTGATCTTTTCCTCCATGAAGGGCTTTAGGGCTTCCCGATGGACGGCATCAAGGACCGGCTGCATGGTGAAATAGGTGAGGATCAAAGAAAGACCGATCAGGACTTGGTTCGGGGGCATGTGTATGAGACCAAGGGCCTGCCTCAGAAGGGACATCACTATCACGATCCTGGTGAAGCTGGTCAGACATAGAAGCAGCGAGGGCAGAATCGTAAGCAGGGTGAGGATCAAAAGTAGCTTTACGGGGACCGAGAGCTGGTCACCGCCTCCGATCTGGATCGTCAAAAGGGGCTGGGCCTCTGCAGAGGCCGCAAGCAATACCGGTACTGCGAGGACTGCGTACCTCACCCCCTTCATCGCTCGGCTTCCTTAAGGAAGGGAAACTCATCCTCGAGCTTCTTCATGATCTCCGAAAGGGGTTTGAGGCTGTAACCATCCTCATCCCCATCCAGGGGGAAGGGAAAGGCCGGTTCTGGCTTGGAGGTGCCGATCTCCACCTCCCTTTGGGGTTTGGGGATCTCGGGGACCTCCTCCTCAAAACTGGAAAGGAGGGAAAATTCCCCTCGGTTCAGGGCCAAGAGGAACCTCCTCTGCCCCACCCCGAGCAATACCACCCTCTCCCTAAGACCAAAGGAGACCGCCCCGAGGACCTTCAACGGAGAATCCTCCTCCATAGGACGCCTCTTCAGGAGACCGGAAAGGGAGGGCAGTTTAAGGCCAAGTCCCGAGGGCAGCCCTCCCTTCTTCCCCCTGGCGAGCTTCTCGTTCACAAACCACCTCATGACAATCCCCAAACCGAGGATGATAAGGCAGAGGTTCAATACTGCCCCCAGTTCCATATCCTTCCCCCCTATCCCAGTTTTCTTATCCTCTCGGCCGGAGAGATGATCTCCAGGATCCTCACCCCGAGTTTTTCTTCCTTGACCACCACCTCCCCTTTGGCCACCGGCTGGCCATTTACCAAGATGTCGAAGGGCTCAGATGCCTCTTTTTCCAGCTCCACAATGGACCCCTTCCTGAGGTTGAGGAGATCCTTAAGGAACATCTTCCGCCTCCCGAGCTCGACGGAAAGCTCAAGGGGAACGTTCATGAGAAGCTCCAAGTTTACCTGATCCTGTTTCTTCTCCTCCATCTCCTCCTCCTTCACTACAAAAGTGCCGTGATCTTTAC
>CAYVAU010000001.1:0-63758 GCA_964448445.1 uncultured Thermodesulfobacteriota bacterium | reverse complement strand
ACCTCAGGATCCTGAGGTCGTTGGAGGGGAGAAGATGAGGATAAAGGTGACAGTGGGAGATATCGTCCTTGAGGGCGAACTCTTCGACACCCCTTGCGCCAGGGAGATCTTCAAACTTCTCCCCTTGGAGGCGGAGGCGAAGGAGTGGGGCGACGAATTTTACTTCGAGATACCCCTTCGGTGGCCCCTCGATGAGACCGCCACGAAGGAAGTCAAGGTGGGCGACCTCGGCTACTGGCCACCGGGGCATGCCTTGGCCATATTCTTCGGCCCTACCCCCCTGAGCAGGAGCGGGGATCCGGTCCCGGCAAGCGAGGTGAACCTGGTGGGGAGGCTCAAGGGTGCAGAGGCCTTAAGGGCTGCAAGGGGGCAAAGGAAGATACGGGTCGAACCGCTTGATGCTTAGGGAGCTCATCGCAGAGGAGATACGGCGAAAGGGACCCATCAGCTTCTGCCGGTTCATGGAGCTCTGTCTGTACCATCCCGAGTTCGGCTATTACATGAAACCCCGAATCCCAAGGGGAAAGGGAGGGGATTATCTCACTGCCCCGACCATAAGCCCCCTTTTCGGCCAAACCCTCGCCAAGAAGATCGTTTCCCTGAGCGGTTCCATACCGGGGTCCTTTGAGCTCGTTGAGGTGGGAAGCGGCGAAGGATACCTCTGCCGGGACATTTTGCAGTACTTAAGGGAAAGATCACCGGAGGTATACGGGCGGCTGAGCTACATTTCCATAGAACTCAATCCTCACTTGCTTCAGAAACAAAGGGAACTACTAGGGGAGTTCACCCCGAAGGTAAGCTTCAAGGGCTGGGAGGAGGTGGAGGGAATAAGGGGAATAATCCTCTGCAATGAACTGCTCGATGCCCTGCCCGTCCACAGGGTCAAGGTCCAAGGGGGGAAACTTTGGGAGGTCTTGGTGGATTTTCGGGAGGGAAGGTTCTCGGAGGTCCTGACACCGGCAGGGGAAGGGATTTTGGGTTACTTCCGCTGGCTCGGCCTCTTTCCCCCTGAGGGATCCTATGCCGAGGTGGGACTCTCCGCGCTGCGATTCATCGAGGAAGCTCACAAGAAGCTCCAAAGGGGGTACCTCTTGCTCATCGATTATGGGCTTATGGCCGAAGAGCTCTTCTCGGGGGACTTTCCCTGGGGAACCCTCCTCTCTTACAAAGGGCATAGGGCTTTGAAGGAAATCCTAGATGAACCGGGTCAGAGGGACATAACCGCCCATGTGAACTTTTCTGCCGTCATCAAAAAGGCCCGGGAGGTGGGCTTTCGAATCCTCGAGTTCACCACCCAGGGGAGGTTTCTCCTTGAGACGGGGATCCTGGAGGGACTGCAGTCTGAGGAGAGGCTGAGGGAGAGGCTTCAGGCCAAATGGTTTATTTTGCCCCAAACCATGGGGACCGCCTTTAAGGTGCTGCTTTTGGAAAAGGAGGTCGGAGATGGCAGCCCCCATCCACTTCGTCCATCAGAGTCTTTGGCAGAGGCTGAGGGAAAGGGACCCCGGGGAGATATCCAAGAGGGCCCTGATAGAGTTTGACGGGCACCGTTTTCTGATCCCCTTCCTCGGGGACCTTTATGCTGTGGATCCCCAAGGGGAATTCCTGGTCCTGAAGGGCCCCGAACCCTCAGCGGAACTCCAGGTTTCGGTGATCGAATACCTCCTCGGGGCAAAGGAAATCGAATCCCTGGGCCGATGGGTCATGATGAAGGACCTGAAGGGCGGAAGGGGTTTTGCCCAAAGCCATCCCCTCCCCCTTGAGGGGATCATGGAGCGTTTTGGAAGGGACAGAGAAGGCTTCGTTCAAAAGGGCAGGAGCCTTGGGGGAAAAGTGTTCAAGTTCGGGGATGCGAGCATCCTGCTTAAGCCCCTCCCCAGGATCCCCATGCTCTTTGTGCTCTGGGAAGGGGATGAGGAATTTCCACCCCGCTTAAACGTACTTTTCGACCCGACGGCCACAGAGCATATGCGGCTTGACGCGCTGTATGGACTGGCCGTTGAGGTGTGCAGGCGCTATTCCTCGTAGGGAAAGGCCTGGGCCTTCTTCTTCAGCCTCTCCCATTCCTCCCTGACCCGTTCCTGGATGCGGGTTTTGGCCGCCTCATCCAGGTGCCGAAAGCGTCCTTGCAGCTTCAGGTATTCCTCAACGGGTTTCAATTCCCCCTTGGGCTGATTGATCCTGTAACGCCCTTCTATGACCTCATAAAGGGGGAAGACCCCCGTCTGTACGGCGAGCCTCGCGACCTCGATGGCCAAATCGGGCGGGCAACGCCAACCCGTGGGACATGGCGAATAGATGTGGATGTAGGCGGGTCCCCTCACCTCGGCCCCTCGCCTCACCTTGGTCATCAGATCGTAGGGGAAGGCAGGGGAGGCCGTCGCCACATAGGGAATGCCATGGGCCACCGCTATCTCGGGCACGTTCTTCTTCCAAGTCATCTGCCCAAGGCTCTTTCTGCCCGGCGGCGAGGTGGTGGTGGCTGCCCCAAAGGGAGTGGCCGAGGAACGCTGGATCCCCGTGTTCATATAGGCCTCATTGTCAAAACATATGTAAAGGATGTCATGCCCCCTCTCCAGGGCCCCTGAGAGGGCCTGGATCCCTATATCGGCCGTCCCCCCGTCCCCTGCCATACCCACGCAAAATATTCTCCTTTCCTTAAGCCTCCCCTTCCTCATGAGGGCCTTCAAACCGGCCTCAACGCCGCTTATCACGGCGGCCGTGTTCTCAAAGGCCACATGAATCCATGGAACCTCCCAGGCCGTCTCGGGAAAGGGCGAGGACACGATCTCTATGCAACCTGTAGCACAGGCCACAATCGTGTCCCTCCCCAGGGCCTTCATGGCCAGCCTCACTGCGAGCATCTCACCACAGCCCTGACACGCCCTGTGCCCGGAGACAAAAAGCTCCTCCTTGGGCAGGTTCTTCCTGGTGAACCTTATGGCCATTACCTCCTTCATTCCTTCACCCCATAAAAGACGTAATCTTCGGGCCCCCTTTGGGCCAGCTCCGGCACCCTCTCGATCATCCTGATGTAATCCTCGGGCGTGACGTCCCTTCCAGATATGCCCACGATGAAATCCACCACCCTTGGCCCCCTCCTTCCATAGAGGGCAGACCTTACCTCCAAGGCCATTGGACCCCCCGGCCCTCCCGGACACACCGACCTGTCGATGACCACAACCGCTTCCTTCCCCTCCAAGGCCTTCCTGAGCTCATCGTAGGGAAAGGGCCTCCACAGCCTGAGCTTTACAAGCCCCACAGGCCTCCCCTTGGCCCTCATCTCCTCCACGGCAATGTGGGCCACCTCTCCGTAACTTCCGGCCGTAAGGAGCACCACCTCGGCATCCTCCAGGTACAGCCCCTCCACAGGACCGTAATGCCTCCCGGTGAGTTCCCCCCAGGCCTTCCAGGCCTCAAGCAGGGGGCCATAAGAGGCCTTGAGGGCTTCATCCTGGGCCTTTTTGATCTCGGCATACTGATCCGGTAGGGCAAAGGCGCCCATGGTGACGGGATTATCGGGATGGAGGCGATAAAGGGGCTCATAAGGGGGGAGAAACCCGTCGATGAGTTCCTGCTTGACGGGCTCAAGGGGCTCGATGGCATGGGTGAGGAAGAAGCCATCCATGTGGAGCATCACGGGAAGGAGCACCCTCGAATCCTCCCCCACACGATACCCTATGAACACGTGATCGTAAGCCTCCTGGGCACTGTTTACGAACATCTGGATCCACCCACAATCCCGCACCAACATCGCGTCCGAATGGTCATTCCAGATACTCAAAGGGGCAGAAAGCGTCCTGTTGGCCAAGACCATGAGGATGGGGAGCCTCATGGAGGAAGCTATAAAGACGATTTCGGCCATTAAGGCCAACCCAGGACCACTGGTACAGGTAAAGGCCCTCGCCCCTGCTGCTTCTGCCCCTATGCACACGCTCATGGCCGAATGCTCGGATTCCACGGGCACAAACTCCGCATCCAGCTCCCCATCGGCCACCATCTCCGAGAGCCTCTCCACGATATGGGTCTGGGGCGTGATGGGATAGGCGGCTATGACGTCAACCCTGGCCTGCTTGACGGCCTCAGAAATCGCGTGGGACCCCTCAATGGCAATTCTTCTGCCCACCTCACACCTCCGGAACCATCTCTATCGCCCCTTGGGGGCATTCATGGGCACAGATACCACATCCCTTGCAGTAATAAAGATCCACCTCATAATAACCTTGTCCATCCTCCTTCACGGCCCCCTCGGGACAGAAGACATAACAGAGGCCACACTTGCTGCATTTCTCCCTGTCAACGATCGGCCTATCGGTCCGCCAATCGCCCGTCCTGCAGGAGCGGGCCGAACCCGCCTCGGTGACGACAAAGCCAGGCCTTATCTCCTTCCACCCGAGCGTCATCCTTTAACCCTCGTCTCTTGATAAGCCCTCCTCAGGGCCGCTATGTTCTTCTCGGCCACCTTCCCAAAACGGTGCCTGAAGGGATCAAGGAGGGATTCGAGTTCGACCACCGCGAGGGCCTTGAGCAAGGCCCCAAGCATGGTGGTGTTGGTTATGGGCAAACCTATCTCCTCCCTGGCTATCTGGGTGGCATTAACCCAGGCCACCTTTATCCCCGCAAACCCATCGGGTTCCTCCGGGCTGTTGATCACCAAAATCCCCCCCTCCTTCAGACCCTGGGTCACATCCACCGTCTCCCTAAGTCGCGGGTCCAAGACCACGACCACATCGGGGTTGTAAATCCCGCTTCTGATCCTCACCGGCCTGTCGTCTATCCTCGCGAAGGCCACAACCGGTGCTCCCCGTCTTTCAGGACCGAAGCTCGGAAGCGCAATGGCAAACTTGCCCTCAGCTATGGCCGCATGGGCCAGAAGCTCCGCCGAAGTAACAGCCCCCTGCCCCCCCCTTCCGTGGAAGCGGATCTCAACCATTTCCTGCCTCCAGTTTTTCTCGGCAGCGGCCTCTCTTTTAACCGATCCCTTCCCTTATGTCAAATCCCAGGGGTCAAAAGGGAATATCGTCCTCCTCGGGAGGAGCCTCGCCAAGGGGAGGCTCCTCCTCGGGGAGTTCGAACTCGGTACCGGGCTCTGCAGGGGAACCGAGCATCACCACATTGGTGGCCACAACCTCGGTCACCCACCGCCGATTGCCATCTCTATCCTCCCAGGAACGGGTGCGGAGGCGCCCCTCCACGTAAACTTGCTTTCCCTTCCTGAGGTACTCGGCGCATATCTCGCCCAATCTGCCAAAGGCCACAATCCTGTGCCATTCGGTGCGCTGCTCCCTTTCACCGGTGTCACGGTTGAGCCAGTTCTCGTTGGTGGCGATGCGGAAGGTGGTAACAGGAGTACCATTGCTCGAATAGCGGACCTCGGGATCCGCCCCGAGGTTCCCCACCAGTATCACCTTATTCACCCCCCTCATCTTGATACATTATCCCACAGGACCCCCCCGCCCTCAAGGGGTGAAGAGGTGCCGGCGCCGCCGAATGTTCAGAAGCAACCCTATACCTATGAGGCTTGCGACCGTGCAGGAACCACCGTAGCTGAAGAAGGGAAGGGGGAGCCCCACCACGGGCAACAGCCCGAGGGCCATGGCCACGTTTATCGAAACGTGCAGGAACAAAAGGGCCGTAATCCCCAAGGCCATAAAGGACCCGAAGCGGTCCTTTGACCTGAGGGCCGTATCGAGTCCCCAGAGGATGAGCCCCAAAAAGAGCAACAGCACCACTGCCGATCCGATGAAGCCCCACTCCTCTCCCCAGAGGGCGAAGGCGAAATCGGTGTGGAATTCCGGCAGAAAGCCGAGTTTGCACTGGCTACCCCTTCCGATCCCCTTCCCCAACAACCCCCCTGAACCTATGGCGATCTTGGACTGGATCAGGTGATAGCCCGTTCCCAAGGGGTCCCTCTGGGGATCGAGGAAGGCGAGGATCCTTTTGCGCTGATAGTCCTTGAGGAGGGACCACCCAGCTATGGAAAGGATCATACAGAGGATCATCAAGATCAGCAGCGATCCCCTCCTTATCCCCCCATAAAGGGCCATGAGGCCCAGGATGGCCACAAAGACCAAGGCCGTGCCGAGGTCGGGCTGAAGGGCCACAAGGGCTGCTGGCACAGCCACCAAAATGAGCGGCATCAGCAGATCCGAGAGGCCCAGGCCGCCTTCCGAGGGACGGCCGGAAAGGTACTTGGAAAGGGCCACAATTACCGCGAGTTTGGCGAACTCAGAGGGCTGAAGGTAAACCCCCCCCAGGGCTATCCACCTCTTGGCCCCCCCTATCTGCACGCCGAAAACCCAAAGGAGGCAGAGGAGCAGGATCCCAAGGGCATATATGGGATAGGCGTAGGCCTCAAGGTGCCGGTAATCCAGTAGATAAGCACAAAGGCCAAGACCGGATCCCAGCAGGATCCACAGCAGTTGCTTCCAATGGAGGGAAACGCCCAGCCCCTGGCTGGCACTCCAGAGGTTCAAAAGCCCCATCCCCATCAGGGGCAGAAGATAGGCAAAGACCCAGAGATCGCTGCCCTTTGTCCTCAAGGACCCTCTCCAAGCCAGTACTGGATCAAGGCCTTTGCCAAGGGTGCAGCCGCCCTCCCGCCGGTTCCGCCGTGCTCCACGAGCACTGAAACGGCTATGGTGGGGGATTCGGCCGGAGCATAGGCCACAAACCAAGCATGATCCCTGTACCGGAAGGGCAACTCCTCGGGATCCCTGATCCGTTCCTCCGTCCTTATGACCTGGGCTGTGCCGGTCTTTCCGGCCACCCTGACCCCTTCTATCCTTGCCGCCCTGCCGGTTCCGTGCTCGTCCTCGACCACCCCCTCAAGGGCCCTCTTCACCCTCCCGAGTTCGCCGGCGCCCACCGGGAGCCTCCCGAGCTCCTTGGGGGAATAATGGAGACTTTCCCTCCCTAAGGGATCCCGGGCTTCGAGGACCAAAATGGGTCTATACAGGATGCCCCCGTTGGCCACCGCCGCCACAAACCGCGCCATCTGCAAGGGCGTCACCAGCAAGGGGCCCTGGCCGATGGCCATAACCACGGTATCCCCATCGTACCACCTTCCCCTCTCAGGGGATGGCAGATAACCGGCCTTTTCGCCGGGCAGCTTGATCCCGGTCGGTCGTCCGAATCCGGAGGCCCTGGCGAACTCGACCATCGCCTGAGGTCCCAGTTCCAGCCCCACCTGATAGAAATACACGTCACAGGATTCCACTATCGCCCTGTAAAGGTCCACTGAGCCGTGCCCTCCCTCCTTCCAACACCTAAAGGTCCTCCTGCCGAGGGGGAAATATCCGGGGCAGTATAACCTCTGTTGGGGCTTCAACCCCCCCTGGGCCAACGCAGCCAGGGCCACCAACACCTTAAAGACCGATCCCGGGGCATAAAGTCCCTGGATGGCCCTGTTGGTCAAGGGGTGGCCGGGGTCCCGGAGCAACTCCTGCCACTTTTCGGGATCCAGGCCCCGGCTGAAATCCCTGGGATCGAAGGAAGGCGAGGAAGCCATGGCCAGGACCTCCCCATTGCGGGGATCGAGGGCGACGATCGCCCCCCACTTCCCCTCGAGGAGCTTTTCGGCCTCCTTCTGGAGCCCCAAGTCCAGGGTCAGATAGAGATCCCAGCCAGCAATGGGCCTCACCTCCTTTACCACCCTCACCTCCCTGCCCAAGGCGTCCACCTCAACCTGCCTCCCTCCCTTCCTTCCCCTCAGCAGTCCCTCCCATTGGGATTCGACCCCCCCCTTCCCCACGAAATCACCGACCTCATACCCCTTGCCCCTGAGGCGCTTGAGCTCCTCCAGGGTGATCTCGCCCACCGTCCCCAGGATATGGGAAGCTAAGGGGCCATGGGGATAGGTCCTCACGGGTACCAGGGCGATCCGCACCCCTGGCAGATCCCAGAGGTTTGCCTCAACCCTGCTCAATTCCTCGAAGCTCAAATCCTTCTTCACCCTGACGGGTTCATAGGGTCCCCTCGCCCCCCGGATCCTCTCCAGGATCTTCTCCTCGGGCATGTCTATGAGCCCGGAGAGTTCCTCGGCAAGGGCTTGCGGGTCCCTCACATCGGCCGGGATCACGAGGAGGTCAAAGGAGGGCCTGTTGGCAACCAAGAGGCGGCCCCTGCGGTCGTAAATCCTTCCGCGCGGGGGGAGGATCTTTACCAGCCTCAACCTGTTCTTCTCGGAAAGCCGCCTGTATTGCTCGCCCTTAAGTACCTGTAGCTGCCAGAGCCGCCCGAGCAGTATTAGGAAGACCAGCAGGAAGAGCCAGAAGATGCCCCTGCGCCTATCTCCATTCCGGACCATAGCCAGAGCCCTGCAGGCGTTCGAGGAAGGCGTTGTTCAGGGCGAAGATTCCATAGGAAAAGAGGGCGGTAACAAGGGAGATCTTCATCCCACAGCAGGACATTCCCACCGTTCCGAGCCCAGAAAGGGCCCTAAGGAGCTCTTCTATCAGCAGCTCCAGGAGGCTCAGGGAGAAGGCGAAGGGGAAGAGGCCCCAAAAGGGGACCTTCACCAGGAAGAAGAAGCGCCCAAGCAGCACGAACACCAGCAGCTTCCCCAAGGTCCCGAGCCCAAGGGGCATGCCCCCCAAAAGGTCCCCCATTAAGGCAACAAGGAACACCTCCTCCGGCCCATAGGCCCCTGTGGCCGCATAAAGCACCATGATCATGGCCACATCCGGGGGAGGCACCTTTAGGGGAAGGATGGACCAAAAGGCACCTATGATGACCATATACCCCCAGCCCAAAAAGGGGAAAAGCACCCTGTGCATCAACCCTCCAAGACCACGAGGACTTCCTCAAGGCGGGAAAGGTCCACAGAGGGTACCACCTCCACCTCCAGGAATAGCTCCCCTGGGCGCCTTACCACCCGTCTGACGGTCCCCACCATGAGTCCTTTGGGATAGACACCATCAAGGCCGCTGGTGAGGACTTTTTCTCCCTCCCTGACCTCCTCTTCCTTTGGGATGTAAAGGAGCCTGCAGCCCCAGCCAAGCCCTTCCAGGAGGGCCCTGGTCCTCGAATGCTCCAGGATCACGCTGATCTTGGCCCCCTTCTCCACTATGGGAACTACCAGGGAACTCCCGGCCCCCACCACCGTCACCCTTCCCACAACGCCCTCATAACTGACAACCGCCATCCCCTTCTTGATCCCGTCCTGGGAGCCCTTGTCTATGTAAAAGGCCCTTGATTGCGGCTGAGGCGATATCCCCACCACCCTTGCGGGCATGACCTTGAGCCCAGCGGACCTTTTGAACCCCAGCAACTTCTTGAGCCTTTCGGCCTCCCGTGCCTTCTCCGAGAGCAATTGCCTCTCGAGCTTCAGGCGCTTGATTTCCTCCTTCAGCCTGCGGTTTTCTTTTTCGACTTCCAACAGATAAAGGTAATGGGAAACAAAATCGCTTACGGCATCGTATGCCCGATTGAGGACCTCCTGAGGAGGGGTGGTCACGGCAAGGAGGGCCCTGCGGAGCCCCTCTCCCCTGAAGGTTCCCCTGACATAAAGGGAAAAGAGGATGAGGGCGATCAAAAGGAGGAGGACGCCCCGCTGAGTCCGCGATTTGACCATTATTTAATCGCTTGCCACCTCCCTCAGGAGGCGGAAATTGTCCAAGAGCTGGCCAACCCCACGGACCACTGTGAAAAGGGGTTCGTCCACAATGGTCACCGGAAGGTCCACGCTCTTTCGGATCAGGAGGTCGAGATTTCTCAACAGTGCCCCCCCTCCGCTGAGCACAATCCCCCTGTCCACCAGATCGGAGGCCAACTGCGGTGGGGTCCTCTCCAGGGTCTCCTTCACGGCCTGCACTATCTGGTTCAGGGGTTCGGAGATCGCTTCCCTGATTTCAAAGGAACTTATCTCGTAAACGCGCGGTATCCCGGTGATGAGGTCCCTTCCCTTGACCTCCATGACCTCCTCACTGGCTTCCTCGGGGCAGGCATTTCCCAGCTTGATCTTGATCTCCTCGGCGGTCATCTCGCCCACAAAGAGGTTATACTTCTTCCTCAGGTACTGGACGATGGCCTCATCCATCTTGTCCCCGCCGACCCTGACGGAGTTCTTTACCACGATGCCGCTGAGCGATATGACGGCGACCTCAGTGGTCCCTCCCCCCACCTCCACCACCATATTGCCCACCGGCTCCGTTATGGGCAGACCAGCCCCTATGGCGGCAGCAAGGGGTTGCTCCACGAGATAGACCTCCCTGGCCCCCGCTGCTTCGGCGGATTCCTTTACAGCCCGCTTTTCCACCTGCGTGATCCCCGAAGGAATGGAGATGACCACGCGCGGCCTCACAAAGGTATTGCGCCTGTGGGCCTTGACGATGAAATAGCGGATCATCTCCTCGGCAGCCTCAAAGTCGGCAATGACCCCCTCCCTCAAGGGCCTTATGGCCATGATATTTCCAGGAGTGCGACCGAGCATCTCCTTGGCCTCAAAACCCACCGCCAGGACCTTCTTCGCTCCCTTGCCATCCTTCTTTATGGCCACCACAGAGGGTTCATTGGCCACAATCCCCTTACCCTTGACATAAAGGAGGGTGTTGGCCGTCCCCAGATCCAAGGCCAAATCCGTGGAAAACAGACTCGCGATAAAATCAAACATGGGTTCCCTCCTCCTGGTGATTGTACTTCCCCCACAGAAAAAGGGTCAAGCAACTTGAGCCCGAAAACACCCCATGTTATCCTTTTGGACCGAAAAGCCAAGGAGGAAAAGGGCGTGAGGGGACTCGGAGAACTCATGAAACAGGCCCAGAAGATCAAGGCGAAGATGGAAGAACTCCAGCAGGAGATGGCCTCAAGGACCGTAGAGGTCACCTCCGGCGGAGGAATGGTCAAGGTGGTGATGAACGGAAGACAGGAGGTCATCTCTCTGGAAATAGACCCGGAGGTGCTGCAGTCGGGCGACAGGGAACTCATCCAAGACCTCATCATCGCCGCCATCAACGAAGGCATCAGACGATCCCAACAGCTCTGGCTTGAAGAATTGAAAAAACTAACCGGCGGCCTCCCCTTACCGGGCATCTTCTAAATGTCCCGCTACACCGAAACGCTGGAAAGGCTCATCGAAACCCTCACCAGACTCCCAGGAGTCGGAAGGAAAACCGCCTCAAGGTTCGCCCTCCACCTGCTAAAACACCCCAAAGACGCCCAAGACCTGGCCCAGGCCATAGACGAATTACAACAGAGGATAAAACTTTGCAAACGATGTTTTAATATTGCCGAGGGGGATTTTTGTGCGGTGTGTTCGGATCCGGGGAGGGATGGGGGTATCATTTGTGTGGTGGAGGAGGTTCATGCCCTTGTGGCCATTGAGTCCACGGGGGTCTATCGCGGTCTGTATCATGTGCTTCATGGTGCCATATCTCCCTTGGAGGGGATGGGGCCCAAGGAGTTGAAGGTTCAGGAGTTGATCGAAAGGGTCAAGGTTGAGCGACCCCGGGAGGTGATCATAGCTACGGATCCCGATGTCCAGGGAGAGGCGACCTTTCTGTATCTGTTCAAGGTGCTCAGGCCCCTTGGGGTGAAGATAACCCGCATAGCGCAGGGCCTTCCCGCCGGTGCGGAGATCGAGTATGCCGATCCCCGGACCTTAAGCAGTGCCCTGGAGGGGAGGAGGGAGGTCTGAACTCAAGGGATCTCGGTGAATTCCCTCCTTATGGGTTTCCTTATGGATTCGGCCTCAACGAAGATCCTCTTCACCGAGGGCAGTGCTTCCTGGATGGCCTTCTCGACCTTGTCGATGGCCTCCTCGACCTGATCGGTGGTCAAGCCGTCTGCAAAGTTCACGTTGAGGTTCACCAGCACATCGTCGGGACCAAGGTGCATGGTCAGGATGTCTATTACCTCTTGGACCTCGGGGACCCTGAGGATGGCCTCCCTCAATTTGTCCAATTCCTCAGGGGACACGGCCTCTCCTATGAGGAGGCTCTTGGTCTCGTAGGAGACGAAAAACGCTATGAGACCCAGAAGGATCCCTATGCTGATCGAGGCAAGGCCGTCAAAAAGGGACCTTCCCGTCAGTTCCGTGAGCAATATGCCCATGAAGGCCAGCAGCAACCCCATCATCGCGGCGCTGTCCTCCAAGAAGGCGATGAAGACCCCGGGGGATTTCGAATCCTTAAGCGTCCTGAACAACCCCCACCTCTTTATGAAGGGCCTAAGCTCGGAGTAGGCCACCCTCCAGGAACAGAACTCACAGATTCCCGAGGCCAGAAGGACCAGATAGCCCCAGCGGGTGTGAGCCAGGGGAGCGGGAGAGAGGACCTTATGTATCCCCTCGAATACCGAGAAGAAGGCCCCGATGATGAAGATGAACACCGATACCACAAAGGCCCAGAAATACCGCTCCTTACCATGGCCAAAGGGATGTTCGGGGTCAGGAGGGCGGCGACTGAGCTTTATGCCGACCAGCAAAAGCCCCTGATTGGCCCCATCGGCCACCGAATGGAACCCTTCTGCCAAAAGCGCAGTACTTCCCGTCGCAGAAGCCGCTATGAACTTAATGAGGGCGATCACAAGATTTGAAAGGAGAGCGGCGCGGACGACACGCAGAGGACTTAAAGAGGACTCGCCTTCCATGCCTCAGGCGGAAGTTCCCCCCTCTTCCTTTTGTTCCCCTTTGCGCAGGGCGGTCTCCATCTTATCCAGGAGATCGGCGGTCTTCTCACGGAGGTTGTCAAGGGCACCCGAAAGGGTGTCCAACCGCCTCCTCAACTCCCATTCCCCGCCCGTGCGCTGATAGGCCAATATCGCCAGAATCAGGGCAATGATTGCAATAATTAAAGCAAGAGCTGACATCTCAATCCACCTCCCACCGATCTTTTTTGGCCTTGCGAGTATCCACCTTCCCGAGAATAAATCCGAGGATGACTCCCGCCAAAAAGGCACCCAGGCTCAAAAGGGCCTTGGAAGCAGAAAAATCCCAGCTGACAAAGGATATGGTCACCGCTTCCGTATTCTGCAAGGTGTAAATCAACACCAATGCCAAAATCACAACAATCGCTATAAGTTTCGCCTTCACCCCTTCTCCTTCCCGAATACCTTTTTGAAAACAAAGTTAACGTGCTCAAGGTGCCTTGTCAAGGAAAAGCATTCCTCTATATCCCTTTCGCTGAGGATCTGAGAGATCTCGGGGTCTATCCTGATCAGCTCCTTAAAATCTTTTCCCTTCTCCCATGCCTCAGTGGCGTTCCTCTGCACCAAGCGGTAAGCCTCCTGTCTCTGGAGGCCCCTTTTTATCATCTCGAGCATGAGGGACTCGGAGAAGATGAGCCCTCGGGTCAAAAGGAGGTTCTCCTTCATCCTTTCGGGGTGGATCCTCATCCCCTTCAAGATGCCGGTGAGCCTCGCCAGCATGTAGTCAAGGAGGATCGTGGTATCGGGCAGTATGATCCTCTCCACCGAGGAATGGCTTATATCCCTTTCGTGCCATAGGGCGATGTTCTCAAGGGCGGCCATGAGGTTCCCCCGCACGACCCTTGCCAACCCACAGAGGTTCTCCGAACCCACGGGGTTCCTCTTATGGGGCATGGCAGAGGAGCCCTTCTGTCCCTCGAGGAAGGGCTCCTCCACCTCGAGGACCTCGGTCCTCTGCAGGTGTCTTATCTCGAGGGCGATCTTTTCCACCGAGGAAGCCAGAAGGGCGAGGGCCGCCATCACCTCGGCGTGTCTGTCCCTTTGGAGGATCTGGGACGAGATGGGTGCAGGCCTCAACCCGAGCTTGCTGCAAACATATTCCTCCACCTCGGGTGGAACGTGGGCATAGGTCCCCACCGCCCCGGAGATCTTACCGACGCTTATGGTGTCAAGGGCTGAGGTCAACCTATGCCTGTTGCGCCTCATCTCATCGTACCAAAGGGCGAGCTTCAGTCCGAAGGTCACCGGTTCGGCGTGAACGCCGTGGGTCCTGCCGATCATCACCGTTTCCCTGTGCTCGAAAGCCCGTTCCTTTAAGACCTCCATGAGGAGGTCCAGGTCATCGAGGATTATCTTTAGTGCCTCCTTGAGCAGGAGGGCCAGGGCTGTATCCACCACATCATAAGAAGTGAGGCCAAAGTGGATCCACCTGCCCGCCTTTCCAATGGACTCCTCCAGTTGCATCACGAAGGCCGCCACATCGTGGCGCGTCTCCTTCTCCAGTTCCCTGATCCTCGATGGGTCAAGCCGGACCTTCTGCTTTATCTCCCTGAGGTCACCTTCTGGGATGACCCCAAGTCTTGCCCAACCTTCGCATACGGCGATCTCCACCTGGAGCCACTTCCTCAGTTTGTTCTCCTCGCTCCATAGCTCTGCCATCTTAGGCCTTGTGTAACGCTCTATCATCCCTTTACCTCCTCGGCCCCTTATCCTACCATTTAGGGGATCCGGGTCAACGGGAGGAGGGGATGCTCAAATATTTTCGCAAGCGGGCCGCATCCTGGGGGATAAAGATCATCATGGGACTCATCATCCTGGCCTTCGCCCTCTGGGGGACGGGAAGGATCGGCTCAAAGAGGGAAACGGTGGTGGCCGAGGTGGGAAAATACGCCATAACCATCGGTGAATTCGATCGCACCTTCAGGCAAACCCTGGAGGGCCTGCAGAGGATGACCGGAAGGGCCCTGGAAAGGGAGGAGGTGAGGAGGCTGGGGGTTGCAAGCAGTGTACTTTCGAACCTCATAAACGGCCACCTCCTCTACCTTGAGGCCCAAAGGTGGGGTATAAGGGGGTCCACACAGGAACTGAGGGAGGCCATCTTCGGCTCGCCGCTTTTTCAGCGCGGGGGGCGTTTCGACAGGGAGCTTTATCTTTCCTTCCTGAGGCGGCAAGGCTTGAGCCCTTCGGAGTTCGAGGAGAATCTCTCCAGAGCACTCCTCCGCAGCAGGGTCCAGAGGGCCATTGAAGCCATGCCCTTTTTCGGCCGAGAAGAGGCCGAAGGGATCCTCTCGAAGGTCTCCGAACGCCTTGTATTTGAGGCTATTAAAGTGGAGGCCAAGGCCTTAAAGGGGGAGATTGAGGTCCGAGAGGAGGAACTCATCCGGTACCTTTCGGAGCACCAGGAGGAGTTCAGGATCCCCGAAAAGGTGAAGATCGCCTATGTGAGGTGCCTGCCTCAGGAGGTGCTCGAGGAGGTGAGCGTCGATCCCAAGGAGGCAGAGCATTACTACAGGCGACATCCCGAGGAGTTCAGCATCCCGGAGAGGGTGAGGCTTGGGCACATCTTCCTGAAGGACAGGGAGAAGGCCCAGGAGGTCATGGGAAAGCTGCAGAAGGGGGAGGACTTCTCCTCGCTTGCCAAACGATTCTCCGAAGATCCCCTTACGAAGCAGAAAGGAGGAGACCTCGGCTACATCCCCCTCGGTGACCTCGCAGAGGACCTATCGGAGGCCATCTCCCGGATGGAGAAGGGTGAGGTCAAGCTCTTTGAAGGTCGGGGGGGGTTTCACATCGTCAAGCTCCTGGACAGGAAACCCGCAAAGCTTTTGCCCTTCGGAGAAGTGAAGGACCGCATCGTCGAGAAACTCCGATGGCAAAAGGCCGAAGACCTGTGTGCCATGAAGATGGCCGATTTCGCCTACCATGCCAAAAAGGGAGATTTCGAGGAATATGCCAAACAGATGGGGCTTGAGGTCCACATAGTAGGGCCCCTTTCCCGTGCCGATGAGATAAAGGGGCTAGGAAGGTGTCCGAAGTTACTGGGGGTTGCCTTTTCTCTTACCCCAGGGGAAATCTCCCCGATGGTGGAGGATGGGGGGAGGTTCTTCGTCCTGAAGCTTCTGGAGAGGATCCCCTCAAGGATCCCTTCCCTTGAGGAGGTCAGAGAGGAGGTGAGGAGGAGGGTTGTGCAGCAGAAGGCGATCTTGCGGGCACGGGCCATAGCTCAGGAGATCCTACAGCGCTGGAGGGAAGGAAGGGAACCGACGGAATTGATGAGAAGGTATGCCTTGGGGAAGGAGACCGTTGGGCCGATCTCCAGGGCCGAGGTGGCCCGTTACTGGTCTGAAGAGCTGGCCCTACTTACTCCTTCCCAACCTGTTGCCCCCGTCCCCTTCGAGATCCAGGGGAGGGTTTTCGCCCTCAGGTTGAAGGAGGTGGAGGAGAGAAAGGGCCCCAATGCCGAGGGGTTTGCTTTAGCCCTTGAGAAGATCTGGCAGAGGCAGATCCTCTCAAACTGGTTGAACAAGAGGATGGAGGAGGAAGGGGTCAGGTTGAACCCCAAACTGTTGGAACCCTACGGCTTTCAGCAGGAAGGCTGATCAAAGCCAGTCGAATCCGTGGCCTGTGAAGAAGGGGTTTGTCCTCTTCTCCTGTCCGATGGTGGTTTCGGGACCGTGACCCGGATAGACCACCACGTCGTCCCCCAGGGGAAAGAGCTTCTCCCTGACCGATGAGATCAACTGGTGGTAATTTCCGCCCGGGAAATCGGTCCTGCCTATGGAGCCCGCAAAGAGGGTATCGCCCACAAAAACCACCCTGTCGGTGAAGAGCGAGATCCCCCCGGGGGTATGGCCAGGGGTATGGAGGACCCTGAGGGTGATGTCGCCGATGATGATGAGGTCACCCTCATCGATAAACCTATCGGGTGGGGGCGAATCCTCCACCTGCAACCCCCACATGGCTGCACTCCTTGATTGTTGGAGGATCATTGGGGCATCGGCCCGGTGGATGAGCAGTTCGGCACTGCTTATGGCTTTAAGATAGGCATTGGCCCCCGTGTGATCGAAATGTCCATGGGTATTGATGATGTAAAGGACCTGCAGGCCTTCTTCTTCTATGGTCTTCTGGATCCTCGGCCCATCCCCTCCGGGATCTATTACCGCACAAAGCCCCGTCCTTTCGCAGGAAAGGATGTAACAGTTGGTCTGAAGGGGACCCACCACAAGCCACCTTATCCTCATCCCGCTGGCCATGGTGGCCTAAGGGTATCATCAACGGCAAAGGGAAGGCAACCTCCTTGGGCCTGCGGGAAAGGGATATAATCGTCAGGAAGATGAGGATCATGGGCCTGGATGTGGGGGAGAAGCGCATAGGGGTCGCTTTGAGCGATCAGATGGGAATCATCGCTCAGGGACTTGAGGTCATCGAGAGGAAGGGGACAGATACCCTGAAGCGGCTCAGGGAGATAGCCCTTCGGTACAACGTCCAAGAGGTGGTCATAGGGTTACCCCTTCGGGCAGACGGCTCCCTTGGGGTCCAGGCCCAGAAGGTGATGGCCTTTGCAGAGGAGCTCAAGGCGGCCCTCGGCCTACCGGTGAGATTTTGGGACGAGAGGTTCAGCACCCAGCAAGCAGAGAGGATCCTGCTTCAGGCCGATCAGAGCCGCCGAAAGAGGAAGAAGGTGAGGGACAAACTGGCGGCGGCCATCATCCTGCAAGGGTACCTGGAGGCGCGGAGACACGGCGATGCGTCCCGATAAGCCCCTCGTCCTTCTGGCCGCAGGGGCCTTCCTGCTCCTGGTCCTCTCCTGGTCCGAACTGAGCACCCCTCCCCAATCCTGGACCCCTCAGGAGGTGACCATACCCAAAGGGGCGAGTTTCAAGGAGGTCCTTTTGCTGCTCAAGGAAAGGGGGCTGATCGGTACTTCCCTTCCCCTCTATCTCTATGGGAGGATTACAGGAACGGACAGGAGGATAAGGGCCGGCATTTACCGCTTCCAAGAGCCCCTGTCTCCCCTCGAGATCTTGAGGATCCTGAAGGAGGGAAGGGGAATCCTGTTGAAGGTGGTGATACCGGAGGGCTTAACCGTGAGCCAGATAGCTGAGATCCTAGAAAGGGAGGGAGTAGTCAAATCAAAGAAGGCCTTCCTTGAGGCATCCAGGGATCGGCATTTTCTGCAATCCCTGGGCCTTCATTACCCAAGCCTTGAGGGATTCCTCTTCCCCGATACCTACCTCTTCTCCCCTGCGGAGGACCCGAAGAAGGTTATAAGGGTGATGGTCGATAATTTCCGCCGCCATTGGCCTGAGGCCTTCTCTTTGAGGGCCAAAGAGCTCGGATTCACCGACTACGAGGTCCTTACCCTGGCCTCCATCATCGAGAAGGAGACGTCCGTCTCCTGGGAAAAACCCCTGATATCGGCGGTATTTCACAACCGCCTGAAGAAGCGGATGCCCCTCTGTGCTGATCCTACCGTGATCTACGGCCTCGGTGAAAGCTTTCGGGGTGATCTCCGCAGGGAACACCTCCGGACCCCTAGCCCTTACAACACCTATCTTCTGCGGGGACTTCCCCCCACCCCTATATGCAATCCCGGAGTGGATTCCCTCAGGGCGGCCCTCTATCCCGCCGATGTCCCTTACCTTTATTTCGTCTCCAAAAACGATGGTACCCACCACTTCTCCAGGACCCTCAAGGAACACAACCGGGCAGTGAGGATCTATCAAAGGAGATTGAAACTCCCCAGATAGGGGGTTATCCTGTTTTGGGATGCGGGAGGTGAGGTTCGAAATAGGTCCCATAAGGCCACCAAGTGAGGCTTACAGCCTTCTTTTACGGATCACCCGCAACTGCCCGTGGAACAAGTGTCTTTTTTGTCATATCTACAAGGGCAGGCGTTTTGAGCGCCGAAGTGTAAAGGAGGTAAAGGAGGATATCGACAACGCTTACCGCATAGCCCAGCAATTGAGGGAAATCTCCTGGCGCCTTGGAGCAGGGGGGGAGATCTCAAGGGAGGTCCTCCATTATGTGTTCGGCCAGCCTCACAACGAGTGTTTCCGCATGATCGCCCTCTGGCTCCACTTGGGGGGGAAGACGGTGTTTCTGCAGGATGCCAACTCCCTCGTGCTCAAGGCCCAAGATCTCGCCGAGATCCTCACCCATCTGAAGGAAAGGTTCCCCCAGGTGGAAAGGATAACCAGCTATGCCCGTTCCCGAACCATCGCAAGGACCAAGACCGTCGAGGATCTGAAACTGCTGAGGGAAGCCGGCCTGACGAGGCTACATTTGGGCCTTGAGACCGGGTGGGATCCCCTCCTCGATTACATGAGAAAGGGGGTTACGGCTTCTCAGCATATTGAGGCGGGCAGAAAGATCATGGAGGCCGGAATCGAGCTTTCCGAGTACGTCATGCCAGGGCTTGGAGGGAGGCGATGGTGGAGGGAACACGCTCTGAAGACCGCCGAGGTCCTTAACCAAATCAGCCCCCACTTCATCCGCTTGAGGACCCTCATGGTCCTACCACAGATGCCCTTGTGGGAAAAGATCCAGCGAGGGGAGTTTGAGCTCGAAAGTGAAGAGGAAGTGGTGAGGGAGATAAGGCTCTTTGTGGAGTCCCTTGAGGCCGAAAGTTACCTAGTAAGCGACCACATCCTGAACCTTCTGGGGGAACTGGAGGGGAAGATACCCGAAGAAAAGCCGAAACTGCTGGGGATAATCGACCGCTTCCTCTCCCTCTCCCCTGAAGAGAAGCTTAATTTCTGCCTGGGGAGGAGGGCCGGGGTTTACGAGAGGCTCGATGACATGGAGGATCTGGTGCGCTTCAACCAGGTGGAGGAATTGAAGCGGAAATTGGAGCGGGAATACCCCGGAGGGGTTGAGGGAGCTATCTTCAGGATGAAGGAAGCCTTTCTTTAGGGCTTACACCCTGCGCAACTTGTGGTACTGCAGCCGGAACAGCCGCCGGAACTCGAAGCGGTTGAGCGGAATCTTCCTCCTGCAGAGAGGGCACAAATCGACATCACCCTCTTGAGGTTCCTCCCCCCACAGTGGGGACAGCTCACCTCATTGGATCGCGAAAGCAACAGGGTCTCAAAGGTCTCTCCACAGTTCTCACACTCAAACTCGTAAATCGGCATCTTTCCCTCCTTGCATGCTTTTCAACCTGAGTTTCTCCGAAAGCCTGAAGGCAACCCTGGCCTGACCTTCCTTGTCCTCCTCCTGCAATTCCCTTCCCATACGGGCCGTCAGTTCCGCCATCCTCTCGAGGTACCCCTTGGCGTTTGGGACCCCCATGGCCTCGGCAAATCTCAATGCCTTCCGCCACGCTGTCAAGGCCACCCCATATCTGTTCTGAAGATATGCATCGTAGCCCCGGCAATAAAGTCTCAGGAAACGGGCCTCCAGATCATCGGGGTTGAACCGCAGGTAACGTTCCCAGAGTTTTTCGGCCTCCCCGAAATGCATCCCTTCCATAAGGCTTAAGGCCCCTTCCCTTAAGGCCGAGGCCACCCCTTCAGGAAATATCTCCGCCATCAGGCTATCGAAGCCCCTCCTGCCGTAGGCGCGGCGCAGGAGGCCCTCGGACTTAAGCAGAAAGCGAACGAGCAAGGGATTTCCCTTCCCCCTTGCGGCCATGAAGGCCCTTATCTGCTCCAGGGTGTTCTGGAAGAGCCTCCGGGCCTCGGCCATCCCCTCCCTTAGGGCCCTCTCGGCCCTCCTGCCGATCTTGGAGAATTCCTGATGGAGCCTCTCCTGGTAAGGGGAAAGTTCCTCGGTCCTGATCCTCTGATAAGAAGGCCTATAAACCTCCAGCTGATAGAGGTTTTCCCTCAGCTTCATGGCCTCATGGAAGATGGAGCCTATGGCCAGATCTATGAGCCTCCCCTCCTCAGGGGGCTTCCCTTCGGGATCCCGGAAGAGCCGGTGGGAAAGCTCCTTCAGGTGATACATGGGCAGGTAGGGGTCCTTGTCGCCCACAAAAGCGGCAATATCTCCAAAGGTCAACTCCTTCCTGCGATACTTGCGGTAAAGGTCCTTGAAATAGAGCCAGACCTGGAGGAATTCCTCCAGAAGCCTCACATAGGCCCAAAGCTCCTTCTGGCGATTGCCCTCCTTCACCTAACCCTTTTCCTCACTTCCCGGATCACCTCCACCGAGAGGGGTCCCCGGGTATCGACGGAAAGGACCCTCTCGGGGGGAAGCTCCTTTGGGGTCTCGAAGGAACGGATATGCTCCTCGAGGATCTCGACCCTCCCGTCCGAGATATCCCTCCTTTTGCCTATCCTCTCCTTTATTACCTCCACCGGGCATTGAGTGTAAAGGAATAGATAGGGAATGCCCAACCTCTGGGCGAGCTCTGAGACCATCCTCCTGTGGGAAGCCTTGGAGAAGGACCCATCCAGGATCACCGGATATCCGGCCCCAAGGACCTCCTCCGCAAGGGAGATCATCCGCTTGTAGACCGAATCGGTGACCTCGGGGCTGTAAATGCCCTGCCCGAAGGGTTCGTAACGGTGCTCCCAGGGAGGGATCCCCAGGGAGAGTTTCCTCACCGAATCGGACCTTATAAGGACCGCCCCAAGCCTTGATGCCAGCTCCATGCAAAGGGTGCTCTTGCCACTGCCCATTACCCCACAGCTTGCCAGAAGGAAACGGGGCCTTTCTTCGACCAGATAACGCCAGGCGAGCTCGAAATACCCCCTTGCCTTCTCCTCGGCCGCCTTTCCCTTCTGGGCCATCTGGAAGCTTTCGATCTTTCCCCTCACGTAGGCCCTGTAGATTTTGTAGAAACGGAGGACCTGAAGGAGTTCGAAATCTCCACTGTATTGCAGGTAACCGTTCAAGAAACGCCACCCCCCTTCTTCAAACCCCCTCGCCTCAAGGTCCATCAAAAGAAAGGCGACATCGGAAGCTGTGTCCTGAAACCGAAACCTCTCGTTGAACTCGATGCAGTCGAGCACATGGAGCTGCTTCCCATCATAGTAGATGTTTTCGGTGTGCAGGTCTCCATGTCCCTCGCGGATGCGACCGTTTTGGATCCTCCTCTTGAAGAGGTCCCTGCGCTCGGTCAGAAAGCCAAAGGAGTAATCCCTTAAGTCCACAAACCAGCCCTTGGGAATGGTTATATCCCTGAAGGGCTCAGTTTGATCGAAGTTCTCCTTCACATTTACCATGACCTTTTCGGGCTCGCCAAAGGAGGCAATGTAAGGGTTGGTCTCGGCCTCCCCATGGAAGCGGGCTATCCTTTCGGCGATGAGGTCCCAAAGGCCATGTCCCACCTTCCCCGATTCCAACAGCAGATCAAGCCTCCATTCCTCCCGGAGCTCCTTCATCCACACTGCCACCTCAACCACTTCACCCGGACCCTGGAGGCTGAATCCGCCATCCCGCCTCCTTATCTCCAGGACTCCCAGGTAGATCTCGGGCGAGAGCCTGCGATTGAGCCTCACCTCCTCATGGGCGAAGTGTGTTCGCTGCTTGAGGGTGGTGAAGTCCAGAAAGCCGAAGTTCACCGGTTTCTTCACCTTGTAGGCATAAGATCCCGTGAGGAACACCCAGGAGATATGGGTCTCGATAAGCCTCACCCCTTTGGGCTTGTGGGGGTAAAAACCCGGATCGAGCATGGCCTCGACCAGTGGGGGTCTCACCCTAAACCCTCCAGTCAGGATCGAAAAGCCTTTTATATTCCTCCACGGCGAAACGATCCGTCATCCCCGCTATATAATCGCAGACCACCCTTTGGGGCAACTCCTCCTGCATCCGCCTCTGGTACTTCTCGGGAAGCAGTTTGGGATTGTCGATGTATGCCTTGAAGAGCTCGGTTATCATCCGTTCGGCCTTGGCCCTCATGCGTTCCACGCGCCAGTGGCAGTAAAGCCTTCGGTAGAGGAAGTCCATGAGCCGCCTGTTCTCCTCGGCCACCGACCTGCTGTACCCCACAAGAGGGCGACCGAAGCGCCTCACATCCTCTAGGGTCTCTATGCCGTTTTCCCGTATGCGCCTTTTGGTCTCTGAGGCCACATCGTGCATGAGGAGGCTTATGAGGTGGCTTATGGCCGAATAGATGAGTTGTTTTCTGCCGCCATGGGGATACTTGCGATTGACAACCCTCCAGACCTCCCGCCAGAGTTCGAGCTCCTCCAGTTCTTCGAGGCTCAAAAGGCCCGATTTCAGGCCATCGTCTATATCGTGATTGTTATAGGCTATCTCGTCGGCCACCTCGATCAGCTGAGCCTCAAGGGTGGGGGGCTCCTCTGGGTTAAATTCCCGAAGCTCTGGATGATCATGCCTTGAGTGTTTGGCCAGACCCTCGCGGGTCTCAAAGGTGAGGTTCAGCCCGGGGAAGTTGGGATAGCGTTCCTCAAGGACCTCCACAACCCTGAGGCTTTGAAGATTATGCTCGAACCCCCCCCAGGGCCCCATGAGGCGGTCCAGCGCGTCCTCGCCCGCATGGCCAAAAGGCGTATGGCCTAGGTCGTGGGCAAGGGCTATGGCTTCGGTCAATTCCTCATTGAGCTTGAGCATCCGAGCCAAACCCCTCGCTATCTGGGCCACCTCGAGGGAATGGGTCAATCGGGTGCGATAATAATCGCCCTCGTGGATGAGAAAGACCTGGGTCTTGTACATCAGACGCCTGAAGGCCGCCGAATGGATGATCCTGTCCCTATCCCTCTCAAAGGCCGGTCTTTCGTCCTTGAACTCCTCAGGGTAACGCCTCCCCCGGGATAGCTCGCTTCTGGCAGCATAAGGGGCGAGATCAGGCCTCTCGTAAGGCATAGTTCAGCTCCCATCTCCAAGCCGTCTCTATGATGAACCTCAGGTCATCATAGCGGGGGCTCCAGCCAAGTTCAGCCTTTATCCTCCTTGGGTCGGCCACAAGCTCTGGTGGATCCCCTGGGCGCCTCGGGGCAGGCCGTACGGGAAAGGACCTCCCGGTGACCTCCTTCACCGCCTCGACGACCTCCCTGACGGAATACCCCTCGCCGTAACCGCAGTTGTAAACGCGGCTTTTGCCCCCCTCCATGAGATACCGGAGGGCCAGAAGGTGGGCCCTGGCGAGATCCTCAACGTGGATGAAGTCCCTGATACAGGTCCCGTCCCTCGTTGGATAATCTACACCGTAGATCTCCAGCTCCTGAATCCTTCCAAGCGCGGCCTTAAGGGCCCTCGAGATCAGGTGGGTGGGGTTGCGAGAAACCTGCCCTATCCTCGCCTCGGGATCGGCCCCTGCCACGTTAAAATACCTTAAGGAGACATAACGGAGACCATAGGCCTCGGAACAATCCCTCAGGGCCTGCTCCACCATCGCCTTGGACCATCCGTAGGGATTTATGGGCCTCAAGGGGGCATCCTCGGAGATGGGCACAGAGTCCGGGATCCCATAGACGGCCGCCGATGAGGAGAATACGAAGGCCTTGACCCCATGCCGCACGCAACACCATAAGAGCTTCAGGCTGTTGGAGACATTGTTCTGGTAATACTTCAAGGGATCCCTCACCGACTCCGGGACCACCACCGAGGCGGCAAAATGGATGATGGCCTCGGGACCGAAGTCCCTGAAGACCCCCTCCAAGGCCTCCTCATCGGCCAGGTCCGCCTCTACCAGGTCCCCGTAAAGTACGGCCCACCGGTGGCCCGTGCTGAGGTTATCGTAGGTGAGGACGCGGTAACCCTCCTCACCCAAAAGCTTCACCACATGGGAACCTACATACCCCGCACCTCCCGTGACCAGGACCCGCATCAAGGGGATTTTATCCGAGGACACCTATCACCACAACGCCAGAGACCATCAGGGCGGTCGCCAAAAACCGCTTCCTGAACTCACCCTCACCCAGGAGGATCCCCCCATAGAGGACACCGAAGAGGGGAGCGGTCCTCTTGACCGAGATCATATAGGCGGCCTCGACCATGGTTATGGAGATCCAGTGGCTTACAAACATAAGGGCCATGAACATTCCCACCAGGAGCCCTCTTCCAAAGGGAGGAGGCTTAAAGACCCTTTTGGGGACCGGGATGAGGAGGCCCAGGGTGAGGAGGCTTACATAAAGCGGACCGAAGAAGAAGGGGTGGGAGAGCAAAAGCACGTATTTCCCCACGGCCGAGGTCCAGGCATAGAGCCCGGATACGATGAGCATAAGCCAAGACCCCCTCTCCCTGAACACAGCCTTCAAGGGAGAGAGGACTCCCCCTTTCAGGTTCAGCAGATAGCTCCCCAAAACCACAAGAAGGATCCCCAAAAGACCGGCTTCATTGGGGAATTCCCCGAGGATAAAGGCACCGGTGAGGACCAGAAAAAGCGGGGTGAAGGACAAAAAGGGCAGGGTGAGCGAAAGGGGGGAGGACCTTATCGCCGCCATGTAAAGGACGGTGGCCAACACTTCAACGGGGAGCAACTTCCCTATCCCCGTCCAAAAACCGGCCCGGGGGGAAAGGGATGGAGAGAGGGGAAACAGCGACCACAGAAAGGGGAGGCAGAACAGGTGCCTCCAGAAGGCCATCTCCCATGCCCCATAATGGGAAAACCAGCGTTTGGTGAAGTAATCAGCCGTCGCCCACGAGAAGGCGGAAAGCAGCGCCAGGGGAAACCAGATCAAGATTCCTTGGCCTTCGCCTTCTTGATGAAGGGCTCTATAAGGTCAATGGGCACTGGAAAGAGCGTGGTGGAGTTCCTTTCTGCCGCAACCTCCCGGAGGGTCTGGAGGTATCGCAACTGGAGGGCATAAGGGTGATCCTCCATGAGCGTTGCAGCCTCAACAAGCTTCTTGGCGGCCTGGAATTCCCCCTCGGCGTTAATGATCTTGGCCCTCCTCTCCCTTTCGGCTTCCGCCTGCTTTGCCATGGCCCGCTGCATCTCCTGAGGCAGATCTATGTGCTTTATCTCCACCAGGGTCACCTTTATGCCCCACGGATCGGTGTGTTTGTCCAGGATCGATTGCAGCTGCTGGTTGATCTTGTCGCGCTCGGCCAGGATCTCGTCAAGCTCCGCCTGCCCCACCACGCTCCTCAGGGTGGTCTGGGCCAGCTGCGAGGTCGCATACAGATAATCCTCCACCTGGATCACGGCTTTCTCGGGCGAAAAAACCCTGAAGTAGACCACGGCGTTTACAGAGATCGAGACGTTGTCCTTGGTGATCACATCCTGGGGCGGCACATCCATGACCACGGTCCTCAAGCTCACCTTGACCATCTTGTCAACTCCGGGGATGATGAAGAAGATTCCGGGACCCTTCACCCCCACAAATCTCCCCAAGCGGAAGATCACACCCCGCTCGTATTCCCTGCAGATCTTTATGGCCGAACTCAAGATGATGAGGATGAAGATGACCAAAAGGAACCAAAATATGGGACCCATCATTTCTCACCCCTCCTCTCTCCTTACTTTCAACCTCAAACCCTCAACCCCCACCACCTCCACGGCTTCCCCGGCCTTGATCTGCTGATCCGAGAAAGCCCGCCAGATCTCGCCAAGGACCTCAACCGTCCCTTCAGGGGCTATATCCGTTAAGGCCTTCCCCCTCTCCCCCAGCAGTCCCTCTTGACCAGTTTGGGGTCTGCGGCGGTGGGCCCTTATGACCATCGTCAGAGCAAAGAGGAAAAAACCGGCGCTCACAAGCACCATCGGCACCACGACCGAAAGGGAGAGCCTCAGGTACTGAGCCGGGCTCTCTATCAGCATCAGCGAACCCAAAAGCAGGGAGATTATCCCCCCGATGGAGAGGAGCCCATAGCTTGTGATCTTCACCTCCATGATAAGAAGGATGATCCCCAGAATTATAAGGGCGATGCCCGCATAGTTTATGGGCAGCATCTGGAAGGCAAAGAAGGCCAAAATCAGGCAAATGCCCCCCACCACCCCGGGGAAGATGGCACCGGGATTGGAGAGCTCGAAAAACAGCCCGTAAATTCCGAGCATGAGAAGAATATAGGCGATCATGGGGTTTGAAAGGGTGTGGAGGAGCTTGTCCCTGAAGGACATCTTGAGCCTTACCACCTGAATGCCCTCGGTCCTGAGCACAACCGTCCTTCCGGACCCGAGCCTTATCTTGCGACCGTCCAGCTCCTTGAGGAGCTCCTCCAGACTGGGGGCCACAAGGTCTATCACATGAAGTTTCAGGGCCTCCCGGGCGGTTATGGAGCTGGATTCCCTCACGGCCTTCTCGGCCCACTTCTCGTTCCTCTTCCTCTCCCTTGCGATGGTTTTGATGTAGGCCACCGTATCGTTCACCACCTTCTTGAGCATGGTCTCATCCATCTTCTTTTCGCCGAGCTCCACCGGGTGGGCGGCACCAATATTGGTCCCCGGTGCCATTGCCGCCACATGGGCGGCCATGGTTATGAAGACCCCTGCCGAGGCAGCCCTGGAACCGCTCGGGGCGACATAGACGATCACCGGGACCTCGGCCCCCAGGATCTTTTTGACGATCCGGCGCATGGAATCCATCAGGCCCCCCGGGGTATCCAACTGGATGATCAAGGCCAACGCCCCCTCCCTTTCGGCCTTCTCTATCCCCCTCACGATATAACCCGCCATCGGCGGATTTATAATCCCCTCGGCTTCAAGGAGCAGGATGTGTTTGCCCCCAGCAAGCCCTGCACCGAAAGCAAGGACCACCAGGAGAAGACAAAAAACCTTCTTCATCTCAGCAGCAAATCTTATCCCCTGGCCTGGTGCTTGTCAAAAAGCTTTTTGGCCAGGAGCATCTCCAGGTAGGATTCCCTTATGGGCTCCTCGGATACCCCGAGAATCTCAAGCAGCTCGAGGGCCTTCCGCAGAAGGCGGCTGTAATTCCCTTCGGCCTTGGCCTCCACCTCTACGAACTCCCCAAGGCCCTCGACCCGATCAAGGCTCACCACCAATTCCCCGAGCTCATACCTCTCCCTCCATTTCCTCACCCTCCCCACCTCTTTAAACCCCAGCTTCAGAAGCAGTCGTTTGGTCTCATGCCAGTCGGATACCTCCACTTCTATCTCCTCGCGGGTCTTGCTCAGGGAATCGAGCTTCGGCCCCTTGTAGGTCAAAATCCCCCCTTTCCCCCTTATCCTTATCCTTAAGGCCTCGTCACTTTGGGAGAAATCCCGCCACGGTGAGTTGAAATAAAGGTCCTCTTCGACCTCGAAACCCTTGAGAAAGGCCCCGAGGTCCTGAAGCCTCTTCCTTACCTTCTGTAAGTCGGCCCGCACCTTCAATTCCACTTCGATCACGGGGAAATTCTCCCAAAAAGAAAAAGGATTAAAAACCCCGGAGATAATGACCAAATAAGGGAATTTCCCTTGACACAAAAGCCCCTCCAAAGCACAATTTCTCAAAACCCCCAGTAAGGGAAAATGCAAGGGGGAAAGGCCTCCGAAATCCTCGATCTTCTGCCCGTTGGGATCCTCCTTGTGGGCAGGGACAAGACCATCCGGTGGGCTAACCGCGAGGCCTTAACGCTCCTTGGGGCCGAGGACCTCAAAGAGGTGGTGGGCAGATCCTGTCAAGGTTATCTGTGCCCCTCTGATGTTTGTCCTGTGTTTGAAGAAGGAAAGGGGGAGGACAGATCCCTTAGGACATTGCTGAGGAAGGATGGCACAAAGGTACCGGTGATAAAAACGGTAAAAGAGACCGAATTGGAAGGGGAGAAGGTTCTCCTTGAGACCTTCATAGAAGCGACAGAGGAAGGTCTGGAAAGGGTTTATTTTGAGAGGGTCTTCGAGGGGACAGAGGCCATAATGTTCTTGGTAGAGGAGGATCTCAGCGTCTCGAAGGTCAACTCGGCCTTCCTTAAGCGCACGGGCTACGGAAGGGAGGAGATTTTGAGGAGGAATGCCTTGGAGTTGATCCATCCTGAAGACCGCCCTTTAGTCCTTGAGATACATCGCTCATGCCTTGAGGGAAAAAACTTCCCTTCCCCCTTTGAGATCAGGTTCCTGACCAAGGACGGCGGGGTCCTCTGGGGCTTGATAAGCCCTACTGTGATCCCTCAGAGCAGGCAGGTCATAGTTTCCGGTGTCGACTTTACCGAGAGCAAAGAGACAAACAAACTCCTTGAAAGCGTTTTCATGAGCGCACCGATCCCCATTTTTGTCGCCCAAGAGGGCCGTTTTCGCATGGTCAATCCCGAGCTGATCCTCAGGCTCGGGCACAGCGAGGCCGAACTGATGGAGATGAGCCCCATGGATGTCGTTCACCCTGAGGACAGGGAGTGGGTGAGGGAGGCATCCAAAAAGATGCTTAAAGGGGAAAGGACCGAACCCTACGAGTTCAGGGTTGTGCGGAAAGACGGCTCGATCGGCTGGGACATCGGGATGGTCACCTCGGTGACCTACAGAGGGAAGAGGGCGGTTCTTGGCTACTTCATGTCCGTAGACCAACAGAAGAAGCTCCAAGAAGAATTAGCTCGGGAAAAAGCAAGGACAGAGGCCTTGATAGAAAATGCTCCCCTTCTTATCGTTGGCTTAGGTGAGCGGTCCGAGATCCTCCTTTTCAACCGCTTTGCCGAGAAAGTGACAGGTTACAAGCGAGAAGAAGTCCTCGGAAAGGAGTGGATCGGACTTTTCATTCCCCCCGAACTCAGGGGGGAGCTTTACAAGGTTTGGGAGCATGTGGTCAATACCCGGGCTCTTAGGCATGAGTACGAAAATCCCATTCAGACCCGTGATGGTTCTTGGCGGATCATCAAGTGGTACAACAGCGTCATCACCGAAGGGGGAAAGTTCAGGATGGTTCTTTCTATGGGGGAGGACATTACAGAGAGGCGGCGCTTGGAACACCAGATGAGGATGATGCTTGAGGGGATCCCCAATCCCGCCTGGCTCATCTCTCGGGACAGGAAGATCGTTGCCCAGAACAGGGCAGCTCATGAGTTTTTCAACACCCAGGAAGGGCAGTACTGCTGGGAGGGGATATGGAAGCTCAGGTTCCTTCCCGAGGAACAGAGGCGTCTTTATCTCGATACGGGCTATCCCCCTCCCGGGACCCGATGTGTCTTCTGCGAGGCCGATAGGGTTTTAGAGGAAAAGGCGAAGATGAAAAAGGAAATTCAGGCAGATGAGGCCTTCTGGGAGACCTGGTGGGTGGCTGTTTCTGAAGACCTTTTCCTGCACTATGCAGACGACATAACCCCTTACAAACGCATGGAGCGTCAACTTTACCAGATGTCTGTAACCGATCCCCTCACTGGGGCTTACAACCGCAGGTACTTTCAGGAAAGGCTTGAGGAGGAGATAGAGAGGGCGAAGAGGACGGGGGAGACCTTTTCGGTGGTCATGTTGGATATAGATCACTTTAAGGCCATCAACGACCGCTTCGGCCACCGGATGGGAGATTTGGTCCTCAAGGCCTTGGTCAAAGCGGTAAAGGACAGGATCAGAAAAACGGATCTCTTAACCCGCTGGGGGGGAGAGGAGTTCATCCTGCTTCTCCCTGCCACTCCCCTTGAGAAGGCTAAGATCTTGGCCGAAGACCTCAGGCAGAGGATAGAGGGGCTTAAAATCCCTGGGGTGGAGGGCTTCACGGTGAGCCTTGGGGTGACCGAGTATCAGCCGGGAGACAATCCCGATACCCTCATCTCCCGGGCCGATGACCTGATGTATGAAGCCAAGAAGGAAGGCAGAAATAGGGTGAAGGCCCGATGAAGGTCATCGATTTTCACGTCCATGTCTTTTCCCCTTGGGTGAGGCAGAAGCGTTTCGATCTGGCGGAAAGGGATCCCCTCTTTGGGGCTATTTATGGCGACCCCAAGGCGAAGATGGTGGGGGTGGAGGAGCTCTTGGCGATGATGGAAAAGGAAGGGGTGGAAGGAGCGGTAATTTGTGGTTTTCCCTGGACGGATCTCGACCTCTGCAAACGCGAAAACGACTATCTGCTTGAGGCATCCGAATCCCATAGGGAGCTCATCCCTTTTGTGACCTTCCCCCCGGGGGATGGGGGCTTTAAGGAACTTGAACGCTCCAGAAGGTATGGAGCCAGGGGGGCGGGGGAACTTGCCCCCGGGACCTATGGAGAGGGTCCTTTGGATGAGGGGCTACTGAAGGAGACTTTCTCGGTGATCCGCCAGTTGGGGCTTTTGGCCTTGGTTCATGTGAATGAACCGGTAGGACATCCCTATCCAGGGAAAGGACGGATAGGTTTAAAAGATGTGGAGCGGATAGTTCATGCAGCTCAAGGGGTACCCTTGATTTTGGCCCATCTTGGAGGGGGGTTTTTGTTCTTCGAGCTCATGCCTGAGATAAGGGACTTGTGCAAAGGGGTATATTACGATACCGCTGCCCTGCCCTTCCTTTATTCCCCGAGGGTGTGGAAGGTCTCTATGGAGATCATCCCCAAAAAGCTCCTCTTTGGGACCGATTATCCCCTGCTTGGGCCAAGTCGCTATCTTGAAGGGATGAAGGAGGCGGGTTTAAGCGAAGGCGAAAGGGAGGCAATCCTTTATCGGAATGCCCTTAGGCTTTTGGGATGAAACTGAGCAGGAGGGATTTTCTGAAACTCGGTCTCCTCGGTTTCCTCGGGCTCCTCTCCCCCGAGGACCTCTGGGCCCAGGGCTATGGCTATGTGGCCCCCCATCTCTCTCCGTACTCTGTCCCCCGCGGAGGGGAGATGGTACAGTGTACCCTTTGTCCAAGGGAGTGCCTCATAGGGCCCGGGGATCTCGGGCATTGTGAGGCCAGAAAGAACATCAAGGGAAAGCTTTACAGCCTGACCTACGGAAATCCCTGTGCCCTTCACATCGATCCTATAGAGAAGAAGCCCTTCTTCCACTTCCTTCCCGGATCCCCCTGTCTCTCCTATGCCATGGCGGGCTGCAACCTCGACTGTCTCTTCTGTCAGAACTGGCAGATTTCGCAGGTCTCGCCCCTTGAAACCAACAACATGAAAATACCCCCCCATGAGATGGTCAAGCTCGCCCTGCTTCAGGGATGTCCCTCCATCGCTGCCACCTATACCGAACCGACGGTCTTTCACGAATACAATCTTGAGGTGGCGAAGATATCAAAGGCCGAAGGGATCTTCTTCGTCTTTCATTCCAACGGCTTTATAAATCTAAAACCTCTGAGGGACCTCCTCCCCTATATAGGGGCTGCATGTGTGGACCTTAAGGGCTTCAGCGATCGCTACTATCGGGAGGTGACGGGAGGGTGGCTCAATCCGGTGCTTAAAACCCTTAAGGAAATCCATTCCCACGGGGTACACCTTGAGATAGTGAACCTGGTGGTGCCGGGGAAAAACGATGATGAGGACCTGATAAGGGAGATGTGCCTTTGGATCAGGGATGAGCTCTCCCCTTCTGTGCCCCTTCACTTCACCCGCTTCTTCCCCATGTATCGCCTGAGGAACCTTCCCCCCACTCCAGTAAAGACCCTGGAGAGGGCAAGGGAAATAGCTCTTGAGGTGGGACTCCACTATGTCTATCTTGGCAATGTCCCCGGGCATCCTGCAGAAAACACCTACTGTCCCCGCTGTGGGAGGTTGCTGATCGAGAGGAAGGGCTTTTTTGTAACGCGTTTCGAGCTGAAGGAAGGGAGGTGTCCCAGGTGTCAAAGGAAGATAGAGGGGATATGGACCATATAAAGTTCCTCGGTACGGCCGGGGCCAGGGTTGTGGTCTTCAAGCAGATAAGGGCCTCGGGAGGATTGTGGTTTCAACTTAAGGGAAAGAGGATCCTTGTGGATCCTGGTCCAGGATCCCTCATCAGGGCCCTTTCCTCGCGGCCGAAGCTTGATCCCACAAAACTCGATGCCGTAATCCTCACCCATCGCCACCTCGATCATTCGGCCGATGTGAACGTGATAATCGAAGCCATGACCGAGGGAGGTTGGCACAAAAGGGGGGTGCTCTTTGCACCCCAAGATGCCTTGGAAGACGACCCAGTGGTCCTGAAGTATCTGAGGGGATTCCTTCGGGGGATCGAGGTCCTTAAGGAAGGAGGGCGTTACCTCCTTGATGGGATCGAAATCCACACCCCTCTGCGGCACAGGCATCAGGTGGAAACCTACGGACTCGTTTTGGACCGCAGGATCGGGCTTATCAGCGACACCCTCTTTTTCCCGGAGCTTATCGAGGCTTACAGGGGTTTGGAGGTCCTCATCATCAATGTGGTCAGGGCCGGCCCCAGGGACGAGCGGATTCAACATCTCACCTTAGAGGACGCCCGGGAGATCATCGCATCCACGAGGCCCACCAAGGCCATCCTCACCCATTTCGGGATGACGATGATCAGACTTGGTCCAAGGGAGGTCGCCAGGAAGCTTTCCGAGGAACTTGGTATAGAAGTAATAGCGGCAAGCGATGGGATGACCTTGCCCCTGCCCTAAATATCGTAATCCCACTGTCCCTCCTCCCATGCCCATCCCTGGGGGCGATAGAAGTGATATCTTCCCTCTCGTTTCAAGATCTCGGAGGGGATCTCTTGGATGAAGCGGGAGGGCATGCGATCGAGGCTCCTGCCGAAGATCCCTCGCCTCATGGCGTAACTCAGGTAGAGTTCCTCCTTGGCCCGGGTCATGCCGACGTAAAAGAGCCGCCTCTCCTCCTCCAGTTCCAGGGGGCTTTCCAACCTCAGGTAGTGGGGGAGGAGCCCCTCCTCAAGTCCCACGATGAACACCACCGGGAACTCGAGTCCCTTGGCGCTGTGTAGCGTCATGAGCACCACCCTCTCTGAGTCCTTAAGTTCATCCACATCGGCCATAAGGCTCAATTCGGAGAGCACCTCCTCCAGTTCCCCTTCGCGTTCCTTTAAGGCCTCAAAAAACTCCCCGACATTTTCTATCCTCTCCTCCCCTCTCTCGAGACCCCTGAGGTATTCGATGTAGCCGGTCCTTTCGACGATCTCCTCAAGGAGCCTTTCGGGAGCAAGCTCCCTCCTCCTCTGATGGAGATCCTCTATGAGCTCTACAAACTTCCTGAGTTCCCCCTTACCCCTGCCCCTTGCGGCCTCCTTCAGCGCCTCCCAGAGGCTGATTCCCCTCTCTGCAGCGAGGGCAAGCAGTGCCTGCATCCCTTTGGGTCCTATCCCGCGCGGGGGAACGTTTATCACCCTCTTCAGGCTGACCTCATCCCTTGGATTCTGAATCAGGCGGAGGTAGGCCAGAAGGTCCTTTATCTCCTTCCTCTCGAAGAACTTGATCCCCCCGATTACGATATAAGGAATGCCCATCTTCATCATGGCCTCCTCCAGGGCCCTGGATTGGGCACTGATGCGGTAAAAGACGGCAAAATCCGAAAAAGGCCTCGAGGATTCCCGGATCGTCTGTGCGACCCAGAGGGCCTCCTCCCTCTCGTCCTGGGCCCCGTAAAGGACTATGGGGCCGCCAGGGGGGTTTTCGGTCCAGAGGGATTTGGGGGTTCGCAGGCGGTTGTGGGCAACAAGAGCATTTGCCCCTTTTAAGATGGTCTTGGTGGAGCGGTAATTCTGCTCGAGTTTTACAACCCTTACCTCGGGGAAATCCCTCTGGAACTGCAAGATGTTGGTGGGTTCCGCTCCCCTCCAGGCGTAAATGGATTGATCGTCATCACCTACGACCATGATCCTGGTTTCTGGACCCATCAGGTCCTGAAGCAGCAGGTACTGGATGTAGTTAGTATCCTGGTATTCGTCCACCAAAAGGTGCTTGAACCTGCGGTGGAAATGCCCCCTTACTTCGGGAACCTCTAGGAGCTTGTGACAGAAGAGGAGCAAATCCCCATAATCCATGGCATTGGCCCGCCTCAAGACGTCCTGATAGGCGGGATAAACCTGGGCGGTCCTTTTCGAGAACAAATCAAAGGGGTCGGGCTCATAACTTTCCGGACCAATCCCCCGGTTTTTGGCCCTCTCGATCTCCTTGAGGATTCTCGAAGGGGGGAAGGCCTTGGGGTCAATGCCCATGGATTTTAGAATCCCCTCGATGAGCTTTAGCTGATCGTCCTCGTCGTAGATGACGAAATCGCGCCCGATGCCCAGATGGTGACCGAAGGCCCTGAGGATCCTGGAGCAGATCCCGTGGAAGGTCCCCACCCAGAGGCCCTTCAAGGAATCCCCCAGCAGCCCTTGGAGCCTCTCCTTCATCTCCCGGGCAGCCTTGTTGGTGAAGGTAACGGCGAGGATCTCCTCTGCCCGGGCCATCCCGGCCGAGATCAGATAGGCGATCCGGTAGGTGAGGACCCTCGTCTTTCCGCTTCCCGCCCCGGCGAAGACCAAAAGCGACCTCTCTTGCGCCAGGACCGCCTCCCTTTGTTGGGGGTTCAGGTCCTCGAGAAGCTCTTTTGGGCTTTTCATTCGACCGTCACGCTTTTGGCGAGGTTGCGGGGCTGATCGACATCGGTCCCGCGGTAATCGGCTATATGATAGGCAAAAAGCTGAAGGGGCAAAACCGTCACAAAGGGGCTGAGAAGGGGAGGGGTGGAGGGAACCAGGATAACCGAGTCCACCTGCTCCTCAAGGAGGGGATCCCTGCTGTTGAGGACCGCTATGATCCTCCCCCTCCTGCTCTTTATCTCCTTAATGTTCCCCATGACCTTTTCATAGGTCCTGTCCCTCGGGGCCACCACTACTGTGGGCATCTTCTCATCGATCAGGGCGATGGGGCCATGCTTCATCTCCCCGGCGGGGTAGCCCTCGGCGTGAATATAGGATATCTCCTTGAGCTTAAGCGCCCCCTCAAGGGCCACCGGATAGGAAATGCCCCGACCGAGGTAGAGGAAGTTCTGGACCTCCGCATAGGCGCGGGAAAGCTCGACTATGGAGGACTCCTGTTTTAAGACCTCCTCCATGAGCCGCGGGATTGTGCGCAGAAGCTTTATGTATCGGCGGACCTCCTCCCTTGGAAGCCTTCCCCTTGTGGCCCCAAGGTGCAGGGTCAAAAGCATGAGGGCAGCAAGCTGGGCCGTAAAGGCCTTGGTGGAAGCCACGCTGATCTCGGGGCCGGCGTGGGTAAAGAGGGTCCCTTCGGTCTCCCGCGTCAGGGTGGAGCCCAAGACATTGCAGATCCCGAAGGTCCTGAAGCCCTTCCGTTTTGCCTCCCTCACCGCTTGCAGGGTGTCGGCCGTCTCCCCCGATTGGGAAATGGCTACAAGCAGGGTCCTCGGTCCCCCCAGAAGCTCTCGATAGCGGAACTCGGAGGCGATCTCAGCCTTGGCCGGGATCCCCGCCAGGGCCTCAATCCAATATTCCCCTATGAGGGCGGCGTGCCACGAGGTGCCGCAGGCAACAAGCATCACCCTCTCAATCCCCCTGACCTCCTTATCGCTTAAGGGGAAATCCTGAAGGTAAACCCGCCCCTCTTCCTCCAGCATCCTCCCCCTCAGGGTATCTATCACACCGTTTGGCTGCTCGTGGATCTCCTTGAGCATAAAGTGCTTATATCCCCCCTTTTCGGCCATGGCCGGGGACCAGTCCACGCGACGGGGGGTCTTGGGAAGGCTGCGACCCCCAAAATCGGTAACCCTGAACCCTTTCGGGGTGACAACCACCATCTCGCCCTCTTCCAAAAACACTAGGTCCCTGGTCCAGGGGATGACCGCTGGCGCATCCGAGGAGAGGAAGTACTCCTCCTCTCCCACCCCCAGCAAAAGAGGGCTTTCTTTCCTTGCCCCTATGAGGAGTTCGGGATATCCCTCGAAGATGATCGCAAGGGCATAGGATCCCTCCACCCTCCTCAAGGCCCTCCTTACTGCCTCCTCTGGCCCGAAGCCCCTTTCAAGCTCGAGATCTATCAGGTGCGCGATGATCTCGGTGTCGGTCTCCGACCGAAAGACCCTCCCCTCGGCCCTTAAGGCCTCCTTTAAGGGAAGGTAATTCTCCACAATCCCATTGTGTACAAGGACAACCTTCCCGGCCGAATGGGGGTGGGCATTGCGTTCGGAAGGCTCTCCATGGGTGGCCCAGCGGGTATGCCCGATCCCTACGGACCCGGAGAAGGTCAGACCTTGGAGCAGTTCAGAAAGCCGCTGGATCTTACCTTCACAGCGCCTTATCCGGATCCGGGACCCGTCAAATACCCCTATTCCCGCCGAATCATAACCCCGGTACTCGAGCCTCCTAAGCCCCTCCAAGAGCACTTCGACCGGAGGCCTTGGCCCAAGGTAGCCTATTATCCCGCACATCTACTTCTTCCTCCGCTTGGCCCAGCCCGGAAGGATCCTTTGTTTCGCCCTTTCCACCGCCAGGCTCAAGGGAGGCACCTCCTTGGTGATAACCGAACCAGCCCCTATGGTCGCCTCCTCTCCCACCGTCACAGGGGCAACAAGTGAGACGTTGCTCCCTATGAAGGCTTTGGAACCGATAATCGTTTTGTGCTTCCTCACCCCGTCGTAATTACAGGTTATGGTTCCCGCCCCTATATTGACCCCTTCTCCCACCTCTGCATCGCCGATGTAGGCGAGGTGATTCGCCTTGGTGCCCACACCAAGCTTGGAATTCTTCACCTCCACGAAGTTTCCGACCCTCACCCCCTCTTCAAGCTCCGTTCCGGACCTCAGACGGCTGAAGGGACCGATTACTACACCAGAGGAGATCCTCGAACCCTCAAGGTGTGAGCAGAACCTCACCTGCACCCCGTCGCCGATCTCCGAATCGATGATTTCCACATCGGGCCCTATCACGCATCCTCGGCCTATGGTGGTCCTGCCGCGCAGGAAGCAATTAGGCCTTATCACCGTATCGTGGCCTATCACCACTTCGGGCTCTATCCAGGTGCTTTGAGGATCCTCTATGGTCACCCCTTCCTGCATCCACCTCTCAAGGATCCTTCCCTTTAAAACGGCCTGGGCCCTGGCCAGATCCGCTCTGGTGTTAACCCCTATCGCCTCTTCAGGCTCACCCCAAAAGACCTCAACCCTCTCCCCCCTCCTTGAGGCGACCTCCACAATGTCGGTCAGGTAGTACTCGGACTGGCGGTTAGTGGGCTCAAGCTCCCTTAAGGCCTCAAGCAGAAAGGGGGTCCTGACGGCATAGACCCCGACATTTACTTCTTTCAGCTCTTCGCTTTCGGGACCGACATCCTCCAAGATCTTCACCGGTTTTCCCGCCCCATCCCTCAGGATCCGGCCATATCCCCTGGGATCCTCAAGGACTGCCGCTAAGATAGTGAGGGTTGCAGAGGTCTTTAGGTGATGTTCCAGAAGCCCCTTGAGGGTTTTGGGCCGAAGGAGAGGGGTATCCCCGTAAAGGATCAGAGAGGTCCCCTGAAAGCCCTCAAGCTCTCCTTGGGCCATCATAACGGCATGACCTGTACCAAGGCGCTCCCTCTGTACCACCACCCTGAGCCCCTTCTCCCTAAGGTGCTCAAGGAGCCTCTCCTCCTCACTGCTTACAACCGTCACCCTCTCAGGACCAAGAGGCCTCACGGCCTCAAGGACCCACTCAAGCATCGGCCTCCCCAGTAGGGGATGAAGGACCTTGGGCAGGGATGACTTCATCCTCTTTCCTTGACCTGCCGAAAGGACGATTACCCGCAGACCCACAAGGCGTAAGTTATCCGAGGGATCCATAGGTGTCAACGTCTTCAATCCGAAGGACAACCGTGGTGGTTAGATGGGCAACGTCATCGCCACCGGCACCCCTTCGGGCATAAGATCCATCGAGCCACGGGATGTGGTAGAGGTGAGGGTCGAGGGAATAGGAGTGCTCAGGAACCCCGTGAGGTCCTATCTTGTGCCCTTCTCCAGTACTGCCTGACTTGGTACATGAAGGCCTCAAGCCGCATCAGCACATCGCTTTGTTCTTGGCCATCGTAGGAGATGTTAAGCACGGGGAAGTTCCCGTTGAGTTCCCTGTAACGTTTGAGGATGGCTGTGGTGATCGTCCCGGGCATACAGGTGAAGGGCATGACGTTCACCACCCCCGAAGCCCCTTTGAGGGCGTAATCCACGGTTTTACCTATGGTCAGTATGGCCTCCCCTTCGAAGGAGTCGTGGACATAAGGGCTGGCAAGCTCAAGGATCCACTCGGTGGGGGGCTCCTCCGGCTCCTCTATGGCCCCATAGAAGGCCTGGGCCAGCCTCCTTTCATCCCTCCTCTGGTAATACTCCTTCAGCAGGATCCCGAGGAGGTTCTTGAAGTGCCCGCGTTTTTTCGCCCGGCGCTTGGCCATCTTATTTATGTAATGGATCCACTCCACAAGGGGGGCGAGCCTCACCTCCCCTCCCAAGGCCTCGATCTTCCTGACGACATCCTCGTTGGCAAAGCGGTTCAGCCTCACATAGATCTCCCCCACGACCCCTATCTTCGGTTTCGATCCCTTGCCGGTCACGGGGATCCGATCGAGCTTGCGCCTCGCCTCAAGCAGATACTGAACCACCTCTTCCATCTTGGGGTCCCCCCTCAGCAGATTGCAGAAGCCCTCAAGGCACTCCCAGTAAACCCTGTCGGTCTCCCCGGGGGTGAGCTCATAGGGCCGTGTCTCCAGGACCTTCTTCTGCAAAAGATCCACCCCCACAATGGCCCACCAGCCAAGCCTCGAAAATTTGGATCCGAGGATCCCCAGGTCGCGGTAAAGGGTCTCATCCTGGTTGGGCGAATAGATGGGGACCTCGGGGAAACCCAGCTCATCAAGGACCTTCCTGTGGAAGCGGTGGTACTGACCGAACCGGCAGGGGCCATTGCCCGAGGGCATGAAGAAGGCCACCCGCTTGGGATCGAAGTCCGGCCTCTTCACGACCTTGATCATGTCCCCGGTGGTGAGCACACAGGGATAGCACTCCTTGCCCGAGGTATATTTCCTGCCCCAGTAAAGGGTCTCCTGGTCCGATTCCGGAAAGACCTCGGCCTGAATCCCACAGGCCTCAAAGGCGGCCTTGAAGGCATAGGCATGGTCGCACATATAGGGGATGTAAATGACGCGACTCGGATCACCCCCGATGCGCCCCCTTCTTTGGGGTTTGGGGGATCTGGGACGGGCGTTCTTCAGGCTATCCAGGTAAGCCTCAAGCCGCGTTACTATGCCGGCATCGGCGCTGTGCTCGTCGATCTCCAAAACCAGGGAGGGCTTCTCTCCCATTGTCTCCCTGAAGAAATGGATGATGAAGGAATCGGGACCGCAGCCGAAGTTGGAGATGTAGATGGGATAAAGCCTCTTGTCCTCCCGGATCAGGTAGGCTGCAGCCAGGATCCTCTGACCATACCTCCAATACATCTCCCTTATGCCCTCGCGGTCAGCGGCCTCCTCAAGGGGCAAAAAGTCCATGGGAATGGACAACACACCCAGATCCCTGAGCTTTTCGGGGATATCCAGGTTCACCTCGGGGTCACAGGTGTTATAGGGTCTGCCTACAATCACCATGGCCCTTTCCCAGTCCTTCAACTCCCTAAGGACTTGACGCCCACGGGCCTTCAAGGCCTTCTGGAAGCGGTGGTAGAAGTCCCAGGCACACCTTATGGCCCACCTGATCTGAGAAGGGCTCCTTCCCAACTGCTTACCGAACTCTATAAGGGCCTCCTCCACCTCTTCCTCTCCCCAGCCGAAGGGAACCACAGGGGTTAAGGCCTCCACCCCGTACTGCTCAAAGGGTATGGCCGAGCGCACAACGTAGGGGAAGGCCTGAACATAGGGGCAGGTCTGGGAGTGCTCAAAGTCCTCCTTCATCCTGGGCACCCCCACTATACTCGGTACAAAGATCCTCTTTATTCCCTTCTCTATTAAGTTCAAGACATGGCCGTGGGCTACCTTCACAGGGAAGCAGGTCTCGGCCACCACCGCCTCGACCCCTTTCCTTATGAGCTCCTTGTTGGTGGGATCGGAAAGCACCACCCTGAAGCCCAGCTCGGCGAAAAAGGCCTTCCAGAAGGGTATGAATTCGTGAAAGGTCAGACACCTCGGTACCCCTATGACGGGGGCATCATCCCCAAGTCCCTCTTCCCCCGGATAGGGGGCAAGGAGCAACCTTTCCCTCTCGCGGAACAGGTTGGGGATCTCGGATTTGCGCCTCCGCCTGAGCACATCGTATTTTTCACACCTACTGCCGTAAAAAAGCGGCTGCTTCTCCCCCTCGATGGTGACCTTCCTTATCAGGCAGTGATTGGGACAGCCCTTGCACTCGAAGGTCTTTATCTCGTAGCGGCGCTTGGAGAGATCAAAGCCCTTGAAGTTGGATTTTTCCCAGGTCCTCTCCTTCATGGCCAGAAGGGCCGCCCCTATGGCCCCTGTGACTTCGTGATTTTCCGGGACCGTTATCGGGCGCCCCAGGACCTTCTCGAAGGCCGCCACAACCCCCTTGTTGAAGGCCGTCCCCCCTTGGAAGAAGATCCGCTGGCCGATCCTCCTGTCGCCGACGACCCGGTTCAGGTAGTTGAGGACTATGGAGTAGCATAGGCCTGCCACGAGGTCGTCGGTCTTGGCCCCGCGTTGCTGATGGTGGATGAGGTCCGACTCGATGAAGACCGTGCATCGATCGCCCATCTTCACGGGGGAGCGAGCAGAGAGGGCCAGTTTCTGGAAGTCCGATTTTATGTCCAGCCCGAGCCTCTCGGCCTGCTCCTCCAGGAAGCTTCCCGTCCCGGCAGCGCACACCTTGTTCATCTCGAAGTCCACTATGACCCCGCGGTCAATGCTTATGTACTTGGAATCCTGCCCGCCGATCTCAAAGATCGTATCCACCTCGGGGTCGATATGGATGGCCGCAGTGGCCTGTGCAGTTATCTCGTTCCTGACGACATCCGCCCCCACATAATCCCCGGTCAGGTACCTGCCCGATCCCGTGGTCCCAACCCCCTGGATCTCCACAAGATGGCCTATCTCATCCCCTATCTCCTTCAATCCCTGGCGGATGGCCTCGATGGGCCGTCCCGCGGTCATCAGATACCGCTTGGCCAGGACCCTCCCCTCCGAGTCTATGACCACGAGGTTGGTGGAGATGGAGCCGACATCTATCCCCAGGTAGGCAGGTATCTTCTTCTCAGGGGGGACCTGGGGGATGTAGACCCTGGACTTCGGCTCCAGGTGTTCGGCCCGAAGCTGCAGCGGCTCCCAAGCGCTGTGCTGCTCCCTCCAGGACCCTATGAAGCGATCCAGGGGCTCAAGCCCCTCAAAACCCCCAAAGGCACCCTCCTCCTGGGCCAGAAGCACCGCCCCTATGGCACCGATGGAGGCAAAATGCTGGGGTACGAGGAACTCCTCCTCCCGGAGGCTCAAGACCTCCCTGAGCGCCTTGCGCATCCCGGCATTGGCGGCCACCCCACCGATGAATACGACCACCGGCTTGAGCTCTGCCCCCTTGGCGATATTCCCCTTGAAATTCCTGGCCAGGGCGTAACAGAGCCCGGCCACGATGTCGTAATCGGGCGTTGCTATCTGCTGCAGGTGGATCATATCGCTTTTTGCGAAGACGCTACAGCGTCCTGCGATCCTGGGAGGGTTCTCCGATTTTAAGGCCAGAAGTGAAAACTCCTCTATGGTCAGGCCCAAACGGCTCGCCTGCTGATCCAAAAAACTCCCCGTGCCAGCCGCACAGAGGGTGTTCATGCCGAAGTCACGGATCCTAAGCCCTGAACCCTCCTCCTCCAGCAGAATGAATTTGGAATCCTGCCCCCCTATGTCTATAATGGTCCTGGCCTGGGGATAGAAACGCTCAATGGCCTTGCTCTGGGCCACTATCTCGTTGTAAAAGGGGGCCTTCAGGACCTCCGACAAAAGCTTTGCCCCTTTGCCGGTAAAGGCGACCCCCCGGATCTCCCGTTGGGGTATCCGGGAGAGGATCTCTCTGAGCCTGTCCCTCACAGTCCTTAGAGGCTGCCCCTTTATCCGGTCGTAGTGCTCTTCAAGGACCCTTCCCCTCGGGTCCATCAGAACCGTGTTGGCGCTTACAGAGCCGACATCTATGCCGATGAAGATCTTCTCCATCACAATCCTCCCTAAATCCCTAAAGGAAGAAAGGTTATTTGAATCCGCCCCCTTTTTCAAGGTGAAGGGGAAGCGCGTCTTGTCAAAGGCAGGGGGGCATGATATTGGTTTTTCTCAATCCAAACTCGGAGGGGTAACCGTGGAGATCAGGGAGGAAATCCTCAAGATGGCCAAGGCGGCCAAGGCCGTCGCTCCCCGACTGGCAACGCTTTCCTCGGCCCAAAAGGATGAGGCCCTGAGGAGGATGGCAGAAGGGCTCCTTGAGGAGAAGGACTTCCTCCTTTCGGAGAACCAAAAGGACCTGGAGTATGCCCACAAAAAGGGGCTCTCTCGGGCGATGCTTGACAGGCTGGCCCTTTCCGAGAAGGTGATCCGGGATATGGCCCAAAGCCTCGCGGAGATAGCCTCGCAGCCTGACCCTGTGGGGGAAGTGGTGAAGATGTGGAGGAGGCCCAATGGCCTTCTGGTCGGCAAGATGCGCATTCCCCTGGGTGTGATAGGGGTCATTTACGAGTCAAGGCCCAATGTGACCTCGGATGCAGCGGGACTGTGTCTCAAGGCGGGAAATGCCGTGATCCTGAGAGGAGGATCGGAGGCCATAAACTCTAACCTGGCCATCGCCAGGGTCATTCAGAGGGCCCTCAAGTCAAGTGGCATCCCCCCTGAGGCCGTGCAGGTTGTCCCCGTAACGGACCGAGAGGCCGTGAGGGAGATGCTGAAGCTCGAGGATTACATAGATCTCATCATCCCCCGTGGAGGCGAGGAGCTCATAAGGTTTGTCGCGGAAAACGCCCGAATCCCCGTATTGAAGCATTACAAGGGCGTGTGTCACATCTTTGTGGATCGCTCAGCGGACCTTAAGATGGCCATAGAGGTCTGTTTCAACGCAAAGGTCCAGAGACCCGCGGTCTGTAACGCCATGGAAACCCTGCTTGTGCACCGGGAGATAGCCCCCCAGTTCCTCCCCCCCATGGGGGAAAGGTTCAGGGAGGCCGGTGTCGAACTCAGAGGCTGTCCCAGGACCAAGGAGATCCTGCCTTGGGTCAAGGATGCGACCGAAGAGGACTGGTATGCGGAGTATCTGGACCTGATTTTGGCCGTGAGGGTGGTGGACGGGATAGATGATGCCATCGATCACATCCTCAAATATGGGTCAAAGCACACCGATGCCATAATCACCTCGGATTACCGCAACGCCCAGCGGTTCCTGCGGGAGGTGGATTCGTCAACGGTGCTGGTCAATGCCTCCACCCGCTTCAGCGACGGTTACCAGTTCGGCCTCGGGGCCGAGATAGGCATAAGCACCACCAAGCTTCACGCCTTCGGTCCCATGGGGGCCGAAGACCTCACTACCACCAAGTTCATCGTCTATGGGGATGGCCAGATCCGCACCTAAGATAGGGATCTTCGGCGGGACCTTCGATCCGATCCACGTGGGACACCTGAGGGCAGCCGAGGAGGTGAGGGAGGCCCTGGGGCTAAAGAGGGTGTTATTTGTGCTCTCTGCCCGTCCACCCCATAAGGGGGGAGTGGCCCATGCCCCTGCAGAGGACAGGTGGGAGATGCTGAGGAGGGCCCTTGGGGGAAACCCCCACTTTGAAGCCTGCGATGTGGAACTCAGAAGGGAGGGGCTCTCCTATTCCATAGACACCGTGAGGGAACTCTCCAGGAAACTACAAGCCGAGTGCTACTTCATAGTGGGAGAGGATTCCTTCAGGGGGATCCAGACGTGGAAGGATTGGCAGCAGCTTCTGGAACTCTGCCCCTTCATCGTCATGAGGAGGACAGAAGCAGATCTAACCCCCTTTCTTAAGACCCTCGGATATCGCGAAAGGGGCGAGGGGAGGTTTGAAACCCGAAGGGGAACCCCCCTTCTGTTGCTCCCTGTCACCCCCATAAGGGTATCGGCGACCCTGATCCGCAATCTCATCAAAAGGGGGCAGTCCATCCGCTATCTGGTGCCCGATCCGGTCAGGGAGTACATCCTGGAGAAACACCTATACCTCAATCCAATCCCCTGAAATCCCGGCAGAGGTAAAGGGAAAAGCCCCTGATGTAATATCCTTTGCGTTTGACAACCACATCCTTTACCCACCGACAGGATTCAAAGCTTTGGCTCAATCCCTCCGGGACGCCACTTCCCCTCTTCAGGATCAAGAGGGCATCCTCTCCCCTTTCTCCCTTGAGCCCTCCCCAGAGGTGGAATTGGCTCTGGGGGATCAATTTGCGGTTGTACTGATACACCCTGGGGAAGACCCCCCCGTAGAAGGCAACCTCAGAGGCGATCCTCCTGTCAGGGGTGATGACAAAGGGCCTCTCCTCCATGGACTCCCTCAAGGCGGCCACCTCCCTCCCCAACTCCCTCCAGCCCATGACCCTGGATGTCGGGAAGTCCTCCTGGGAAATGGGGGACAGCCTCCGCAGGGGCTCGAGGTTGTAGCTGAGAAGGATCATGATCCCCCCCACCGAAAGGGCCAGGGCCAGGACCTTCCACTTCCTCTTCTGCGGCCAGGGGGCCTCCTTTAAGGAGGCCGCAGCAAGCATCAACCCCCCTATGTAGGCTGGTGCCCCCCAGTTGGCATAACAGGGTCCCGTGAGGCTCACGGCCACACAGATCCCGAAGATGACCGCTGTGGGCCAGAAAGGGTAGGCATAGCGGGGATCCCCTTCTATCGCCCCTTTTGCCCCCCGGTAAAGCCCCCAGAGGAACAGCAGGAAGGTCACAGGGGTCACCAGGAGGGCCTGCCCTCCCAGAAACTCCAGCAGATACCCGAAACCGAACCCCTCGCCCTTCTTCAGGAGTGAGGCGGTGTGTTGGAAGGCGACAAGGCCATGCCTCCACTCCCAGAGCAGGTGGGGCAAAAACACCAAAAGACCAACGATGGCGCAAAGGTAGGGCTCCTTCCGTCTGAGCCAGTATCTCTCCGATGGGGTGAAGATCAGATACAGAAGCACCCCGAGGGGGAGGACCGCCATGCTGTATTTGCTCAAAAGCCCCATGCCGAAGGCAAGCCCCCCCAGGTACCAAAAGGAACACTTCCCCTTCAGGGCTCCCCACAAAAGGAACATCGTCAGGGTCCAGAAGAAAAGCAGGGGGGGATCGATGGTCATTATGAGCCCCATGACCGGGGTGGAAAGGGTTGCCACCGAGAGCAAAAACGCCCAAAAAGCCGTCTCCGTCCCAAAGATCCACCTCGCCAGATAGAAAAAGGTCCCATTGGCTAGGGCCCAGAGGATTGGGGCACCGAGTCTGACGAAAAAGGGGGTATCCCCTCCAAGGGCGGTGGTGATCCAGATGATGAAGGCCACCATGGGTGGTTTGCTGTAGTAACCCCAAGCAAGCCTCTTGGACCAGGTCCAATAATAGGCCTCATCTGGGGCGAGATCGTATGGGGTAATCCTCACGTAGAGGAGCTGCCAGAGGAATACCCCTGCTAGGATGAGCCAGAAAAGCCTCTCTCTGTTCACCCTTAGGTTTTTATCCGAAAGGTCCGAGTTTGCCAAGTTCTCGGGGGCTATGATACATTGCCTTTGGTTTCCCTCTATGGGCCTTGGAACGCTCAAAAGGGACAGGGGGCAGGGGGGACTAACCCCTGCGATGAAGCAATATCTGGAGATCAAGGCCCGTCACCCCGATTGCATCCTCTTTTTCCGCATGGGCGATTTCTACGAGATGTTCTTCGATGACGCCCTTGTGGCTTCCCGCATCCTGGAAATAGCCCTGACCACGAGGGATAAGGGCAAGGAGGACCCCATTCCCATGTGTGGGGTCCCCTGTAAGGCGGCAACCCCATATATTGCCAAGCTCTTGGAGCACGGCTACAAGGTCGCCCTCTGTGAACAGGTGGAGGACCCCAAGGAGGCGAAGGGACTTGTCCGCAGGGAGGTGGTCCAGATCATAACGCCTGGGATGGTGGTAGATGAGGAGGGGATACCCGAGGGCAGGAACAACTACCTTTTGGCCCTTTATCCTAAAGGGGAGCGCTTTGGCCTTTCGTTGTTCGACCTTTCGACCGGGGAATTCAGGGGGTGTGTACTTGAGGATCGAGGCATCCTCTGGTCAGAGCTCAAGAGGAACTCCCCCAGGGAGGTCCTGCTACCTGAAGGGGAAGAGGATTTGGGACGACAATTGCAGCGGGAGCTGGGGAGCCTCGTCAATGTCCTCCCCGAGGGGGACTTTATCCCCTTTGAAGATCCACTGCTTGACGGGGATCTCCCCCAGGAACTCCTTTCTGCAGCGGCAGCTGTCCTGCGTTATGTAAGGGTCACCCAAAGGGGCAACCCCTCCCATATCCATCCCCTTGAGCCCTACAGGGTCGAGAGTTTCCTGGTGCTGGATGAAACCGCCCAACGGAACCTGGAGCTTTTTTCATCCCCGAGGGGGGGTATAACCCTCTTTTCGGTCCTTGACCAGACGGTCACCTCTATGGGTCGCAGGAGGCTCAGGCAGTGGCTGAGTTACCCCCTGAGGGATGTTGGAGCCATCATCAGGAGGCAGGATGCGGTGGGTGAACTCAAGGACCGTCCCATCGAGAGGGAGAGGATTCGCGGGGCCTTAAGAGGCCTCCTGGACCTGGAGAGGCTCTCAGCCCGTCTGGCCCTCAATCGCGCCACCCCCAGGGATCTGGGTGCCTTACGGGAGGCCTTGGAACGGCTCCCCCAGATAAGGGAGATGCTCTCGGGGTTTAAGGCCCCCCTTTTGAACGAGATATCCCAAGGGCTTGTAATCCCCGAGGGCCTTCTGGAGCTACTTCAGCGGGCCCTGGTGGATGATCCCCCTTCGGTGGCCACAGAAGGGGGGATAATCCGCGAGGGTTACCATCGGGAGCTTGACGAGTTGCGCTCCCTGAGCCGGCAGGGCAGGGATTTCATTGCCAAGCTTGAGGCCCGGGAACGAGAGCGCACCGGGATCCCGAACCTCAAGGTCGGATACAACCAGGTCTTCGGCTATTACATAGAGGTGACCAAGGCCAATCTGCACCTGGTCCCGCCCGATTATATCCGCAAACAGACCCTTGTAGGGGCCGAGAGGTTCATCACCCCCGAATTGAAGGAGTACGAGAACAAGGTCTTGGGGGCGGAGGAAAGGATCAAGGCCTTGGAGTATGAGCTCTTTTCGGAACTTCGCTCAAGGGCGGCCTCCGACATCAGGCAACTTCAGCGGATCGCCGATCATCTGGCCACCCTGGATTGCCTGCTCTCCCTTTCAGAGGTGGCCTCAAAGAACCACTACGTGAGGCCCTCGGTGGATGAGGGCGATGAGATCCTGATAAGGGAGGGGCGCCATCCGGTCATAGAACAGACTTCTCCAGAGCCCTTCGTCCCCAACGACACGAGGCTCGATCTGGAAAGGAATCAGATCCTTATCATCACAGGTCCCAATATGGCCGGCAAATCCACTTACATCCGCCAGGTGGCCCTTATCGTGATCATGGCCCAGATGGGCTCCTTTGTCCCGGCCAAGGAGGCCAAAATAGGCCTCGTCGATCGGATCTTCACCAGGATTGGGGCCTCGGATGACATCTCCCGCGGACAGAGCACCTTCATGGTGGAAATGAAGGAGACGGCCTCCATCCTGCGGGAGGCAACCACCAAGAGCCTGGTGATCCTGGACGAGATAGGACGGGGGACGAGCACCTTCGACGGTTTGGCCATCGCGTGGGCCGTTGCCGAACACCTGCACAACGTCAACCGCTGCAAGGTCCTCTTTGCCACCCACTACCATGAGTTGACCGAACTGGGCTCTTTTCTCCCCAGGGTCCGGGTCTATCACATTGCCGTGAAGGAATACAGGGGCGATGTGGTCTTTTTGCGGGAACTGAAGCCGGGGGCGATCAACAAAAGCTATGGGATCCAGGTGGCGAAGCTGGCTGGTCTCCCCCAGGAGGTCATCCGGAGGGCAAGGGAAGTTCTGGTGAAGCTGGAGAGGGATACCAGGATCGGGGGATTTGGGAAAGGAGATCCACTGCAGCTCACCCTTTTCTCCGAAAGGGCTTCACCGGTCCTCAGGGAACTTGAGGAGATAGATCCCGATCGGCTGACACCCCTTCAGGCCTTGGAGCTGATCTACCGATGGAAAGGGAACTGATGTCCAGATCCCTCAGGCGGATGGTGCAGGAACAACTCCTTTCAAGGGGCATCCGCGATCCCAGGGTGATCGAGGCGATGACCAGGGTCCCCAGGCACCTGTTTGTCCCAGAGGTCCTGAGGCACAAGGCCTATCTTGATGCCCCCCTCCCCATTGGCTTCGGCCAGACGATCTCCCAGCCCTACACCGTGGCCCTTATGACCGAGGCCTTGGAGCTTCGGGGAGGGGAGAAGATCCTGGAGGTGGGGACCGGTTCGGGCTATCAGACCGCCATCCTCGCCGAGCTCTCCCAGAGGGTCTTCTCCATCGAGAGGATCCCCGAGCTGGCCCGAAGGGCCAGGAAGCTCTTGGATCGCCTCGGCTACGGCTGGGTCCTGATCAGGGTAGGAGACGGCAGCAGGGGTTGGCCCGAGGAGGCCCCCTTTGACAGGATCCTGGTCACCGCCTATGCGCCGAGGATCCCCCCTGCCCTCCTCGATCAGCTTGCAGTGGGGGGGAAGATTGTGCTGCCCATCGGCAGGGAAGGGGAACAGAGGCTTCTGAGAATCACCCGCCTTGGGGACTCCATCCGGCAGGAGGACCTCGGTCCCTGCAAGTTCGTCAAACTCCTGGGGGAGGAAGGATGGCAAGGAGGCAGATAGGGGTGATAGGGGCGGGGAGTTGCTCCCCGGAAATTTACGAGTTGGCCAGGGAGGTAGGGAGGGAAATCGGCAGGCGCGGACACGTCCTGGTCTGCGGGGGCCTCGGAGGGGTGATGGAAGCGGCCTGTCGGGGGGCAAAGGAGGTGGGAGGACTAACGGTGGGGATATTGCCGTCTGGCAGGGTCCAGGATGCCAATCCCTGGGTGGACATAGCCATTGCCACGGGGATGGGTGAGGCCAGAAACGTCATAATTGTTCACACCTCCGAGGGCCTCATTGCCGTGTCCGGGGGATGGGGGACCCTTTCTGAGATCGCCATAGCCCTGAAGGTGGGAAAACCGGTGGTGTCACTGCGGAGCTTCTCCCCCGACGGTTCCCTGATCGAGGCGAAAGAACCCCAGGAGGCGGTCAGGGTGCTGCTGGAACTTTTAGGAGGGAGATGAGGCCTTTGGCCTTGGCCCTCTTGGGCTTGCTGCTTTTTTGCTGTGCTCCAAAGCCCATAAGGGTGAAAGGAGGTGTTTATCACGTGGTCAAACCCCGTGAAACCCTGTGGAGGATCTGTAAGACCTACGGGGTGGATATGGAATATGTGGCCAGGATCAACGGCATAAGGGACCCATCAAGGATCCGGGTCGGCCAAAAGATCTTCATCCCCGGGGCCAAAAGGGTCCTGCGGGTGAAGATCCCCCTTGAGGACCTCACACCCGAAAGGAAGGGGAAGCAGAAGGCCCCCGAGTTCTCATGGCCCCTTAAAGGGAGGATAACCCGGGGGTTTTCCTCCGATTCCCAAAGGCGCCATGACGGGATCGACATTTCCGCCCCCCTTGGGACACCCATAAGGGCTGCAGCCTCAGGCAGGGTGGCATACAGCGGGGAGCTGCGCGGATACGGTAAGGTGATCATCCTGGAGCATCGGGGAGGCTATTACACCATTTACGCCCACAACCTCATAAACCTCGTAAAGGAGGGACAGTGGGTAGAAAGGGGAGAGATAATAGCGAAGGTGGGAAGGTCGGGAAACGCGAAGGGGGCACACCTCCATTTCGAGATACGCAAGGGACCGAAGCCGCTGAATCCGATGAGGTTCCTCGGGACGATGACTTCATCCTGAAGCTCTACCTGGAGCAGGTCCGCAAGCACCCTCTTCTCACCCCTGAAGAGGAGAGGGAACTCGCCCGCAGGGCTGCCAAGGGAGATGAAGAAGCGAGGCGCAAGATGATCGAGGGGAACCTGCGCCTTGTGCTCAACATCGCCAAAAGGTATGTGGGGCAGGGGCTGCCGCTGCTTGACCTCATCGAGGAGGGAAACATCGGCCTCATAAAGGCGGTGGAGAAGTTCGATCCCGATAAGGGATGTCGGTTTTCGACCTATGCGACCCTCTGGATCCGCCAGGCCATGGAGAGGGCCATCGTCAACCAGAGCAAGGCCGTGAGGCTCCCGAGTCACGTCTCAGGAGACCTCAGGCGACTCATAAAGGTCATAAGGAACCTGAGCCAGAAGCTGCAGAGGGAACCCACCCTCCAGGAGGTCGCCCAAGAAACGGGCATGGGCACCGAGGAGGTGCAGAGGCTCATGCAGGCGGTCCTGAAGGTGAGTTCCATTGAGGCCCCTTTCGCCCAAGAGGAGGGGGAGGGCTTCTCCCTCAAGGACACCCTGCGGTCCGAGACCAGGAGCCCCTTCTCCCTCACCGAACACTTAGAGCTGGTGAAATTGCTCCATTCCTGGCTCAAGGTCCTCTCACCCCAGCAGCGCCGTGTGATAGAACTACGGTTTGGCTTGAAGGACGGTGAACCCAGGACCCTTGAGGCCATAGGCAAAATATACGGGGTGACGAGGGAGAGGATAAGGCAGATCGAACTGGAGGCCTTGGAGCGTCTGAGGTCCTTGATACGGACCAAGGACCTCATCCTCTTTGAGGAGATAAGGCCGAAGAAGAGGCGGCGGAATTGAGGCAAAGGGATGACCTCCTGAGGCAATTGCTTTTGGCCTTTGTGCTCTCTCAGGCGATCCTATGGGCAGGGGTGAGTGGGTACATGCTCCTTGAGGATTACACCTTCTTTCAGGCCCTTTATATGACCGTGATAAGCATAACCACTACGGGCTACGGGGAGGTCTTCGGGCTCTCGCGGCCGGGGCGGATCTTCACGATGGTGTTGCTTTCCGTAAGCGTCGGCGTTTTCTTTTACATAGCTACGACCTTCGTACAGGCCTTGATGGCAGGCCAGATTAGGGAGTATCTTGGCAGAAGGAGGGTGGAAAGCAGGATAAGGAGGCTCAAGGATCACGTCATCCTCTGCGGCTTCGGCAGGATCGGCAGGGCGGTGGCCGAAGACCTGAAGGAGGAAGGGGTCCCCTTTGTGATCGTGGAAAAGGACCCCGAGGCCCTGAAGGATGCCGAAGGGACCGATTACCTGTTTGTGGAGGGAGATGCCACTGAGGATGAGACCCTGAAGAGGGCCGGAATCGAACGGGCAAGGGCCCTTGTGGCAGCGGTGGGCTCAGATGCCGATAACCTCTTCATCACCCTCTCTGCCCGTCACCTCAATCCCCACATCTTCATCATCACGAGGGCCGAAAGCCCAGGGGCCGAAAGGAACCTTCTGGCCGCGGGATCAAACCGCGTGGTCTCCCCCTACCTCATGGGGGCCCAGAGGATTGCCAATGCCCTCATCAGGCCCCACGTGGTGGATTTCATCGACCTCGCCGTGCAGAAGCGCCACCTGCAGTTGAGGATGGAGGAGGTAAAGGTTGAGGACGACAGGCTGTTTTCGGGAAGGCCCCTTAAGGAATCGGGCCTTAGGGAGAAGTTCGGGGCGATCGTTGTGGCCGTGAGGAAGGCAACCGGTGAGGCCTTTTACAACCCCTCGCCCGAGATGGTCATAGAAAAAGGGGATGTGCTGATCGTGCTCGGTGAGAGGGAGGGTTTACAGGAACTGGAAAGGGCCGTGAAGTTCTCGGAAGTCCAATGAGGGTACATTTTGCGATACCCTATGTGATCCTAAAGGAAAGGCTCGGGGAGGTCATGTCGCTGGGACTCTGTCCCGAAATATATTTCGATGCCCAAGCCCTGAAGGACGTGACCCCCGAGGAACTGAACCGCTTAAAGAAGGCCCTTGAGGAAGCAGATCTCACCTGTTCGATCCACGGTCCTTACACGGACCTCTCTCCGGGGGCTATGGACCCCGAGGTGAGGAGGGTAACCCTCGGAAGATTCCTGGATACCCTGAGGGTGTCCGAAATCCTGGAACCCTTAAACATCGTCTTTCATCCCGGCTACATACCGATGGTCCACAGGGAATACCTGGATCTGTGGATGGAGAGGGCGAAGGAACTGTGGCTGCAGGTCTTCGAGAAGGCCCACCAGATGGGACTCAGGGTATCTTTGGAGAACGTCTTCGATGACACCCCAGAGGTCCTGCACGAGCTCCTGTCGGGGACGCAAGGAAGGGTGGGCTTCTGCTTCGATCCAGCCCACCAACTCCTGTACAGCTCGGCTTCTCTGGAAGAATGGATCAGTTCCATGAGGGATTCCCTTACAGAGGTCCATATCCACAACAACCACGGGTTCACGGACGAACACCTGCCCCCAGACGAGGGCATCTTGGATTTTCGCTCCATTCTGGAGAAGCTCCCCGAGGGTGACCTCCTCTTGACCCTTGAGATCCATCAAGAGGATAAGGTCCTGAAGGGGTTCTGCGTCCTTCAGGGACTTCTGGAGGAGATCGGATGGAAGGATTGGAAAAGGACGGCACGTGCTTTGTCTGTGGATCGGAGAACCCGAGGGGGCTGAAGATCCGGGTCCAAAGGTGGGAGAAGGGAGCGATGTTTGACTTCGAGGCCGATGGGGCCTTCCGGGGTTGGAACAAGTATCTGCATGGGGGGGTGATCAGCCTGCTCTTTGACGAACTGCTAGGCTGGACCTCCCGCTATTTCGGCTATAAGGCCCTGACGGCCAGACTTGAGGTCCGCTACCGCCGGCCCGTACCGGTGGGATCGAGGCTCACCTTCCGGGGGGAATTGGAAGGGAAGAGAAAGGGCCTCCTATTCATTAAGACCCTTGCACTGTTCGAGGACGGCACAGTTGCCGCCGAGGGCAAGGGCACGATGATGGTGGTGGGGAGGGAGGACCCCCCTAATCCTCCAGGACGAAGATGACCTCCATCTTGACCCGATACTCGGCGATTTTGTCGTCCTTGACGGCCACGCGCAGCTCCTGGATCCTCAGGCCCGTTATGCCCCTCAGCGTCTTTATAGCCCTTTTGAAGCCCACTTGAATGGCATCCTCAAAGCTTTTGGGGGATCCGGCTATAATATGGGTCACCCTCGCAACCCTTCCCTCTGACATGGCGACACCTCCTGAGGGGGTTTTGCATCAACTATAACCAAGGGATGGACATTGTCAAAAAGGAGGCGGACATGAGGAGTGTCTTTCTGGTCTGCATCGCCATTTTTCCCCTTTTGGTCTGCTCGGGGATCGTCTACACCGTCCTTTCCCTCTACATGGCCGAGCTCGGTGCCACCAAGAGCCAGATCGGACTCCTCTACACCTTCGGTGCCCTTGCGGGGGCCATAACTTCCCCCCTCTTGGGGAAACTCGGAGACAAGTGGGGAAGGAAACCCCTGCTTTTGGCCTCCATGACCCTGTTCTCGGCGGTCTTTGCGGGATTTGCCCTGGCAAGAAACCCAAAGGACCTGCTCTTTATCATGTTGCTTGAGGGATCGGCATGGGGGGGCTTGGGAACCTCAGCCAATGCCTTGATAGCCGACCTTGTGCCTCCGGAAAAGAGAGGAACGGCCCTCGGGATTTACAATACGGCCTGGAACCTGGGATGGATCATCGGACCGGTGACAGGAGGGGTGCTTTCGGATTGTCTGGGATTCAGGAAGACCTTTCTCCTCTCCTCCCTCTTTATCCTCATAGGGTTCAGCCTCGGCTTGGCCCTCCTCCCTTCAAAAGCCGAAGTCTCCCGATTCGGGTCAGGTGATGGGCACGACGGATCGGCTCCGGAAGCCTGAAACCTTTGGTGGCACCCATCACCATCCTTATGCTCCCCTCAAGGTCAATGCCGTGACCCGGGGAGATGCAAACCGGCTTGACCCCCTCCTTGGTCCTGAGAAGGGCCCCGACGATCCTCCCCCTGTAGTACAGGGGAGAAAAGGCCCCCCTTCGGGGTCCCGGGTCTCGGGCTTCACCCACCAGGACCTTCTTGGCGCAGCCTATGGTCCTTATCCCGAGGACCACCCCGAGGTGGCTCGCAAGGCCCAGTCCCCTCGGATGGGCGATGCCCTGGCCATCGACAAAGAGGATATCGGGAACACACCGCAAGGAACCAAAAGCCTCCTTGAGAAGGGGAACCTCCCTGAAGGACAAAAAGCCTGGGATGTAAGGAAAACTGACCTTATCGACGATGACCTCGTCTTCAAGGGGCTCGAGTTCCGGCCAGCTCATCACGCAGATGGCCGCTATCCCAAACCCCCCTGCATAACCCACATCCGCACCCCCTACCCTGTCGGGCTCCTCAAGGAGGGGTTCTATCTTCACCTCCTTGGCGAGTTGCTCCTGAAGGGACCTATAAGGGGACAGGTCAAGGGATCTCCCGGAGCCTCCCATTTACCACCTTGAGGAGGAAAGGGGAAGGGAAGGTTTCGCCTTCGAGGATGGAAAGCATCGCCTTAAAACCCATGAAGGCAAAGGGGTCCGGATCGCATCGGTAAACTTCCCTGAAATCGCGCACAAAGGCCCTTACCTCCGTCCTTTGGCTGTTCCTGAAGAAGGGACAACTTATCAGTGCCCCATGCAAGTATCTCCCGCACAGGGAAAGGAGCCTTTCGGGATCCGAAACCCTTAACCCCAGAAGGCCAACCTCGAGGTCCAGGTAGGCAAGTTGTGAGGCCACAAGGCAGAGGACCTCCTCATCTTCTGTAACTAGGAGGGCCTCGGGAAGGGATTCCGATTCCTTAAGATCGGAAAGGACCGGGCCAAAGTCCACCGTCCCCTTCCTATAAGCCCTGAGGAGGGGAACCTCAAGGCCTTGCTCCTTCGCCAACTCCTGGACCATCAGGGCCATTGCCCGTCCCTCGGCGGTCGAGGGATAAAGGATGCCAATTTCGCCTATGCCCTCACGCCCGGCCTCCTCCAGCAGGGCCTCGATCTCCCTTTCGACCTCCTTCCTTCCCGAAAGGACCTTGAGCTTGTCCTTTCTTGTTCCCACCACCTTCGCTCCCTCCGGGGAGAGGGGACCTATAACCGCATCCACCTCCTCCATATCCCCGAGCCCCTCAAGGACTCTTTGGGCGGTGCCCCCGGTATCCCTTATGAGAAATCTGACCTTGGTCATGCGCCTTGGCCCAAAGATGCCAGCGGCCAAGAAGGCTCCCTTCATTACCGAACGGCCCTTTGGGGCATATCTGCCCGAAAGGGGCAAAAGGAGGCCCACCTTCACTTCCTTTCCTTTTCGTTCCACAAGTTCAAGCCACACCCTCTCCAGCAACTGCCCGAATCCCCTTCCCTCGGCCTCCTCCTGTACCTCTTGAAGGATCCCTTCTGCCTCCTTTAGGTTGCCCCGGCGGATCTGCTCGCGGGCAAGGACGAGGCTTGCGTAGATCCCAAAGTCCTTCCCCCTCCACTGCCTCATAACCTCTTCTAGTTCCTCCGGCCCAAGGGCGGCTATGAGCCCGAGGGCCTCACTCCTGGCCCCGGGTTGACCGCTCTGCAGCAGGGCATCGTAAAAATGGAGGGCCTGCAGGGGATCCCTCTGCCGCAGTTGCCGCGAAAGGAACCACAGGATCTCGAGCTTCTGCTCGAAGGGAAGGCCCTCGCGCAGAAGCCCCTTGGAAAGCTCAAGGGCCTCCTCGGTCCTCCCCATCTCCCTTAGGGATCTCACAAGATAAAGGAGGGCATCCCTGCAGTGGACGGATCGGGGGTAGCGCTGGAGGAATTCCTCAAGCCTTTGGGCGGCTTCACGGAAGTGCCCGAGCTTGAAATGGGCCAAGGCGAGGACATAAAGGCCCTCCTCCATCTGAGGAATCTCGGGCCTTTTGAGCCTCAGGGACTCAAGCCCCTCAATGGCCTCCCTTAACCTCCCCTCCCGATAGGCCTCAAGGTATTGGGAGAGCTGCTGCCTCAGCTCTTCCTTGGGCCGCGGGACCTCCACTGGCCTTCTGGGTGGAGCGCAACAGAGGATCGCCAAAAGCAGGAGGACAAAGCCCCCTTTAAGCCCCCTCTTCCAAGACATATATTTCGGGAAGTTCCCTGTAACGTTCGGCATAATCTATTCCATAGCCGACTATAAATCCCTCCTCTATCTCAAATCCCACATAGTCCACTTGGATCTCGACCTCGCGCCGGGCCTTTTTGTCCACCAGGGCGCAGACCCTGAGGCTGGAAGGACCCTGAGCCTCAAGCTCCTCCAAGAGGAACTTGAGGCTCAACCCGGTATCCACGATATCTTCCACTACTATGACGTCCCTTCCCCGGACATCGCTCTCCAATTCCTTGGTCATCCTCACTACCCCCGAGGTCTCCGTCCGGCAGCCGTAGCTTGACAGCCTGACGAAATCCACTTCTACGGGGATGGAGAGGTGCCTCAGCAGATCTGCCAGAAACATGAAGGCCCCCTTGAGGACCCCGACCAGCAGGGGACATCTCCCCCGGTAGTCGGAGGATATCTCCGCCCCCAACCTCCTCACAGCCTCCTCGATCTGGTCCCGGGAGAAGAGGAGCCTCAGTCTCTCCGGCATCCTCAAAGGGCGGGCTCAAGGACCACGATCTCGGTCCCGCTGCCCCCAAAGTCCTCGGGGCCGAAGCTGATGCTACTTGAACCAACCCTCCTCACCCTCTCCTTTCCCCTCAGGAACTCATCGACCCCGGAGATGGGGAAGTTGCATTTGGGGGTCTTGTAATGCATGGGTATGACCTTCTTGGGCCTGAGCTGTTGCACGATTTGGGTGGCCTGCTGCGCATCGATGGTGAAGTAACCGCCTACTGGAAGGAGCAAAAGGTCGACCTCCCCTATCTCCTTCACCTGATCGGGCTCAAGGACATGCCCCAAATCACCGAGGTGACAGACCTTTATCCCCTCCACCTCGAAACAGAAGACCGTGTTCGGTCCCCTTTGAGAACCCCGGCTGGAGTCATGGAAGGTGGCGATCCCCCTAAAGGTCACCCCCTTCACTCGATGGGTCCCAGGACCCTTCACCACCTGTGGGGAGCCAGGCAGGTCGCCCACTGCATTGTGATCATCATGATCGTGGCTCACCGTGACCACATCCGCCGAGTCCTTTATGGGACCATAGGAGATCCCACCGCCGTAAGCCCCTGATTTATAAGGATCGGTGATGATCCGCAAATCTCCCCCTTTGATCAAAAAGGCGGCATGTCCATACCATTTGACCTCCATCCTGAATCCTCCTGGTGAATTTTTTAGCCCATTTTACCTTGCCTTTCCACAAGGGGAAAGGGTATAAGAAGTCCCACGAAGGTGAGGATTGCCTGTGTGAGGGAAGGTGTAACCGTTGGAGGTGAAGCTTGAGGGGATAGAGACCTTTGCCTTTCAGGGGATAAACCTTGAGATCCGGGAAGGGGAAATGCTGGTACTTCTCGGCCCCACTGGAGCGGGAAAGACGACGCTGCTCAACTGCATTGCAGGGCTCATACCTTACAAAGGAAGGGTCCTTTTGGGCGGCAGGCCCGTGGATCACCTCCCTCCGGAAAGGCGGGCGGTGGGTTATGTCTTTCAGGACCTCGCCCTCTTCCCCCATATGACCGTCTGGGAGAACGTGGCCTTTGGGCTCAAGACGAAAAGGGTCAAGGGGAAGGAACTGCAGGAGAGGGTCTCGGAGATCCTGGAGCTTTTGCGGATTCAACACCTTTCGCACCGATATCCCCGACAGTTGAGCGGCGGGGAGGCCCAGCGGGTTGCCCTCGCCAGGGCCCTGGCCTCGATGCCCAGTGTGTTGTTGCTGGATGAGCCCTTCAGCAAACTCGACTTGAGGACTGCGAAGATCCTCCGTCTGGAATTCAAAAGGGTCCAGAGACAGACGCGGATCACAACCCTCTTTGTCACTCACAATCAGGCCGAGGCCTTCGAGATGGGGGACAGGATCGCAGTGATGGACCACGGCAGAATCCAACAGGTGGGTCCTCCCCAGGAACTCCTCTTCTTCCCGAAGAACGAGGCGGTCTCCCGTTACTTCGGTTATCCCAATGTGCTAGATTGCTTGAGTCAGAAGGAACTCGACTCGGGCCTCGCCTTGGTCGATACCGGCTCCATCCGCCTCTTCGTCCCCTCTTCGGGAAGGAGGATCCTGAAGGTCGCCTTCTCCCCCTCAAACGTCTACATTTCCCGCGAGGCACCTCCGGGACCGAAGGTCAATCGCTTCCGGGGCAAGATAGTCGACCTCCTCCCGGATCCTCCTGTGGTAAAGGTCCAGGTGCAGGTGGAGGGATGCGTCATAGGGGTGGAGATGGAGGAGGGAACCTTGAGGGAGATGGGCCTTGAGGTGGGCCAGGATGTCCACCTTATAATACCCCTCCGCTGGATCAGGACCTTGGAGGTGGAAGATGGAGTGTAGGGTCGAAGAAAACCTGAAGAGGTGCAGCTGTACTTATGAACCCTGTTCAAAGAAAGGAAAATGCTGCGAATGTCTGGCCTATCATTGGTCTCGAGGGGAACTGCCCGGTTGCCTCTTCCCTCCGGAAGTGGAGAGGACTTACGATCGGTCGCTCAAGAGGTTCATCGAGGCCTGGAGCGGGAGGATATAGGCTAGCGCCTTAGATTCCTCTCGTAAAGGATCCTCAATCCCTTAAGGGTGAGGAACTCGTCCACTTCGTCTATCACCCTGGTCTCCTTGGCTATAAGGGGGGCGATTCCCCCTGTGGCCACCACGAAGGGCTGGCTTTGGCGTTCCTGGGCCATCCTCCTGACGATGGCTTCCACAAGGCCCACATATCCGTAAAAGACCCCTGCCTGGATGCTCCACACTGTGTTTCTGCCTATGATTCCTTTGGGGCGCGAGAACTCCACCCGGGGGAGCTTGGAGGTCCTGAGGAAAAGGGCCTCCAGGGAGATGGAGATCCCCGGGGCGATGGCTCCCCCCAAATACTCTCCCTTATGGGTCACGTAGTCGAAGGTCGTGGCCGTACCGAAGTCAACGACGATCAGCTCCCTCCGGTACTGCTCATAGGCGGCCACGGCATTGACGATTCTATCCGCCCCGACCTCCACGGGATTTTCATAAAGGATGGGCATCCCCGTCTTGATCCCCGGACCCACCACCAGGGGCCTGACGCCGAAGAGTTTCCTTGAGACCTGTTCGAAAACGGGGGTGAGGGGCGGGACCACACTCGATATGGAAACCCCTTTGATATCCTCGGTCCCCATCCCCTCGAGCAACAGCAACTCCTTAAGGAGCACCGATACCTCGTCCACCGTCCGTTCCACCGCGGTGGTGATCCTCCAATGGGAGAGGAGCTCCTCCCCCTCGAAAACCCCGAGGACGGTGTTGGTGTTCCCTATGTCGACGACAAGGAGCTTCACCACCCTTTGACCTTTAGGTCCCCTGCCACAACCCTTTTGGGGCCTTGGGGTGTCAAGAGCATAAGCGCTCCATCCTCATCGATCCCCTGCACAATGCCCCTTATCTCATCCCCGAAGACCTCGATCGCAACCTCCCTGCCCTTGATGGGGGAGTAACCTTCCCACCGGGAGAGGACCTCGGTGATCCTTCCCTCCTTGAGTTTGAGGTAAAGGGACTCAAGCCTCCCCAAGAGCTCTCCCACAAGGACATTACGGGGAAATCTCCTCTGCAGATGGATCGCCACCGAGGTGGCGATTCCCCTCAGATCTTCGGGAAGGTCCTCCTCGGCCATGTTCACGTTGAGGCCTATTCCCAGTATGACGAATATGACCCTGTCGGCCTCGGTGCGTGCCTCGGCCAAGATCCCCGAGACCTTCCTCCGGTCCAGGAGCACATCGTTGGGCCATTTTATCTCGGGTCGAAGGCCCAATCCTTGAAGGGTCTCTGCTACGGCTACTGCGGCACAAAGCCCAAGAAGCGGCACCCTCCCCGGGGGGAGTTTAGGCTTGAGGATTACGGACAGATAGATGTTTTTGCCCGGGGGAGAGAACCATCCCCTGCCCATCCTCCCGCGACCCGACCTTTGAGCTTCGGCCAAAAACACCTCCCCCTCGGTTGCACCCCTCATGGCCTCACGGAAGGCCCAACTGTTGGTGGAATCGACTTCCCTGGCGATGTGGATCCTCCTGCCCAGGATCTCCGCCCGGAGGGATTCTTTAATCGCCAAAGAATCGAGAGCCTCGGGGAAGGACCGCAGGAGATACCCCTTCTTGGCCCTCGCCTCTATCCGATAGCCCCTCCTTCTGAGTTCCTCTATGAGCTTCCAGACCGCCGCCCTGCTGACCCCAAGCCTTTTGCCCAACTGCTGCCCGGATACATATCCCCCCGCCCCCTTGAGGACGGAAAGGATCTCTTGCAGGGTCCTACTGGACGCTGTCATAGCGCAGAAACCTCATGGAGAAACTTCCACGCCCCTGGCTCAAGGATCTCAGGTCCGTTGAGTAGCCGAAGAGCCTCGTAAGGGGGACGAAGGCCCTTATTAGGGCCATCTGGGCCCGGGTGGAGATCTCCTCGATGTGTCCCCTTCTGGACTGCAAGTCCCCGATCACCTCCCCCATGAACTCGGCGGGGACGACCACGTTGAGCTCCATGATGGGCTCAAGGAGCTGCGGACCTCCCCTGTTGGAGGCCTCCTGGATGGCCTGAGAGACCGCTGCCTTGAGGACCAAAGGGGCCCATTCGTCTTGGGTAAAACGAACCCCTTTGAGGATCACCTTCACATCGGTCAGGGGATAGCCCATCACCCCTATGGAGGTTGCATCCCTTACCCCTTCCCTTATCGCCTCAAGGGCCTCCTGGGGGAAGTCTTCGGGGAGCAGGGGTATGAACTCTACGCCCTTGCCCCTTTCATTGGGCAGAAGCTCAAGCTCCACCTCGGCGAAGCGCCTGACCCCTTCGATCACCCTGGAGAACTCCACCTTCACTTCTGCCCCCTGGGTTATCGTCTCGCGGTAAACGACTTGGGGTTTTCCGACGTTCACCTGAAGACCATATTCATCCTTTAGCCTCCGGATGATCACATCCAGGTGCAGCTCCCCCATGCCGGAGATGATGGTCTGTCCGGTCTCGTCATCGTACTTGACCTTGAAGGTCGGGTCCTCTTCGGAGATCTTCTCCAGGGCTTGTCCGAGCTTGTCCTGGTCCTGGCTCGATTTGGGTTCCACGGCCACAGATATCACCGGCTCGTAGCTCTGGATGGGCTCAAGGAGGATGGGATGAGCCTGATCGCAGAGGGTATGACCCGTGAGGGTCTCCTTGAGCCCCGAAAGGCCCACTATCTCCCCCGCCCTGGCGCGATCTAGGCGCCTTTTGTAATTGGCGTGCATCTCAAATATCCTGGCCACCCTCTCCTTCCTGCCCACCGAGGCGTTGTAAACCTCCTTTCCCGCCTCAAGGACGCCCGAATAAATCCTCACATAGGTGAGCTTCCTACCCTGATCCATCATGATCTTGAAGGCAAGGGCACATAGAGGGGCATCCTCATCAGGGGGTCTCTCCTCCTCTTGACCGCTCAGGGGGTTTATGCCGCGCACAGGGGGGATGTCCAAAGGCGAGGGGAGGTAATCGACGATGGCATCAAGCAGGGGCTGTATGCCCCTGTTCCTCAAGGCTGCACCACACAAAACCGGTTGCAGTTTGAGGTCTATCGTCGCCCGCCTTATGGCCTCTTTGAGTTCCCTTTCGGATATAGGTTGACCGTCCAAGTATTTCTCCAAGAGTCCTTCATCGGTTTCGGCCACCTTCTCCAGGAGCCTTTCTCTATAGGCTTCCGCCTCCTGGAGGAGCTCCTCCGGGATGTCGACCTCCACGAACCTGGCCCCAAGCTCGTCCTCCCAAAGGATCCCCTTCATCCTCAACAGGTCGATGACCCCCCGGAAGTCGGATTCCTTGCCCCAAGGGATCTGAAGGGGCAGGGGATTCGCACCGAGCTTCTCCTCCATCTGCTTCAGGGTCCCGAAGAAATCCGCCCCAACCCTGTCCATCTTATTGACGAAGGCGATCCTCGGGACCCTATATCTTGAGGCCTGATACCAAACGGTCTCCGATTGGGGCTCGACACCCTCCACCGCGCTGAAGATGATGATGGCCCCGTCCAGGACCCTCAGGGCCCTCTCCACCTCGATGGTGAAGTCCACATGGCCGGGGGTATCGATGATCTGGATGATGTGATCGCGCCAATAACAGGTCGTTACGGCAGAGGTTATGGTGATGCCCCTTTCCTGTTCCTGGGGCATCCAGTCCATGGTGGCGGTACCCTCATCCACCTCCCCCATTCGGTGGGTCTTTCCGGTGTAATAGAGGATGCGCTCAGTAACGGTGGTCTTCCCCGCATCGATATGGGCCATAAAGCCGATGTTGCGGGTTTTCCTTAAGCGCTTCTCCCCCGCCATCTGGAGGATTTTATCCTGAAGCCCAGAGGCGGTAAAGCGCGCTGGAAAAGGACCAAAGCGTGTGATAAGTTCATCCAGGATGAGGGAGGCCCTGCTTTACGAGAAACTCGAAGGGGAAAGGGTCCGCTGTAACCTCTGCCATCACCGCTGCGTGATCCCGGAGGGAAAGCGGGGGATATGCCAGGTGAGGGAAAACAGGGGAGGCACCCTTTACAGCCTCGTTTACGGAAGGCTCGTTTCGGCCAACATCGATCCCATAGAGAAAAAGCCCTTCTTCCACTTCCTTCCGGGAACTCTCTCCTTCTCCATAGCAACGGTGGGCTGCAACTTTCGGTGCCTGCACTGCCAGAATTACACCATCTCCCAGGTCCCAAAGGATCGCGGGGAAATTTACGGCGAGAAGGTCCCTCCCGAAAGGATCGTCGATGAGGCCCTAAGGACGGGGTGCAGAAGCATCTCTTACACCTACACCGAGCCCACCGTCTTTTTCGAATATGCCTTGGAGACCTCCCGATTGGCAAGGGAAAGGGGGCTTAAGAATCTCTTTGTCACCAATGGCTACATGAGCCCCGAGGCCCTGCAGATGATATCCCCTTATCTTGACGGGGCCAATGTCGACCTTAAGGCCATGAACGAGGAGTTTTACCGGGAGGTATGCGGGGCCAGGCTTCAGCCGGTCCTGGATAACATAAGGCGGATGAGGGAACTGGGGATATGGGTCGAGGTCACGACGCTACTGATCCCGACCCTGAACGACTCCGAGCAGGAACTGAGGCAGATAGCCCGCTTCATACGCTCCATTGGCCCCGAGATCCCTTGGCATGTGACCGCCTTCCATCCCGATTACCGGCTTTTGCACCTCCCCCCTACCCCCCTCTCGACCCTGAAACGCGCAAGGGAGATCGGCCTCGAGGAGGGTCTAAGATATGTGTACTGCGGAAACGTCCCTGGAGAGGAGGGGGAGAACACCTACTGCTGGAATTGCGGGCACATGCTGATCAAACGATGGGGGTTCCGGGTCCTGGAAAACGGGATCCGAGGGGGTCGTTGCCCTGAGTGTGGGGC